>CANROZ010000019.1 GCA_947632365.1 uncultured Oscillospiraceae bacterium
CGGGGCAACGTGGACCGGATGCTGGCCCGGGAGGAGACCATGAGCTCCGCCATCATGCGGGAGAACATGGACAAGATATTCCCGGTCATCAACGGCGCGGGGTCCGACTCGGCCATGCTGGACAACACCCTGGAATTTCTGGTGATGAACGGCATGGACCTGCCTCTGGCCATGATGATCACCATTCCCGAGCCCTGGAAGAACGACAAGATGATCGGGCGGAAAAAGCGGGACCTGTACCGCTATTACGCTACCATGATGGAGCCCTGGGACGGCCCGGCGTCCATCCTGTTCTCCGACGGGGAGCTGGTGGGGGCCATATTGGACCGCAACGGTCTGCGGCCCAGCCGCTACTATCTCACCGACGACGGACGGCTGATCCTGGCCTCCGAGGTGGGCGTGCTGGACATCCCGGAGGAGCACATCACCGCCAAGAGCCGCCTGCAGCCCGGCAAGATGCTGCTCATCGACACCCGCCGGGGCCGGGTGATGCTGGACGAGGACGTGAAGGACTTTTACGCCTCCCGCCAGCCCTACGGCGAGTGGCTGGACCAGCATCTGGTGCAGCTGCAGGACCTGCCCATCCCCAACAAGCAGGTGCCCACCCACACCCAGGTGATGCGGGACCGTCTCTACAAGGCCTTTGACTATACATATGAGGAGGTCAAGGACGTGATCCTCCCCATGGCCCGCACGGCGGCAGAGCCCACGGCGGCCATGGGCAGCGATATCCCCCTGGCGGTGCTCTCGGGCAACTATCCGCCGCTGTTCCACTACTTCAAGCAGCAGTTCGCCCAGGTGACCAACCCGCCCATCGACGCCATCCGGGAGGAGTGCGTCACGGACACCACCGTGTATGTGGGCTCCGACGGCAACCTTCTGGAGGAGAGCGCGGAAAACTGCAACGTGCTGCAGATCAACAACCCCATCCTCACCGGTGTGGAGCTTTTGAAGATCAAGGCCATGCACCGGGACGGCTTCCATGTGGAGACGGTGAGCCTGCTGTACTATAAAAATACGCCCCTGGAGCGGGCGGTGGATCGGCTTTTCATCGCCTGTGACAAGGCCTACCGCCACGGGGCCAACATCCTGGTGCTGTCGGACCGTGGGGTGGACGAGAACCATGTGGCCATCCCCTCGCTGCTGGCCGTGTCCGCCATGGAGCAGCACCTGATCCGCACCAAAAAGCGCACCAGCGTGTCCATCATCCTGGAGAGCGCCGAGCCCCGGGACGTGCACCACTTCGCGCTGCTGCTGGGCTACGGCGCACGGGCCATCCAGCCGTATCTGGTGCACGAGTGCATTGCCGAGTGCATCCAGATGGGCCTGCTGGACAAGGACGAGCACACCGCCATCGCCGATTACAACAAGGCCATCCTGGGGGGCATCGTGAAGATCGCCTCCAAGATGGGCGTGTCCACCATCCAGTCCTACCAGTCCTCCCAGATCTTCGAGGCGGTGGGCATCCGGCAGGATGTGATCGACAAGTACTTCACCAACACGGTCAGCCGGGTGGGCGGCATCGGCATCGAGGAGATGGGCCAGGCGGTGGAATACCACCACAGCCACGCCTTCGATCCCCTGGGCCTGGGGGTGGACACCACCCTCAACAGCGTGGGCTTTCACAAGCTGCGCTCCGGTGACACCGGAGAGAGCCACCTGTTCGACCCGGCCACCATCGTGGCCCTGCGGGAGGCGGTGCAGAGCGGCGACTACGAGCGCTTCAAGCAGTACGCCGCCCTGGCCGACGGGGCGGATGACCCCCACAACCTGCGGGGGCTGATGGAATTTGTCTGGGACGAGAAGGGGGGCATCCCCCTGGACCAGGTGGAGAGCGTGGACAGCATCGTCAAGCGCTTCAAGACCGGAGCCATGAGCTACGGCTCCATCTCCAAGGAGGCTCACGAGTGCCTGGCCATCGCCATGAACCGCCTGGGCGGCAAGTCCAACTCCGGCGAGGGCGGCGAGGAGCCGGAGCGCCACGGCACGGAAAAGAGCAGCGCCATCAAGCAGGTGGCCTCCGGCCGCTTCGGCGTCACCAGCGAGTATCTGTGCTCCGCCCAGGAGATACAGATCAAAATGGCCCAGGGAGCCAAGCCCGGCGAGGGCGGACACCTGCCGGGGAAGAAGGTCTATCCCTGGATCGCCCGGACCCGGTATTCCACCCCCGGCGTGAGCCTGATCTCGCCGCCGCCGCACCACGATATCTATTCCATCGAGGACCTGGCCCAGCTGATCTACGATCTGAAAAATGCCAACCGGGCCGCCCGCATCAGCGTGAAGCTGGTCAGCGAGGCGGGGGTGGGCACCATCGCCTGCGGCGTGGCCAAGGCCGGGGCCCAGGTGGTGTTGATCTCCGGCTACGACGGAGGCACCGGGGCCTCGCCCCGCAACTCCATCCAGAACGCGGGCCTGCCCTGGGAGCTGGGCCTGGCGGAGACCCACCAGAACCTGATCGCCAACGGCCTGCGCCAGCGCGTCATACTGGAGACGGACGGCAAGATGATGACCGGACGGGACGTGGCCGTGGCGGCTATATTGGGCGCCGAGGAGTTCGGCTTTGCCACAGCGCCCCTGGTGGCCATGGGCTGCGTGATGATGCGGGTGTGCAACCTGGACACCTGCCCGGCGGGCATCGCCACCCAGAACCCGGACCTGCGCTGCCGCTTCGCGGGCAAGCCGGAGTACGTGATGAACTTCATGCGCTTCGTGGCCCAGCAGCTAAGGGAGATCATGGCGAAGCTGGGCGTAGCCACGGTGGATGAGCTGGTGGGCCGCACGGAGCTGCTCCGGCCCCGGTCCGACCTGACGGACCCCCGGGCCCGGTCCATCGACCTGAGCGGCATCCTGGCCCGCTGCAGCCAGAACGAGAACGCCGTCCACCACGAGCGGTCGGCGGATTACGACTTCCACCTGGAGCGCACCCTGGACGAAAGTGTACTGCTGCCCGCCTTCAAAAAGACCCTGAAGGACGGCTCGGCCAAGCATGTGAGCGTGGATGTGTCCAGCACCAACCGGACCTTCGGCACCATCCTGGGCTCGGAGATCACCAAGAGATTCGGCAATTCCCTGCCCGACGACACCGTGACCATCGACGCCCGGGGCGGCGGCGGCCAGTCCTTCGGCTCCTTCCTGCCCAAGGGCGTGACCATCCGCCTGACCGGGGACAGCAACGACTACTTCGGCAAGGGCCTTTCCGGCGGCAGGCTCATCGTGAAGACCCCGCCGGAGAGCACCATCAATCCCGGGGAGAACATCATCATCGGCAACGTGGCCCTCTACGGCGCCACCTCCGGCGAAGCCTATGTCAACGGCATGGCGGGGGAGCGCTTCGCGGTGCGCAACTCCGGCGCCAAGGCGGTGGTGGAGGGCGTGGGCGACCACGGCTGCGAGTATATGACGGGCGGCTGCGTGGTGATACTGGGCTCCACGGGCAAGAACTTCGCTGCGGGCATGTCGGGGGGCATCGCCTACGTGATGGACGAGCGCCACGAGCTCTACCTGCGGCTGAACAAGGATATGGTGACTATGTCCGGCGTCACCGCCAAGCACGATATCGCCCAGCTTCGGGACATGATCCAGGCCCATGTGGATGCCACGGGCTCGGCCCGGGGGCGGACCGTGCTGGAGAACTGGGAGGAGATGCTGCCCCTCTTCAAGAAGATCACCCCCAACGATTACAGCCGGATGCTGGCCGCCATCGCCCAGCTGGAGGAGAAGGGCATGCCCCGGCAGCAGGCGGAGCTGGAAGCGTTTTATAACGTGCAGAAGGGAGGCGTTTGACCATGGGAAAGCCCACAGGATTCATGGAATATGCCCGGGTGGAGCGGCCCGTGGCGGCGCCGGAACAGCGGCTGGAGAGCTTTGGGGAGTTCCACGGTGAGCTGCCCCTGCAGGAGCGGCAGCTCCAGGGTGCCCGGTGCATGAACTGCGGCGTGCCCTTCTGCCAGTCGGATTTCGGCTGCCCGCTGCACAACCTGATCCCGGAGTGGAACGACGAGGTGTTCCACGGCAACTGGGAACACGCCCTGGATCGGCTGATGAAGACCAACAACTTCCCCGAGTTCACGGGACGGGTGTGCCCGGCGCTGTGCGAGTCGGCCTGCGTGTGCGGCCTTTATGGCGACAGCCCCATCTCCGTGCGGGACAATGAGCTGGCGGTGATCGAGTACGCCTACGACCACGGCCTCATCGCCCCCCGGGTGCCCGATGTGCAGACGGGCAAGCAGGTGGCGGTGGTGGGCTCCGGCCCGGCGGGGCTGGCCGTGGCGGATCAGCTGAACCACCGGGGCCACACCGTGGTGGTCTTTGAGCGGGACGATCGGCCGGGTGGCCTGCTCATGTACGGCATCCCCAATATGAAGCTGGATAAATCTGTGGTGGAGCGGCGGCTGCGCCGCATGGAGACGGAGGGCGTCACCTTCGTCACGGGCATCGACGCGGCGGCGCCGGATACGGCGGCTCGGCTGCTGGCCGACTACGACGCGGTGGTGCTTTGCTGCGGCGCCCGGGCGGCCCGGACCGTGCCCGCGGCGGAGGGGGACGTGAAGGGCGTCTACCAGGCCATGGCGTATCTCACCGAGAGCACCAAGTCCCTGCTGGCCGGGCGGGAGAGCGCCTGCTCCGCCAAGGGCAAACATGTGGTCATCATAGGCAACGGCGACACCGCCACCGACTGCGTGGCCACCGCTATCCGCCAGGGGGCGGTGAGCGTGGCGCAGCTGGTGCGAAAGCCCGCCTCTGCGGACACGGGCCATGTTTGGCCCTATCACGCCCGGACCGGAGCGCCGGATTACGGCCAGCAGGAGGCCGCGGCCAAGTTCGGCGCGGACCCTCGTCGTTACGAGACCCAGGTGAAAAAGCTGCTCACCGATAAGAAGGGCGCCCTCACGGGCCTGGAGATCGTCACCGCCGGAGCGGAGGATACCATGAAATGCGACATGCTCCTCATCGCGGCGGGCTTCTCCGGGGCCGAGAGCGCCACGGCGGTGGCCTTTGGCCTGACCCTGGACGAGCGGGGCCGCATCCCCACCGGGGCGGACGGCCACAGCACGGCCGCGGAGAAGGTGTTCACGGCGGGGGATATGCGCCGGGGCGCCAGCCTGGTGGCCATCGCCATTGCCGAGGGCCGCGCCTGCGCCAAGGCGGTGGATCGTTTCTTGGAGGGATATACTAACCTGTAAATACAGCACAGAAGGGAGATCGACATGGATTACAACGCGAGGATCAAGCACTGGGACGACATCCAGGTGGGAGACACGGAGCGGTTCGCCAAGACCCTGACCCAGACGGACGTGACGCTGTGGGTGGGCTTGACGGGGGACCTGAACCCGGTCCACATCGACAAGCCCTACGCCGAGACCACCCGTTTCCACGATGTGATCGTGCCCGGCCTGCTGGTGGCGGGATTCATCTCCGCGGTCATGACCCAGGCCACCTTCGGCAACGTCTATTCCGACCAGTCCCTGAAATTCCTCAAGCCCGTGTACGTGGGCGACACCATCACCGCCGTGGGCACGGTGATCGAGAAGATACCGGAAAAGCACCGGGTGAAGATCAAGACCGAGTGCTTCAACCAGCGGGACGAGTTGGTGATCACCGGGGAGGGCGTGGAGTATATCCTGTGACCTCGGCATACTGACATGACAAAGGAGGCGCGCCTATGCGCTCGATGCTTCTTGTGATCGACATGCAGAAGGATTTCATCGACGGCTCTCTGGGCACGGCGGAGGCCGCGGCCATCGTGGACCGTGTGGTGGACCAGATCAAAAAGTATCCCCCGGAGAACGTGATCGCCACCCGTGACACCCACCCGGAGAACTATCTGGACACCCAGGAGGGGCGCAATCTGCCCGTGGTCCACTGTGTGAAGGGCACCCCCGGCTGGCAGCTCAACGAGAAGGTAGTCGCCGCCCTGGGCCCTGCCCGGATCATCGACAAGCCCACCTTCGGCTCCGTGGTCCTGGCGGAGGAACTGGCGGCCATGGCGAAGGAGGAGCCGCTGGATATCACCTTGGTGGGGCTGTGCACAGACATCTGCGTGGTGTCCAACGCTCTGCTCATCAAGGCGTTCCTGCCGGAGACCCCCGTGTCCGTGATCGCGGAGGCCTGCGCCGGGGTGACGCCGGACAGCCACGCCGCCGCCCTGCAGACTATGAAGATGTGCCAGATCGCGGTGAAGTGAGGCAATAGAGACCAACAGAAGAACGAGCGGACGCGAAGATCGGCAGATCGGCCTTCGTGCCCGCTCTTCTGCTCTTTTATGGCCGGATTCTCTGTTGACAATTATTATCTGCGGCGGTAAAATTAGATTAGATTAACTTTGACCAGTCTGCATAGGATGCAACGTCGTTACCAATAGGATGTAAAAAGGAGACTGCGGTTATGAAGAGAAGAGTGATCGCCCTTTTATTGGCGCTGACCATGGTGCTGTCCATGGGCATGACAGCGTTGGCAGAGGGGGAAGATCCTGGCCCGGAAGCCTCCGCGCCAACGGAAGCCCCCGCGCCAACGGAGGCCCCTGCGCCAACGGAGGCCCCGGCACTTGTGGAGGCTCCTGCGCCCACAGAGGTACCTGCCGAGACGGAGGCTCCTGCACCCACAGAGGTACCTGCCGAGACAGAAGCTCCCGCGCCCACAGAGGTCCCCACGGAGACGGAGGTTCCCATACCCACGGAGCTCCCTGTTGAGACACAGATGCCCCAGGAGACCCCTGACCCGGACGGCGCGCTTGATCCGGACACCACCCCCGACCCGGATGCTACGCCGGATCCGGACGCCACCCCCGACCCGGACGCCACCCCCGACCCGGATGCCACCCCTGACCCGGACGAGGGGCTGGCGACGGCGTCCCTGATGGCCGGACCCTGCGGCGCCCAGGGCGATAATGTGACCTGGAAGCTGGAAAACGATGTGCTGACCATCTCCGGCTCTGGCGCCATGGCCAGCTTTGTGATCAATGATCAGGTACAACCTGCACCGTGGGAAGAGTATGAGGCGCGGGAAAACATCCACAGCATCGTGGTGGAAGAGGGCGTCACGGAGATCGGTGACGCTGCCTTTTACTTGCATTGCAATGTGACCAGCGTGACGCTGCCCCAGTCGCTCACCCGGATCGGGGTCACTGCCTTTTGGGGCTGCGGTTTCAGCTCCCTCCGGCTCCCCTCCGGACTGCGGGAACTGGGCGACAGCGCTTTTACAGGTTGCATGAACCTGACCAGCCTGACCATACCCAACAGCGTGACGAAGATCGGTGTATTCCTGTTCTCGACGTGCGAAAGCCTGACATCCGTAACTTTCCCCGCCAATGCCACCAGCATCCCGTTTGGCACCTTCGAATTCTGCCTGAGTCTGGGGAGCTTTACCATTCCTGCCACGGTGACATCCATCGGGGAAGTGGCGTTCCGGTGCTCTGGTCTGCAGAGCATCACCATCCCGGCCTCGGTCACCTTCATCGGCGATCACGCCTTCTCCGGCTGCGAGTCCCTGAGCAGCCTCACCATCGATGACGGCGGTTCCAGCCTGACCATTGACGCGGGGACCTTCGCGGCCACCGCTTTGGCGAATGTGAGCCTGCCTCAGCGCGTGGTCAGCATCGGCGAGGCCGCTTTCGGCAGAAACCGTTCCCTGGCCTCCCTCTCTGTGGCCAATGCTTCCTGCAAGATCGGCGCGGATTCTGAGTACTATGATTACGACAAGAACGCCTATGTGCCGGAGTATACCTTGGGCGTGCCCGGAAGAACTGTGGTCAGTGGCCATGACGGCTCCACAGCGGCAGCCTACGCGTCCAAGTCCGGGTTTGCTTTCCGCTCACTGGATAGCGGCCTTGTGACCCCGCCCGCAGCTCCTGCCAGCCCCACGCCCACGCTGGGGACAGTGGTGAGCAGCGGCTACTGCGGCTATCCCGATGAGAAGAGCGTGATGTGGCAGCTGGACAACAATGGACTGCTGATGTTCGCAGGCAACGGAAAGGGTCGGATCAAAGACTATAGCACAAGAAGCTCCAAGACCCTGCCCTGGTGGTTCAGCAATACCAATGTGAAGAAGATCGTGGTGGGCGACGGCGTGACTGCCATCGGAGCGTACGCCTTTTACGGCGCCCAGGCCAAGACCATCCAGGTGTCCAAGAGCGTCACCACCCTGGGCGACGGGGCGTTTATGGGGTGCTACGCCGAGCAGATCACCCTGCCCGACAGCGTGAGCCGTTTTGGAGCGAACGTTTTTACCATCTGCCGGAATTTGGTGAGCATCACGCTGCCCTCTAAGCTGAAGACCATCCCCACCGAGACCTTCATGGGCTGTGGGAATCTCGCCGCCGTGACCATCCCTGCCGGGGTGACCACTATTGGCGAGGCGGCGTTTATGCAGTGCCCGTCCCTGTGGAAGGTGGACATCGGCAACACTGTGACCTCTATCGGGAAGATCGCGTTCCAGGGCAGCTCTCTGAATAACGTGGTCATCCCCGAGAGCATGAAGACCATCCACGCCCTGGCGTTCTCGGAGTGCTATTATCTGGAGAGCATCACGGTGATGTCTAAGTCCTGCAAGATCAAGCTCAGCTCAGACAACTACGGCCTGCGGGTGGATACGCTGGGCGTGCCCGGCTACACAAGAGTGTACTGCTACAAGGGCTCCGACACGGCAAACTTTGCCAGACTGTATGGCTATGACTATTCCTATCTGGATGGCGGTGCGGCGATTTATGACACGCCCAATGTTACGTCGGTAGAGGCGGCCTCCAGTGGCGTCACGATCCGTTGGGATAAGGTGACCGGAGCGGCCAAATACCGGGTACTGTACAAGATCGGCAACGGCAGCTGGAAGAAGCTCGCCGACACTACCTCCACCAGCTATACATGGAAAAAAGCCAAGAATAACACCGATTACAGCTTTGCGGTCCGCTGCATCAACAAGAGCGGCTCCATTTATACCAGCGACAGCGGCGAGAGCATGCGCTTCCGGCGGCTGTCCGCACCTTCGGTGACCGTCAGCCCCGTTCCTGAAGGAGTGAATGTGAGCTGGAAGGCGGTCAGCGGCGCCAAAATGTATCGGGTATTCATCCAGAAAAACAAGAGCTGGACAGCGCTGTGCGACACAGATAAGACCAGCTATCGTTATACCAATGTCGCCAGCGGGAACAAGTACACCTTCATGGTCCGCTGCGTGAGCGACAACAGCATGGTCTTCACCAGCGGCGCCAGCAGCAGCAAGAGCGCGACGTACTATACAGCCCCAGCTGTGAGCGCGGTGGAGGCGGCCTCCAGCGGCATCACGATCCGCTGGAATAAGATCAGCGGCGCCTATAAATACCAGGTCTATTACCGCACGGACCCGGCAGGCAGCTGGAAGAAGCTGACCTCCACCAAGAGCACCAGCTACACCTGGAAAAAGGCCAAGACGAACACGCAGTATTACTTCACAGTGTGCTGCCTGAACAAGAGCGGCTCTGTGGTGAGCGGGCGGTATGAGGACACGGCTGACACCTTCAAGCTATTGGCCAGCCCGAAGCTGACCAGCGCGAAGGTGAAGGTGGACGGCGTGGAACTGAAATGGAGCGCTGTGACCAATGCCGAGGGCTACGCGGTTTTGCTCAAGAAGGGAAGCAGCTGGACCGTACTGGACATCGTGGACCCGGGCGTGACCAGCTATACCATGAAGGATGCGGCCAGCGGCATCACCTATAAGATGACGGTGCGCTGCGTGGCGGCGGACAGTACGGCGTCGGCGCCAGTGTATGCCAGTGGTTACAGCACCTCCGGCAAGAGCGCGACCTATTATACCGCCCCAGCCGTGAGCGCGGTGGAGGCGGCCTCCAGCGGCATCACGATCCGCTGGAATAAGATCAGCGGCGCCTATAAATACCAGGTCTATTACCGCACGGACCCGGCAGGCAGCTGGAAGAAGCTGACCTCCACCAAGAGCACCAGCTACACCTGGAAAAAGGCCAAGACGAACACGCAGTATTACTTCACAGTGTGCTGCCTGAACAAGAGCGGCTCTGTGGTGAGCGGGCGGTATGAGGACACGGCTGACACCTTCAAGCTATTGGCCAGCCCGAAGCTGACCAGCGCGAAGGTGAAGGTGGACGGCGTGGAACTGAAATGGAGCGCTGTGACCAATGCCGAGGGCTACGCGGTTTTGCTCAAGAAGGTAAGCAGCTGGACCGTACTGGACATCGTGGACCCGGGCGTGACCAGCTATACCATGAAGGATGCGGCCAGCGGCACCACCTATAAGATGACGGTGCGCTGCGTGGCGGCGGGCAGCACGGCGTCGGCGCCAGTCTACACCAGCGGCTACAGCACCTCCGGCAAGAGCGTGAAGTTTGTGGCTGCGCCGACATTCCATGTGGAGAACACCGCCTCTGGTATCCGGATCAGCTGGGATACGGTGAAGGGGGCCGGAAAGTATCGGGTGTTTTACAAGACCGACGGCGCTGGCAGCTGGAAGACGCTGACTACCACCAAGAGCACCAGCTACACCTGGAAAAAGGCTAAGACAGGCACCACCTATTCCTTCACGGTGCGGTGCATGAACAGCACGGGCAAAAGCTATGTGAGCGATTACGATCTGGTGGGCGTGACCATCACCTGCCAGCGGTGATCTGAAAAGTGCATAGGAAGAGGACCGCTGCATTGCAGCGGTCCTCTTTTGTACGGTTTTCAGGCCTGCTTTCGGGTCAGACGGCCGCCCGCCCGGCGCTTTCTGCGCTGGGAGCGGACCACCACGTACACCATCATCACCACGGTGATGATATAGGGGATGGTATTGGTCAGATCGGAGCTGATGTAATCCTGCAGCCGCAGGCCAATGGCGTCGAAGAAGCCGAACATCAGCGCCGCCACGAAGGCCATGACGGGGTTTGCCTTGCTGAAGATGACGCAGGCGAAGGCGATGTAGCCCCGGGAGTTGGCCATGTTCTCGGCAAAGGTGCCCTGCAGCTGGCCCAGGGACAGGTGGGCCCCCGCCAGGCCGCAGAACAGCCCGCACAGGATGCTGGCCAGCCACTTCATCTTTTCCGGGGCGATGCCCGCGGTGCGCAGCGTCTCGGGTTTTTCGCCGGAGGCCCGCAGCCAGAAGCCGTAGGGGGTCTTATAGACGAACAGCCACATGACGAGCACCAGCGCCCAGGTCAGGTAGACGAACAGGGAGTTATCGTTGAGCACCTGACCCAGGAAGGGGATGCTGTCCAGCCCGGGGATGTGCACGGTGGGCAGGGCGGGGTTGCCCTTGGTGCCCGCGGTGCCGAAGATGGAGCGGGAGAGGAAGCTGGTCAGACCCAGGGCGAGGGTGTTCAAGGCCGTGCCGATGATGAACTCGTCGGAGCGGAACTTCACCACGAACAGGGCGAAGAACAGGCCTACCACCACGCCCATGGCCAGCACCATGGCTACCCCCGCCGCGGCGGAGCCGAACAGATAGCTTCCCAGCACCCCGAAGAAGGCGCCCATGAGGATCATGCCGTCCATACCGATGTTCATGATGCCCGCGTGCTCGGTCATGGCCCCGCCCAGAGCGGCCAGAGCCACGGGGGTGGCGCTGCGGAGCATCTGGTTGAAGGTGCCCGCAGAGAAGATGCTGCCCAAAATATCCTCAAGCATGGCTCTCGTCCCCCTTTCTGCGGATGTCCGCCCGGGCCCGGCGGCGCATGGCCCCGGCCCGGAGGGAGGCGAAGATGCCGCTCTCCGCCGCCATGAAGAAGATGATGACCGTCTGGATGATGAGGTATATCTGGTTGGGCACCCCGGCGGACAGCTCCATGCCCTGGGCGCCGATCTTCAATATGGCGAAGAAGAAGCTGAGGAAGATGACCGTCACCGGGTTGTACTGGGCGATCATGGCCACGGTCAGGCCCTCGAAATAATACTGGTTGCTGATACTGCTGCGGTACAGGTGCTCCACCCCGTAGACCCGGAACATGCCCACCAGGCCGCACATGGCGCCGGAGATGACCATGCACAGGATCACGAGCCTGTCCGTCTTGATGCCGGAGAAGAAGGCGAAGCGGGGGTTCTGGCCCGTGAGCTTCATCTCATAGCCCACGGAGGTCTTTTGCATGATGTACCAGGTCAGGAAGGTGATGACGGCGGCGGCGATGATGGCGGTGGACAGGTTGGAGTTGGGTATGAGGTTGGTAAACCAATACCGCGTGTCCAGCTGGGCCGTGGCGGCCACCATGTTCTTGTTGGGGTTTTTCCAGGGTCCCTTGGCCAGGTACTGGCAGAAGCTGGCGGCGATGGTGTTGAGCATGATGGTGGTGATGACCTCATTGACCTTCACCTTCACCTTCAGCCACCCGGGAATGAGGGCGTACAGCCCGCCCACGGCCATGGCCGCCAGTGCGGCGGCGGGGATCACGATCCAGGCGGACAGGCCCGTGAGCCACACGCCCACCTGACAGGCGGCCACGGCGCCCAGCAGCAGCTGACCCTCGCCGCCCACGTTGAAGATGCCCACCCGGGAGCCCAGCACGCAGGCCAGGCCCGTCAGACACAGCACCATGGCATATTCCAGCCAGTCGCCCACATGCCGGGCGTTGGAGAAGGCCCCGTCGATCATGGCGCCGTAGGCCTGCAGGGGGCTGAACCCGGCCACCGCCAGGATCACCGCGCCGATGGCGAAGGCCAGCAGCACGCTGATGCAGAGGCTGCCCAGATACCCCCAGTTGATCTTTTTCACGACGCCGCCTCCTTTCCGTCATGGCGGGCCCCGGTCATGCCCAGGCCGATCTCCTGCTTGGAGTAGGGCCCGGTATATTCCCCGGTGATCTTCCCCTCGTACAGGGTGACGATCCGGTCCGAGAGGCGGAACACCTCGTCCAGGTCCGCCGAGCACAGCAATATGGCGCAGCCCGCGTTGCGCCGGGCGATGATGCGGCTGTGGATGAACTCGATGGCCCCCACGTCCACCCCCCGGGTGGGCTGGGCCACGATGAGGACGGGGCTGTCAAAGGAGAACTCCCGGGCGATGACTACCTTTTGCATGTTGCCGCCGGACATGGACCCCACGGTGACGTCGGTGCCCGCGCCCCGGATGTCGAATTTCTCATAGAGCTCCCGGGCGTAGCGCTCGATGGTGCTGGTGCGCTGATGGAAGCGGAAGCGGTTGAACTCCGGCCGCCGCTGTTTTCCGGTGAGCAGGTTGTCGGTGACGGTGGCGTCCCGGCTCAGCCCGGTGGCCAGGCGGTCCTCCGGAACGTGGGCCAGGCCCAGGTCCCGGATGGCGCCGGGGGAGAGGCCCGTGGCGTCCTGGCCGCAGATGGTCACATGGCCGGACTCGATCTTTCGCATGCCTGTGATGGCCTCGATGAGCTCGCTCTGGCCGTTGCCCTCGATGGCGGCGATGCCCAGCACCTCCCCGGCCCGGACCGAGAGGCTCAGACCGTCCACGGCCGTCAGTCCCCGATTGTCCCGGACGGTCAGGTTCTGGACCTGGATCATCACGTCCCCCGGGGCGCCTGTCTTCTCCAGCTCGTCGTAGAGCATGGGGCGGCCCACCATCATGGAGGCCAGGGTCCGCTCGTCCACATCTGAGGTATTTCGCACGCCCACCAGGGCGCCCTTGCGCATCACGCCCACCCGGTCGGATATGGCCATCACCTCGTAGAGCTTGTGGGTGATGATGATGACGGTCATGCCCTTCTCCCGGACCACCCGACGGATGACGGCGAACAGCTCGTCCGTCTCCTGGGGGGTGAGCACGGCGGTGGGCTCGTCCAGGATCAGGATCTCGGCGCCCCGGTAGAGGGTCTTGAGGATCTCTACCCGCTGCTGGAGCCCCACGCTCAGCTCCTCCACGGGCTCGGCCGGGTCCACCTCCAGGCCGTATTCCTCCACCAGCTCCCGGGTCTTCCGCTGAGCGGCGGCATTGTCGAAAAACACCTTGCCCTTCCGGGGCTCCCGGCTCAGGACGATGTTCTGGGCCACGGTGAAGGAGGGCACCAGCATAAAGTGCTGGTGCACCATGCCAACGCCCATGGATATGGCCGTTTTCGGGTCGAAGTCGGTCATCTCCCGGCCCTTGATGAATACCCGCCCGTCGGTGGGGGTGTTGATGCCGTAAAGCACGTTCATCAGGGTGCTCTTGCCCGCGCCGTTTTCCCCCACCAGGGCGAACACCTCTCCCTTTTTGATGTCCAGGGATACGTCGTCGTTGGCCAGCACCCCGGGGAAGGCCATGCTGATGTGCTCGAATCTCACAGCGATCTCATCCAAAAAGATCACCTCGCTTTTTCAGTCTGAAAAAGGCGCGGAGCTTTTGGAAAACTCCGCGCCCTGATGATGCCCTGTCTCAGCTGCGGGTGGTCTCCACCGTGATCTCGCCGGAGACGATCTTCTCCGCCAGCGCCTCCACCTCGGCCTTCAGCTCGTCGGTGATCTGCTGGGGGGCGTCCTCCTCGCCGTAGCCGATGCCGATGTATCCGGTGGACATGTCGGCCACCCAAGTGGTGCCCCAGCGGGAGTCGTCGCCCTCGGCCAGCTCAGAGATGGCGGCGTAGATGGAGTCGCCCACCTCCTTCTTCATGGAGCAGATGATGACCTCCGGGTCGATATACTTCTGGTCGGAGTCCACGCCGATGGCGTAGAAGCCCTTCTCCTTGGCGGCCTCGAACACGCCGTCGCCGGTGGCGGAGGCGATCTGGAAGATCACGTCGGCCCCCTCGTCGTTCAGAGCGATGGCGCACTCCTTGCCAACGGCAGGATCGGTGTAGGTGTTGGCGTAGTTGTGCACCACCTCGATGGTGGCCTCGTTCTCGTCGGCGAAGTACTGGGCGCCCTGCTCATAGCCCACGATGAAGTCGTTGATGGTGTCGGCGTCCTCGCCGCCCACGGCGCCCACGACGCCGCTCTCACTCATGGACGCGGCGATGTACCCGGCCAGGAAAGAGCCCTCGTTCTGGGCGTAGGTGATGTTCAGCACGTTCTCCACAGGCGCGGAGGTAGCGTTGTCGATCCAGATCCACTTCACGTCGGGATAGGTGGGGGCGATGGTCTCGATGTCGTAGAACTCCCAGCCCACGCAGACCACCACGTCCGCCATGTCGGCGGCGTTGCGCATCTGGGTGGCGTGGTTCTCGCCGTTGCACTCGATGGTCTTCAGCTCGATGCCCAGGTCCTCCGCCAGCTTGTCGCAGCCAGCCTTGGAGGAGTCATAGAAGGAGCGGTCGCCGAACTTGTCGGCCACCACCAGGGCCACGGTCAGCGGCTCGTCGGCCGCGAAAGCCACGGCGGCCAGGCCCGCCGTCAGTACGAGCGCCAGTACCAGCGCCAGCAAACGTTTTTTCATTTGTATGTACCTCCCTGATCGATTCTTAAAAAATCACAGCCGATATCCGGCATGTGTATACCGATTATAGCAACTTTCGACGGGTGAATCAAGAGTTTATGATGAAACTGCTTTAGAAAAGTCAAAAAATTTTGTATAAAATTCCTAGATTGTCACGAAAAAATCTTGCATTATGCACCATTAGATAGTACAATGACAATATAAGGTGAAAGGAGGGGCACCCATGAAGGATATCTTGCTGGTAGACTGCTGTGTGCGGCGGGAGCAGTCCCGCACGGCCCGGCTGGCCCGGGCGTTCGTGGCAGGGCTGGATGAGACGCGGTACTGCGTGAGCGTGATCCGGCCTGACGAGGAGCGGATGAAGCCCCTGGCGGAGGATTCTCTCCGGGAGCGGGACCGCCTGTTGGCGGAGGGGGCGCTGGATCGGCCCCGATTCGACTATGCCCGGCAGTTCGCCCAGGCGGACCAGGTGGTGATGGCGGCGCCATTCTGGGACCTGAGCTTTCCCGCCATTTTGAAGGTGTACATAGAGAACATCAGCGTGGAGGGCATCACCTTCCGCACCGAGGCGGACGGCCTGCACGGCCTGTGCCGGGGGGAGAGGCTGATCTTCCTGACCACCCGGGGCGGGCTGTACGGCGGTACGGACCTGGAGCAGGGCAGCCGCTACATGGCGGCGCTGAAGGAATTTTTCGGCTTCGGAGAGTATGTCTGCGTGGCCGCCGAAGGGCTGGACACGGGGGCGGACCCGGAGCCCCTGGTGGCCGCGGCGGAGGCCGAGGCCCATGCCCTGGCTGCGTCGTTGTAAGTTTTGCACCGAAAAAACACCCGGTACGCCGGGTGTTTTTTCCTTTGTCGGGGGTGCAAAAACGGCGGGAGTATGCTATACTTTGGTAAAGCATTGAAGGAAGAAGAGGAAAAGTGCGTGGAACGGCTGCAGGAAAACGTGAAAAAAGCGGCCATAGGCGGCCTGGCATTTTTGAAATGGGTCCTGCTGGCAGGCATCGTGGGCGTGGCTGTGGGCGCGGTGGCGGTGGCCTTTCATTGGTCCATCGGCACGGTGACGGCCCTGCGGATCATGCACCCCCGGCTCATCTGGCTGCTGCCCCTGGTGGGGGCGGCCATCCCCTTCGTCTATAAGATATGCGGCATGGAGCACGACCGGGGCACCAACCTGATGCTGACGGCGGTCCGGGACGCGGAGCCCATCCGGTTCCGCACCGCGCCGCTGATCTTCCTGGCCACGGTGGCCACCCATCTGGCGGGCGGCTCCGCCGGGCGGGAGGGCGCGGCGCTGCAGCTGGGCGGTTCCATGGCCGGATGGATGGGCCGGAAGCTGAAGCTGGATGAAAAAGACGAGCGGGTGCTGGTGATGTGCGGCATGGCTGCGTCCTTTTCGGCCCTGTTCGGAACGCCCATCACCGCGGCGATCTTTGCTATGGAAGTGGTGAGCGTAGGGGTGATGTACTACGCTGCCTTCGTGCCCTGCCTGCTGGCGTCCCTGGGCGGGTTCCTGCTGGCCCACGACCTGGGTCTGCACGGTCTGGTGGGCTACAACGCCGGGCAGGCCGCCGTGCTCACGGGCCTGTCCATGCTGCAAACGCTGCTCCTGGGGGCCATGTGCGCGGTGGTATCCATGGCCTTTTGCGAGGCCATGCACCTGGGCCATCGCCTGGGGGAGAGATACATATCCCGCCCGGTGCTCCGGGGGGCCGTGGGAGGCGCGCTGGTACTGGCGCTGCTGTATATCGTGCCGGAGGGGGAGCTCTACAGCGGCGCAGGGGACGAGCTGATCCGCAAGCTGCTGGGCAGCCAGACCATCTGGTACGCTTTCCTGTTGAAGACGCTTTTCACTGCCGTGACCCTGGGCGCGGGCTTCCGGGGCGGCGAGATCGTCCCGTGCCTGTGCGTGGGCTGTGCCTTCGGCACCTGGATGGGCCCGCTGCTGGGCCTGCCCCACGCCTTTGCCGGGGCGCTGGGGATGATCGGGGTGTTTTGCGGCGCCACCAACTGTCCGGTCACGTCCATCGTGCTCAGCTATGAGCTGTTCGGCGGCGAGGGCGTGGTGCTGTACTCCCTGTGCTGCGCGGTGAGCTATATGCTGTCCGGGTACTTCGGGCTGTACAGCGAGCAGAAGATCGTCTATTCCAAGCTCCGGGCGGAGCGGATCGACAAAAAAGCCGGCTGAAAGCCGACGCAGAGAGGAGATAACGCTATGACCAGATTCTATCACTTCAATTTCAACGTCCTGGACCTGAACAGGAGCCTCGCCTTTTACAAAGAGGCCCTGGGCCTGACCCCCGCCCGGGAGAAGGATGCGGCGGACGGCTCGTTCAAGCTGGTCTTTCTCAAGGACCAGGAGGACAGCCCCTTCCAGTTGGAGCTGACCTGGATGAAGGACCGGACCGAGCCCTATGATCTAGGGGAGGAGGAGTTCCACCTGGCCTTCCTCACCGACCAGTTTGACCAGCTCCACGCCCGGCACCAGGCCATGGGCTGCATCTGCCTGGAGAACACCTCCATGGGCGTGTATTTCATCCAGGACCCGGACGGGTACTGGATCGAGATCGTGCCTGTGCGGGACTGAGGGGGCGCGAGGGATGAATTTCGTCTTTATCTCGCCCAATTTTCCCCGGACCTACTGGAATTTCTGCGACAGGCTGCGCCGCAACGGCGTCACGGTGCTGGCCGTGGGGGACTGCCCCTACGATGAGCTGGAGCCGGAGCTGAAAAACGCCCTCACCGAGTACTACAAGGTGGACACTCTGGAGGACTATGACCAGGTGTTCCGGGCGGTGGCCTATTTCTCCTGGCGCTACGGGAAGATCGACTGGCTGGAGAGCAACAACGAGTACTGGCTGGAGCAGGACGCCCGGCTACGCACGGACTTCCACATCACCACCGGGGTAGACAGCGCCGCCGTGGCTGCCTTCAAGAGCAAGAGCTGCATGAAGGACTATTACGCCAAGGCCGGGGTGCCCACCGCCCGCTGCCACAAGGTCACAGACCGGGCCGCGGCGGAGGCGTTCATCCAGGAAGTGGGCTGGCCCGTCATCGTCAA
Source organism: uncultured Oscillospiraceae bacterium (assembly GCA_947632365.1). GTDB lineage: Bacteria > Bacillota > Clostridia > Oscillospirales > Oscillospiraceae > CAJOIG01. The sequence goes on from CANROZ010000019.1 coordinate 18,347, forward strand.
GCCGGACAACGGCGTGGGCGCCAGTCATACCTGGAAGCTGGAGAGCGAAAAGGACCTGGACTGGTTCTTCGCCGAAAAGCCAGAGGAGCCATACGTGATGGAGCAGTTCGTGGAGGGGACCATCCGCTCTTACGACGCCATCATGGACTCCCGGTGCGAGCCGCTGTTTGAATCCACGGGGATATTCCCGCCCTCCATCGCGGACATCGTCAATGACGAGGGGGATCTGAACTACTACGTGGCGGACAAGGTCCCGGCGGCTTTGGCGGACGCCGGACGGCGCACGGCCAAGGCCTTCGGGGCGGCCAGCCGTTTCGTGCACCTGGAGTTTTTTGAGCTGACAAAGGCTGCGCCCAGCCTGGGGGATGTGGGCGATTTCGTGGGCCTGGAGGTCAATATGCGTCCGGCGGGCGGGTACACCCCGGATATGATGAACTTCGCCCACAGCACGGACGTCTATCAGATATGGGCGGACATGGCCGCCTTTGACGAGCTGCGCCACCCCCAGAGCGGGGACGACCACTTCTGCGCCTATGCCAGCCGCCGGGACGGCGCCCATTACCGCCACTCCCATGAGCGGGTCTTGGAGCGCTACGGGGCGCAGATGGCCATGTGCGAGCGCATGCCCGACGCTCTGGCCGACGCCATGGGCAACCAGATGTACACCATCCATGCGCCGGACGAGGCATCGGCGCGGGAATTTATCCGCTTCGTCTCGGAGCGTACCTAAGGGAGGATACTATGGAGACTCGCTATTTCAAGGAATACAGCCGCTGCCTGGACCGGGACATGGAGTTCAAGGTCTACGGCACCGGGGGCAAGCTGTGCTTTGCTTTTCCGCCCCAGAACGGACGGTTCTTCGACTTTGAGAACTACGGCATGGTGGACACGGTGGCCCAGTGGGTGAACGAGGGCCGGGTCATGATCGTGGGCGTGGACGCCATCGACGGGGAGACCTGGTCGGCCCAGTCGGACCCCCGGGCGCGGCTGGAGCTCCACGAGCGGTGGTTCGCCTATGTGACGGAGGAGCTGCTGCCCCGCTCCTATGAGCTGGGGGCCGACGGCGGCCGCAAGGCCATGACCACAGGCTGCAGCATGGGCGCGCTGCACGCGGCCAACTTCTTCTTCCGGCGGCCGGACCTGTTCGACACGGTGGTGTCCCTGAGCGGACTTTTCGACGCCAATTTCTTCTTCGGCGCCTACCACGACGATCTGACCTACGCCAACTCCCCTCTGCAGTTTCTGCCCAACATGCCGGAGGACCACCCCTGGCTGGACCTGTACCGCCAGAGCGACATCATCCTCTGCTCCGGCCAGGGTGCCTGGGACGAGGAGATGATGGCCCACGAGCGGCGGCTGGAGTCCATCCTGCATGTGAAGGGCGTGCCCGTCTGGGCGGATTACTGGGGCCACGACGTGTGCCACGACTGGCCCTGGTGGCAGAAGCAGCTGCCCTATTTCTTCTCCAACCTGCCTCTGTGAGGCAAAATATCGGCGCGGCGCGCGGAACAATCCCTCCGGCGCCGCGCTTTTTTTGGCTTCGGAAACCACTGGCTTTGCCAGTGGAGGCGTCTCGCAAAAAGCTTTAGCTGCAAGCATCGAGCGAAGCGAGCTACAAGTAAAAACTTAATCAACGAGAGCACTAACGGGAAAAGGGATCGCCCGTTTACGGGCTGTGGGGCAAGTGATGCAAGAGGCAAAATTTCGATGCGTCTTGAGACGCCTGCCGATCCCAGGCCCTTCTAGGGCCTATTCAAGCCTCCGGCTTCGCCGGAGGTTTTGACTGTTGTTCCGTCCTGTCAAATCGACGAAAACAATGGGAAATATCACGATACCTCTTGATATTTGCGACAATTTCTGTTTTTATATACGTATATGGAAGTAAGGAGGGTGACTCACCATGTACCAGACACTACATTACGAGAAGCAGGATAACATCGGCGTCGTGACGATCGATCGGCCGGAGGCGCTGAACGCGCTGAACAGCACGGTGATCGCGGAGCTGGAGCAGCTGATCGGCGAGGTGGAGAAGGATGCGGAGCTTGGGGCGCTGATCCTGACGGGCGCGGGCCGTTCCTTCGTGGCCGGAGCCGACATCGGCGAGCAGAAGCCGCTGGACCTGGAGGGCGGCCGGAAGTGGGGCCAGCGCGGCTCTGCGCTGTTCCGCCGGATCGAGAAGCTGGAGATACCCACCATCGCGGCGGTGAATGGATTCGCGCTGGGCGGCGGCTGTGAGATCGCCATGGCGTGCGACATCATCCTGGCGTCGGAGAAGGCGCGGTTCGGTCAGCCGGAGGTGGGCCTTGGGATCACGCCGGGGTTCTCGGGCACACAGCGACTGCCGCGTCGGATCGGGATCGCGAAGGCGAAGGAGCTGATCTTCTCGGGACGCCATGTGAAGGCGGACGAGGCGCTGGCGATGGGGCTGGTGAACGCGGTGTATGCGCCGGAGGAGCTGCTGCCGAAGGCGATAGAGATGGCGAAGAGCTTCACGAAGAACGCGCCCATCGCTGTGAAGTACGCGAAGGCGTGCATCGACCGCGGGATGCAGATGGACATCGACGACGGCATCGCTTTGGAGAACGAGCTGTTCGCCATGTGCTTTGCCACCGAGGACCAGAAAGAGGGCATGACCGCTTTCCTGGAAAAGCGTCCCGCCGTCTTTCAGAACAAATAAACGATCAGGAGGAAGATATCATGGCGTTGATGACAGCGAAGGAGTACATAGAGAGCCTGCGGAAGCTGAACACGCGGGTGTACATGTTTGGGGAGA
>CANROZ010000020.1 GCA_947632365.1 uncultured Oscillospiraceae bacterium
CGGTCACAAGGATGCGGGGTATGCGGTAAAATGCGAAGCTCTCCGATTGTGCGCCGTAGTAGTAATCAAATGGCATTTTTTCTCCTTCCTGTTGATAATATGATTTAAGGCTCACCGTCTCGGTGAGCCTTGGTTTATGCCGATGAATGGCCGCTTTGTATCAAAACTTCCTGTTTTCCTGACCGCTTACAATAAGCGCGGTACTACTCTAAAATGAACACAAACCCGGAAACACCTGACACACAAGGCTTTCCGGGTTTCACTTACAATTACAGCGGCGCGATACGTAAGAGCGGGAGATGCCGACGATCCGGGCCACCTCCCGCTGGGGCATGGGCGGCTGGCCGGAAAGGCCGTAGCGTAGGCGGATGACCTGAGCCTCCCGGCCCTCCAGGGTACTGTCCACCGCCTGGCGGACCTGCTCCACCGCCTCCCGGCGGGACAGGTCCTCCAACATGTCCTGGTCGCCTGCGATGGTGTCCAGCAGCGCCAGTCCCTCCCCCTCGCCGTCCGTGTCCAGCGCGTCGGACAGCGATACGTCCCCCGCCGTCTTTTTCTGGCCACGGAAGTGCATGAGTATCTCGTTCTCGATGCATTTAGAGGCATAGGTGGCCAGCCGCACGCCCCTGTCCGGGCGATAGGTGGACACGCCCTTGATCAGGCCGATGGTGCCGATGGACACCAGGTCCTCCGCATCGGCGCTGCTGGTGTAGTATTTCTTGATGATGTGCATCACCAGGCGCAGATTGTGCTCGATGAGCTGGTTCCGCGCCTCCAAGTCCCCCGCGATGGCCCGCTGTATGTATTCCTGCTCCTCCTGGGGCTTCAGAGGCCGGGGAAAGGACGAACTGCCGTCCCCCAGCCGCAGCATGAGAAAAGCGCTGGAGACCAGGAGCACGAACGTCGTCGAAAGCATAGAGCATCACCTCTCTATGCAGCGTATGCCGACGCGGTTTGTCCTGATTCGCCCTTTTTGCGCAAAGATCAGCGGCGGACCGGACAGGTCCGCCGCCATCATATTCATGGTCAGGCTGTATGCTTTTCCGTCTCGGTGTTCAGCGCCTCCTTGGCGGCGGAGAGCATGAGCTTGATGCGGTTGAGCTGATTGACCTCCGAGGCGCCGGAGTCATAGTCCACCGCCACGATATTGGCCTGGGGATAGGCCTTTTTCAGCACCTTGATGACGCCCTTGCCCACCACGTGGTTGGGCAGGCACGCGAAGGGCTGGATGCACACGATGTTGGGCGTGCCGGAGGTGAGAAGCTCCGCCATCTCCCCGGTAAGGAACCACCCCTCCCCGTACTGGTTACCGATGGACAGGAAGGGCTTAGCCAGCTCCGCCACCTCCTCGATGGGCTGGGGCGGCTCAAAACGCCTGCTCTGCATCAGCGCGTCCACCGCCGGGCGGCGGATGGTGCGAATGGCGTCCACCGCTAACTTCGAGACGGTGGCCCGAGTCCCGGTGGCGCCCAGAAATTCGTGCTGGTAGATGCCGTTGTAGACGCTGTAATTGAGAAAATCCATCAGGTCCGGCACCACGGCCTCCGCGCCCTCGCGCTCCAAAAGCTCCACCAGGTGGTTGTTGGCCAGGGGCATGTACTTCACCAGTATCTCCCCCACCACGCCCACACGGGGCTTTCGAAGCGTCTCGTCGATGGGCAGCTCGTCAAAGGCATTTACAAGGCCCCGGCAGACCCGCTCATAGGTCCACTGGCTCTTGTCATCGGTGAGAGACTCGATGCAGATCGCCTGCCACTTCTTATGCAGGGCGTTGGCAGAGCCGGGCTCCAGCTCATAGGGCCGCACACGGTACAGGCAGCGCATGAAAAGGTCCCCGTACACGATGCCCCGGGCCGCCGCCAGCAGCAGCTTCGGGGGCAGCTTAAAGCCCTCGTTCTTCTCCATGCCGTTGGCGTTCAGAGAGATGACCGGGATATGGGCCATGCCCGCCTTCTTCAGCGCCCGGCGGATGAAACCAACATAGTTGCTGGCCCGGCAGCAGCCGCCTGTCTGGGTCATGATGACCGCCAGATGGTCCGTGTCATACCGCCCCGACAGCACCGCCTCCATGATCTGCCCCACCACGGTGATGGAGGGGAAGCAGGCATCGTTGTTGACGTATTTCAAGCCGATGTCGATGGCAGTGCGGTCGTCGTTTTGCAGCACCACCATATTGAGCCCGAATTTGCGCATCACAGGCTCCAGGATATCGAAGTGGATGGGGCTCATCTGGGGGGCCAGGATGGTGTAGCCCTCCCGCTGCATGGTCTTGGTGTACTGGGCCCGGTGGTAGCTGGTGGGGGCCGGGACGGGCTTCACGCCCTGGGCCCGGCGCTGGTCCATAGCGGCGATGAGGCTGCGCACCCGGATGCGGGCGGCGCCCAGGTTGTTCACCTCGTCGATCTTCAGCACCGTATAGAGCTTGTTGCAACCCTCCAATATCTCCCCCACCTGGTCGGTGGTCACCGCGTCCAGACCGCAGCCAAAGGAATTGAGCTGCACCAGCTCCAGGTCCTCCCGCTGGGCCACGAACTGGGCGGCGGTGTAGAGCCGGGAGTGATAGACCCACTGGTCCGTGACCCGCAGCGGCCGCTCCGGCACGAACCCGATGGGCAGGCTGTCCTCGGTGAAAACGGTGAGGCCATAGGAGGCGATCATCTCCGGGATGCCGTGGTTGATCTCCGGGTCCATATGATAGGGCCGTCCGGCCAGGACGATGCCCCGGCCGCCCTTTTGCTCCATCTGCTCCAGCAGGCGCTTGCCCTCCGCCCGGATATCGGCTTTGGCCTTCAGCTGCTCCACCCAGGCGGCGTGGGCCGCCTCCCGGACCTCCCGTTCGGGGATGGACCACTCCTCCCGGCACAGCTGCACCAGCCTGTCCGCGGCGGTGTGCTCGCTGGCCAGGGCGATGAAGGGCCGTATGTAGCGCACCTCGCCGCCGGATATGGCCTCCACGTTGTTTTTCAGATTCTCCGCGTAGGAAATGACGATGGGGCAGTTGAAGCGGTTCTGGGCGTCCGGCGTCTCCTTGTGCTCATAGAACACGCAGGGATGGAAGATGGTCTTGATCCCCTGATCGATGAGCCACTGGACATGGCCGTGGGACAGCTTCGCCGGATAGCACTCCGATTCGGAGGGGATAGACTCCATCCCCCGCTCGTAGAGCCGTCGGTCTGACAGGGGCGAGAGCTGTATCCCGAAGCCCAGAGCGTGGAAGAACGTGGCCCAGAAGGGATAGTTCTCATAGATGTTCAGCACCCGGGGGATGCCGATGACGCCCCGGGGCGCCGTCTCCGGCTCCGGGTAGTCAAAGATGCGCCGCAGCTTATAGGCGGTCATGGAGGGCGCTTTTTCCTTCTCGCTGCCCCCTGCGCCCCGCTCGCAGCGGTTGCCCGTGATGTGCCGCCGCCCGCCGGGGAAACGGCTGACGGTGAGCATGCAGTTATTGGAGCACCGTCCGCAGCGGGCGGTGGTGGTCTCATATGTAAGGGAGAGCATCTCGTCCAGGCTCAGCATGTCCGTCTGCTGGCCATGCCAGCGCTCCCGGGCGATCAGCGCCGCGCCGAAGGCCCCCATGATACCGGAGATATCCGGGCACACAGCGTCCACCCCGGCGATGCGCTCAAAGGCCCGGAGCACCGCCTGATTGTAGAACGTGCCGCCCTGGACCACGATGTGGCGGCCCAGTTCCCGGGCGTCCGCCAGCTTGATGACCTTATAGAGGGCATTTTTGATGACGGAGTAGGCCAGGCCCGCCGAGATATCCGACACGGCGGCCCCCTCCTTCTGGGCCTGCTTCACGTTGGAGTTCATGAACACCGTGCACCGGGTGCCCAGATCCACAGGGTCCCGGGCAAAGAGCGCCTCTTTGGCAAACTCCGGGGCGGTGTAGCCCAGAGAGGCGGCAAAATTCTCGATGAAGGAGCCGCAGCCGGAGGAGCAGGCCTCGTTGAGCATGATGGTGTCCACCACACCGGAGCGCAGCTTGATGCATTTCATGTCCTGCCCGCCGATGTCCAGCACACAGTCCACATCCTTGTCGAAGAAGGACGCGGCGGTGCAGTGGGCCACGGTCTCCACCTCTCCCTCGTCCAGGCGGAAGGCGGTCTTGATGAGCCCCTCACCGTACCCGGTGGAGCAGCTGCGGGCGATATGGGCCGTGGCGGGGAGCTTTTCCTTCAGCTCCGCGATGGCCTCCTTGGCAGCCTGGACCGGGTTGCCCTGGTTATTGGCGTAGAAGGAATAGAGCAGCTCACCCTCCGCGCCGATGAGGGCCAGCTTCGTGGTAGTGGACCCGGCATCAATGCCAAGGAAACAGTCACCCGTATAATCGGAAAGCTCCGCCCGGCGCACCACCGCCTGGCTGTGGCGGCGGCGGAAAGCCTCATAATCCGCCTCGTCCTCGAACAGCGGCGCCAGCCGCTTCAGCTCAAAGTCCATGCTGACGCCCGCCTCCAGCTTGGCCGTCAGCTCGCCGATATCCTGGGGCTCGGCGCTGGCGCCGTCCATGGCCGCGCCGATGGCGGCGAAGAGGTGGGAGTCCGGCGGGTCCACGATGGTATCCTCCGTCAGATGCAGCGTGCGGATGAAGGCCTTTTTCAGCTCCGGCAGAAAGTGCAGCGGACCGCCCAGAAAGGCCACACGGCCACGTATGGGCTTGCCGCAGGCTAGGCCGGAGATGGTCTGGTTCACCACCGCCTGGAAGATGGAAGCGGCAAGGTCCGCCTTAGAGGCGCCCTCGTTGATCAGCGGCTGGATGTCCGTCTTGGCAAAGACGCCGCAGCGGGCGGCGATGGGATAGATCTGCTGATAGGCGGCGGCGGCCTCGTTCAGGCCCGGGGCGTCCGTTTGCAGCAGCGCCGCCATCTGGTCGATGAAGGACCCGGTCCCCCCGGCGCAGACGCCGTTCATCCGCTCCTCCAGTCCTCCGGTGAAGTAGATGATCTTGGCGTCCTCTCCCCCCAGCTCGATGGCCACGTCCGTCTGGGGCGCGGCGGCCTTCAGGGCGGCGGCCACCGCCACCACCTCCTGTACAAACCCGATGTCCAGTGCCCGGGCCAGGTTGAGGGAGCCGGAGCCCGTGATCTTCGGCCGCAGGACGCAGGGCCCCAGCTGCTGGGAAGCCTCCCGCAGCAGCTGCGCCAATGTCTCCTGTGTGTGGGCACGGTGGCGTCGGTACTGCCCGAAGAGGAGCTTTCCCTCCTCATTCAGCACTACCAGCTTCACCGTGGTCGAACCAATATCTATCCCTGCTCTGTATTCAGCCATTGCCGATCTAATACCTCTTGCTCTGTCTCTCTCGCGTGGATGACTGTTTTTATTATTTTAGCCAAATCTATTCCTTCTGTCAACCCGCCGCGAGCGCTTATCCAACACTTGACAGCGGGAGAAAATGGTCATAAAATATGACCCGGCACATTAATTCCCTAGAAAACCGATAAGTTTACCGTTATTCAAGACTACCTATATGGCAGACAGACGGGGAAAGGAGGCGGCCGGATGGATCAAAAGAGCAGGATCGAGGGCAAGACCGTATACACGGCCCTGGACGATCTACCCTATGGCGAGGCGGACGACGAGAGCACGGCGGGCAAGGTGGGCCGGATCGTCATCCCCGACGGCATATCCCAAAAGCGCCTCTATCGGGACGTGATCCTCATCGCCATGCCCAGCCTGGTGGAGCTCATCCTCACCCAATTGACCAGCATGGCGGACCAGATCATGGTGGGCCGCCTGCCCGGCCAGGAGGGCATCATGGCCCTGGCCGCCGTGGGCCTGGCCACACAGCCGAAGTTTCTGCTCATGACCATGATCCAGGCCATGAACGTGGGCGCCACGGCCATGATCGCCCGCTTTCGCGGCCAGCAGGACCGAAACGGCGCTAACCGGGTGTTCAAGCACGCCATCCTGCTGAACTTCCTGATGGCGGCGCTGTTCATGGCGCTGGGCCTTGTCTTCTGCGAACCCATGATCCGTTTCATGGGCGGCTCCGGCATCACCGCGGAGACTCTGCGTCAGGGCGTCACCTATCTGAACATCCAGCTATACGGCTTCATCCCCCTGTGCCTTGGTATCACCGTGACCGCCGCCCTGCGGGGCATCGGCGACACCAAGACGCCCATGATCTACAACACCCTGGCCAACATCATCAACCTCTGCTTCAACTACGTGATGATCTACGGCCATTTCGGCGTGCCCAAGATGGGGGTGGCGGGCGCCTCCTGGGCCACCGTCATCGGCCAGACGGCGGCGTTCTTCATCGCCATGACCGTGGCGCTGCGGCGCAAGCACTATGTATATCTGGACCTGAAGGAGAAGTTCGTCTTCGATCGGCGGCTCATGGGCCGGGTGATCGGCATCGGCGTGCCCTCCATGCTGGAGCAGCTGTTCCTGCGGGCGGGCATCATCATTTACACCCGCCAGGTCACAGGCCTTGGCGACACGGTGTACGCCACCCACCAGGTGTGCATGAACGTGCAGACCCTCACCTTCATGATGGGCCAGGCCTTCGCCACCGCCGCCACCACCCTCATGGGCCAGTCCATCGGCAAGCGGCGCTTCGACATGGCGGCCGTCTACATGCGAAAGACAAGGGACCTTGGCATCGCGTCCTCCTTCGTGCTCATCGCGCTGATGGTGTTGTTCAACCGACAGATCATCGGTCTGTTCAAAAACTCGCCGGAGATCATCGACATGGGCGCGCCCATCCTCCTGTTGCTGGCTGCCAGTCAGCCCTTCCAGGCGGATCAGTTCATCGTGGCGGGCGGCCTGCGGGGCGCAGGCGACACCCGGTTCCCCGCCGTGGTGATGGCCGTGACCGTGCTGGGGGCCCGGGCCATCCTATGCGTGGTGCTGGTGAATATATTCCACCTGGGGCTCTGGGGCGCGTGGATCGCCCTGGTGGCCGATCAGTGTCTGCGCACGGTGCTCATGGCGCTGCGCTATCGTTCTGGCCGCTGGAAGCGTATCGGCATTGGCCACACCCACCAGTTCGCGGCATAGACCACAAACCAAACTCTCCGCCGCGGCGGAGAGTTTTTCATCTATTTGAACACATTGTTGTATCTTACAGAATCATCACGTTAAATCAGAAAAATTTGTCCCATGCGGCGAATTTTCCCCTAGTCCCCTGCCCTTCTCTTGTCTGGGAAAAATGGGGGTGCTATAATTCTGATCATAATTAAATTACTGAGGAGATGCCAAAATGATCACAAATGCTTATTTGAAGCGCGTCTATGACGACGTGTGCCGCCGGGACGGGCACGAGCCCGAGTTCCTGCAGGCGGTGCAGGAGGTGTTCGAGTCCCTGGAGCTGGTGATCGACCAGCATCCCGAGTGGGAGAAGGCCGGGCTCATCGAGCGGTTCGTGGAGCCGGAGCGGGTCATCGAGTTCCGCGTCCCCTGGGTGGACGACCACGGCGCCGTGCGGGTGAACCGGGGCTACCGGGTGCAGTATAACTCCGCCATCGGCCCCTACAAGGGCGGCCTGCGGTTCCACCCCTCCGTGAACCTGTCCGTCATCAAGTTCCTGGGCTTTGAGCAGACCCTGAAAAACTCCCTCACCACCCTGCCCATGGGCGGCGGCAAGGGCGGCTCCGACTTCGACCCCAAGGGCAAGAGCGACGCCGAGGTCATGCGCTTTTGCCAGAGCTTCATGACGGAGCTGTACCGCCACATCGGCCAGTTCACCGACACCCCCGCGGGGGACATCGGTGTGGGCGGCCGCGAGGTGGCCTATCTCTACGGCCAGTATAAGCGCATCGTGGACCGTTTTGAGGCGGGCGTGCTCACCGGCAAGGGCCTGACCTTCGGCGGCTCTCTGGCCCGCACCCAGGCCACGGGCTACGGCCTGTGCTACTATGCGGCCGAAGCGCTGAAAAATCAGAAGAACGACAGCTTCCAGGGCAAGACCGTGGTCATCTCCGGCTCCGGCAACGTGGCCCAGTACGCCGCGGAGAAATGCTATCAGCTGGGCGGCAAGGTCGTGGCCATGAGCGACTCCCAGGGCTATGTTTACGACGCCAAGGGCATCGATCTGGAGGTGCTGTTCGACATCAAGCAGAGCCGCCGGGCCCGCATCAGCGTCTACGCCGACGAGGTGCCCTCCGCCGAATATCACGAGGGCTGCAAGAACATCTGGAATGTGAAGTGCGACATCGCCCTGCCCTGCGCCTCCCAGAACGAGATGGACAAGGAGGGCGCCAAGGCCCTGGTGGCAAACGGCTGCATCGGCGTGTTCGAGGGCGCCAACATGCCTCTCACCCCGGAGGCCATCTCCGTGGTCCAGTCCAGCGGCCTGCTCTACAGCCCCGGCAAGGCCTCCAACGCGGGCGGCGTGGCCACCTCCGGTCTGGAGATGAGCCAGAACTCCATGCGCCTGAGCTGGAGCTTCGAGGAAGTGGACGAGCGGCTGCACACCATCATGAAGAATATCTACAAGGCCTGCTATGACGCCTCCGTGGAGTGCGGACGGCCCGGCGACCTGATGGTGGGCGCCAATGTGGCGGGCTTCCTGAAGGTGGCCGACGCCATGATGGCCCAGGGCATCGTGTGACCCCTTCCCCTGTCATACAGCAACATCCCGGAGGACGATCCGTCCTCCGGGATGTTTTTTCTCTCAGGCGTTTTCAGCCTTGGGGAAGAGCTTTTTTCGCAGCGTGAAATACGCCGTGAACATCATCAGTCCCGTCACCACCCAGGTGATGGGATACACACTCAGCAGAGACGCGAAGGTGGAAAATTTCCCGAACAGCAGATACACCCACACCAGCCGCAGCACACAGGAGCCGAATACGGTGATGATGGTGGGCGTCAGAGAGTAGCCCGCACCCCGCAGGGCCGCGCCTGTGACCTCATAGCTCACCGCCAGGAAGGAGAACAGGCCCACGTGCAGGATGCGGCTGACGCCGTATTCGATCACGTCCGGCTCGGTGGTGAACAGCAGGATGAATGTCCTGCGCCCCAGGCAGAACACGGCGGACATGAGCCCGGAGGCGATGAAGCCGGAGATCAGGCTCAGCACCAGCACCCGCTTGCAGCGCTCGAACTGGTGGGCACCGTAGTTCTGGCTCACGAAGGTCACCGTGGCCTGGTTGAAGGAATTGGTCACATAGAAGGTGAACGACTCAAAATTCTGCGCCGCGGCGGACCCGGCCATGGCGGCGGAGCCAAAGCCGTTGATGGCCGACTGGATGCACACGTTCGATAGAGAGAACACCATGCCCTGCAAGCCCGCGGGCACGCCGATGCGCACCACGCGCCGCAGGATGTTCTTATCCAGACACAGGCGCTTCATATCCAGCCGGATGGGCTCTGACTCCCGCAGCAGGAACAGCATCACCAGCGTGGCGCTGACGCCGTTGGAGAGCACCGTGGCGATGGCCACGCCATCCGCGCTCCGGTGGAAGACGATCACGAAAATGAGATTGAGGATCACATTGATGACGCCGGAGATCACCAGGCACAGCAGCGGGCGGCGCGTGTCCCCCACGCTGCGCAGCACAGCGGCGCCGAAATTGTAGAACATGATGAAGGGCATGCCCAGAAAGTAGATGCGCAGATACACCACCGCCAGGTCCAGGGTGTCCTCCGGCGTCCCCATGAGGCTGAGGATGGGCCGGGCCGCGACCTGCCCCAGCCCCAGCAGGAACAGCCCGCTGAGAAAGGCCAGGGCGACGACGGTGTGCACGGCCGTGTGTATCTCGTGGTCCTTTCGCTGGCCGATAAAGTTGGCGATGACCACGTTGCCGCCCACGGACAGCCCTACGAACAGGTTGATGAGCAGGTTGATGACAGGCGTGTTCACACCCACGGCCGCCTGGGCCTGGTACCCGGCAAAGCGGCCCGCCACCGCTACGTCGGCGGAGTTGAAAAGCTGCTGCAAAATGCTGCTGGCCGCCAGCGGGAGGGCAAAGAGCAGTATCTTTCCCAGCAGCGGCCCGTGGAGCATATCGATCTGATTGGAATGGTCTTTCAGGGTCTTCATACGCGGTCTGCCGTCCAGCCTCTCGCTCTTTCTACGGCTCTGTGCCAGCCGTCCATCAGTTTCTGCGCCTGCTCCGGGTCCATGGCGGGCTCAAAGCGCCGCTGGGTGTGGCGCAACTGCTGCACCTGCCCGATATCGGTCCAGAGTCCCGCCGAGAGCCCCGCCAGGAAAGCCGCGCCCAGGGCTGTGGTCTCCACAGAGGCGGGCCTGTCGATGGGCTTTTGGAGCACGTCCGCCTGGAACTGCATCAAAAGATCGGACACCGACGCGCCGCCGTCCACCCGCAGCACCTCCATCGTATAACCGCCGTCCGTCTCCATCAGGCTGAGCAGGTCCGCCACCTGGTAGGCGATGCCCTCCAGCACCGCCCGGCACAGATGGGCCCGGCTGGTGCCTCTGGTGATGCCCACCAGCACGCCCCGGGCATAGGGGTCCCACCGGGGGGCGCCAAGCCCGGTGAAGGCGCTGACCATATACGCCCCGCCCGCGTCCGGCACGGACTCGGCCAGGATGTCGCACTCATGGGCGGTGGAGATGAGGTTCAGCTCGTCCCGGAGCCACTGGATGGAGGACCCGGCGTTGAACACGCTCCCCTCCACCGCATAGCAGGTCCGCCCCGCCACCTGCCAGCCCACGCTGGTGAGAAGGCCGCCCGCGCTGCGGGGCGCGCTGGCCCCCACGTTCATCAATGTGAAGCAGCCTGTGCCGTATGTATTCTTCGCCTGTCCGGCCCGGATGCAGCCCTGGCCCAGCAGCGCCGCCTGCTGATCCCCCGCCGCGCCGCAGACCGGGACGCCCTCCAGCAGCTCCAGGCCACGGATGCCCTTTTTCACCCGGCCGAACTCGATGGCGTTTGGCATAGCGTGTGGCAGCATGGACATGGGCACATCCAGCGCCCGGCAAAGATCGGCATCCCAATCCAGCGCGTCGATGTTGAAAAGCATGGTCCGGGAGGCGTTGGAAAAATCCGTCACATGCCGCCCGGTCAGGTTCCATATGAGCCAGCTGTCCACTGTGCCGAACAACAGCTTGCCCTGCTCCGCCTGTGCCCGGACGCCCGGGACGTTATCCAGTATCCACTGGATCTTCGTACCGGAGAAATAGGGGTCCGGAACCAGGCCCGTGACTTTTCGTATGTCCTCCGTCAGGCCGTCGGCAGTCAGCTTCTCGATGATGGGCGCGGTGCGGCGGCACTGCCAGACGATGGCGTTGTACACCGGCTGGCCCGTCTCCCGGTCCCAAACGATGGTCGTCTCCCGCTGGTTAGTGATGCCGATGCCCAGGATGTCCGCCGCGGAGAGGCCGGACTTCTCAAAGGCCGCCCCCAACGCATGGAACTGGGTGTCCAGGATGTCCATGGGGTCGTGTTCCACCCAGCCTGGCTGGGGATAGTGCTGCTCAAAGGGATACTGGGCCTGAGAGACGATGTTCCCCTCCCGGTCGAAGATGATGGCTCGGGAACTGGTGGTCCCCTGGTCCAGCGCTATCACATATCCGTTCATGGCGCTCCTCCTTGTTGACGGATGCGGTCGGTTATTGTAAAATGAAAGCAGATAGATTATAGCACGTAAGGCGGCGTATTGCTATGGTGAAAATCAGCGACTTTACATTTCCCTCCAGCGACGGCGTCCACACCATCCGCGCCCGTCGGTGGGAGCCGGAGGGCCCTGCACGGGGCGTGGTCCAGCTGGTCCACGGCGTGGCGGAGCATATCGACCGCTACGACGCCTTTGCCGCCTTTCTGGCGGAGCACGGCTATGCCGTCGCGGGGGACGACCACTTGGGCCACGGCCAGAGTATCGCGGACAGCACGGAGCTGGGCTGGTTCGCGGAAAAGGACGGATGGAAGCTCCTGGTGGAGGACGAAAAGCGGCTGCACGATCGGCTCCGGGAAGAATATCCCGGCCTGCCGCTGGTGCTCTTCGGCCACAGTATGGGCAGCTTCATCGCCCGCACCTATCTGGGCTGGCACCCGGCGGATCATGACGCCGCGGTGATATCCGGCACCGGGCACCAGAGCGCCGCGGTCTGCTTCTTTGGCAGAACGTTGGCCAATCGGGTGATCGCCGCCAAGGGCAGCAAGCACCGCAGCCCCCTGCTCCAAAAGCTGGCCTTCGGCGGGTATCTGAAGAAGATCCAGGACCCCATCGGGGCCAACGACTGGATCTGCCGGGACGAGGCTGTGATCCGGAAATACGACGCCGACCCCCTCTGCGGCTTCACCGCCACCGCCGGGCTCATGCGGGACATGATGGAGGGGCTGCAGATCATCGGTAAAAGCCAGCACATGGCCAGGATGAAAAAGGATCTTCCCATCCTATTCATCGCCGGGGCCGAGGACCCAGTGGGCGCTTACGGCAAGGGCGTGCGGACGGTCTCGGAGCGGTTCAAAAAGGCGGGGATGACCGACGTGACCGTAAATATATACCCTGCCATGCGCCATGAGGTGCTCAACGAGCTGGAAAAGCAGACCGTCTGGGACGACGTGCTCCGCTGGACGGAGGATAAAACATAAAGCGACCGGGAGGCTCTCGCCTCCCGGTATCTCTTTACACCGCCTTCATCTGACGGCGGCGGGCCAGGTTGATCATGCCCTCGGTCATATCGTTGAGATTTTGCAGCATCCGCCCCGCGCCGTAGGCGGTGCAGGAGAGCGCGTCGTCCACTAGGATGGTGTCGATGCCCGTCTTATCGGCCACCAGCCGATCCAGCCCCCATATCTGGCTGCCACCGCCGGAGAGCACGATGCCGTTTTGGGACACGTCCCCCACCAGCTCGGGCGGCGTGCGCTCCAATACCAAGTGGATGGCCTCCATCAGCCGGGCCATGGGTTCCTCCAGCGCCTCGATCATATCGGAGGAGCTGATCGTCACGCTCCGGGGCAGGCCCGTCACCAGGCAGCGGCCCTTGACCTCCTCATAGGACACCTCCGGCCGGGGATAGACGCAGCCGATGGACTGCTTCAGCTCCTCCGCCGTGCGGGCGCCGATGAGGAGGTTATGCTTTTTGCGCACATAGCGGACGATGGCCTCGTCAAAGGCCTCGCCTGCAGTCTTGATGGACTCCTGCTCCACCACGCCCCCCAGGCTGACCACGGCCACCTCCGTGGTGCCGCTGCCGATGTCTACGATCATGTGGCCGTCGGCTTTGCTGATGTCGATGCCCGCCCCCAGCGCGGTGGCCAGGGACGCCTCCACCAGATACACCTTCCGGGCGCCGGCCTCGATGGCCGCGTCGATGAGGGCGCGCTCCTCCACGCCTGTGATGCTGCCGGGCACGCAGATGAGCACCCGGGGCTTGAACAGGCTGAAGGAGGTGATGCGGCTGATAAACTCCTTCAACATGCGGGCGGTCATGTCGTAGTCGGAGATGACCCCCGCCACGATGGGGCTGATGGGCACGATATTGGCGGGGGTGCGGCCCAGCATCTTCTTGGCCTCCTCGCCGATGCGCAGCAACCGCCCGTTGGTGCTGTCCATGGCCACCAGGGAGGACTCCCGCAGCTGGATGCCCCGGCCGCGCACATAGATGAGCGTGGTCATAGTGCCTAGGTCAATGGCTATATCTCTCTCAAAAAACAGCATGTGAACTTCCTCCTATTTGGCGCTGGCCAGCGTGGCGCACCGGACATCCTCCGCCCCGGCCAGCAGCAGCGTTCTGGCGCATTCCGAGAGCGTGGACCCGGTGGTCACGATATCGTCTATCAGCAGTATCTTTTTATCCCTTATCAGCTCCGGGTCCGCGGCGCGGTAGGCGCCTGCGATATTGGCCTTTCGCTTTTCCGGAGCGCCTGTCTGGGATTGGGGCTTGATGCCCCGCTTCTTTTGCAGCACCCGCACAGGCTCCCGGCGCAGACGCCTCCCCACGTCCCGGGCCAGCAGCTCCGCTTGGTCATAGCCGCGGCTGCGGCGTCTGCCCGGGTCCAGCGGCACCCAGGAGAGAATGTCGTACTCCCCCTCCAGATGCTCGTAGATGCAGGCGGCCAAAAGCTCGCCGAAGGCGCGGGAATAGGCCTGCACCCCGTTGAACTTATAGCGGTGGATGGCCTCCTTCACGTTTCCCTCGTACCACAGGGCGGAGACGCACTCGGTGAAGTAATCGCCCTTTCGCCGTCCGCCGTCCTCGATCCGGGGCAGCGCCGCGCCGCAGGCGGGACAGATGCTGGGTCTTCCCGGCGGCAGAAAACGGCGGCACAGGACACATCGGGTGGGATAAAAGAGGTCCAGCACCCGGTCCGTGAGCTTACTCATCGGCGATCAGCCTCAAACGCAGACCGCTGTACCGCTTGGCACGGCGGGCATTCTCGATCATGACGCGCACCGCGTCCTCGTCCCCCACCATCACCAGAAGCTCGGCGGCCCTTGTGACGGCGGTATAGAGTAGGCTGCGGTACATCAGCTGCGGCGCGGCCCGCACCGCGACAAGTACCACGGCCCGGTATTCGCTGCCCTGGGACTTGTGTACCGTAGTGGCCCAGGCGTGGTCCAACTCTGCCGCCTGCTCAAAGGCGTATTCCGCCCGGCGGCCGTCGAAGTCGATGACGAAGCTCTCGCTGGCCGGGTCGATGCTCTGGATGTAGCCGATGTCCCCGTTGAAGATGCCGTATCCGCTCTCCAGATCGTCGGTCTTCCAGCCGATGTCATAGTCGTTTCGTATCTGCATCACCCGATCGCCCTCCCGGTAGATGCGCCCGGCAAATTCAAACTCCTGCTTGGCGCCGGGCCGGGGCGGGTTGAGGGCCTGCTGCAGGCGTCGGTTCAGCGCCTCCGTGCCCGCGGCGCCCTTTCTGGTGGGGGTGAGCACCTGTATCTGGTCCGGCTGGATGCCCATGTTTTTGGGCAGCCGCTCCTGGCACAGGGACACGATGGTCTCCGCCGCGCTGTCCGCCTCCCTGCGGCGCAGAAAATACATCCCCCCGGAATTGGCGCGCAGCTCCGGCAGCTCCCCCCGGTTGATCTGGTGGGCGCAGAGCACGATGCGGCTCTGCTCCTTCTGACGGAATATCTCTGTCAGGCGCACCGTCTCGGCCACGCCGCTGCGGATCAGGTCCCGGAACACCGCGCCCGGTCCCACCGAGGGCAGCTGGTCCGCGTCGCCCACCAGCACCAGACGGCAGGTGGGACCCACAGCGGCCAGAACCGCCTTCATCAGTGCCATATCCACCATGGAGCACTCGTCCAGTATGAGCGCGTCGCACCGGAGCCTGTCGCTCTCGTTCTTGCGGAAAACGGTGCTGTCCGTCTCCGGGGAAAAGCTGGCCTCCAACAGGCGGTGGATGGTGGAGGCGTCCCGGCCTGTGAGGTCGCCCAGGCGCTTGGCCGCCTGGCCCGTGGGGGCGGCCAGCATGGTCTCCAGTCCCAGCGCATCAAAAAGCGCCAGTACCGCACGCACGGAGGTGGTCTTCCCCGTGCCAGGGCCGCCAGTGATGACCACCAGCTGACGGGCCGCAGCCGCGTCCAGAGTCTTGCGCTGCAAGGGGGCAAAGCAGATGCCCTGCTCCGCCTCCAGCTTCTCGATGATGCGCTCTACGTTCACCCGGGGCGTCTCATAGGTATAGGCGGCCATCTCCCGCAGCCGCTGCGCCACATAGCTCTCCGCGGCGTACAGCGGCGCCAGATAGCAGGCCGTCACGTTGGCCACGGGCTCGCATATCACGTCGCCGGAATCCAGCAGGATATCCAGTCCCTCTCCCACCTGATCCGGCTCCACGCCGATGAGCTGGGCCGTGGCGGCGGTGAGCTTGTCCACTGGGAGAAAGCAGTGGCCGTTGTCGCTGTTGTGCCGAAGCTCAAAGAGCAGCGCCGCGGCGATGCGCTCCGGCGCGTCCGCCTCCACGCCGTTGGCCAGGGCCAGGGCGTCCGCGTCCGCAAAGGAGGCGCCCACCTGCACGCTGGCCAGCACATAGGGGTTCTCTTCCACCCGCTCCAGGGCGTCGTCCCCGTAGCAGCGGTACAGCCGCAGCGCCAGGATGGGCGGCAGGCCCGCCCCGCCCAGAAATTCCATCAGCGAACGCATCCCCGTCTGGTGCCGGAACGCGGCGCTCATCTCCTCCGCCTTCTGGCGGCTGATGCCCCGCAGCTCGGCCAATTTCTCCGGGTGGTCCCGCAGCACGTTGAGCGAGTCGTCGCCGAATTTTCCCACGATCAACGCCGCAGTGGCCGGGCCAATGCCCTTGATGACGCGGCTGGAGAGATAATCAAAGATGGCCGCCGCGCCGCTGGGCATGGTCCGCTCGGTGTGGACCGCCTTGAACTGCTCGCCATGGGTGGCGTGGTGGGTCCAGTTGCCCCACACCGTCATGCTCTCCCCCGGCGCCGCCATGGGGATGCAGCCCACCACGATGGCCTGGGAGCCGTCGTCCAGCTCTATGCGCAGCACGGTGTAGCCGCTCTCGTCGTTGAAATAGATCACCGAGGAGACCTGCCCCTCGATCTTTTCCAGCTCCTGTTCCTGCATATCAGAATATCAGCCGGATGACGCCCGCCGTGGCCAGCGAGACGACGAGTCCCGCCACCAGCACGCCCAGCAGGATGGGCGGCAGCGCCCGGCGCATGCGCATGTTCAAAAGCGCCGCGATCAGCGCCCCCGTCCAGGCCCCGGTGCCGGGGAACGGGATGGCCACGAACAGCATGAGCCCCCAAAACTCCGCCTGGCGGACCTTTTCCGCCTTTTTGCCCGTTCCCTTTGCCTCCAGCCAGGCCACGAAGCGGCGGGCCCGGTCAGAGCGCTTGCGCAGCCAGTCCATCAACGTGCGCACGAAGGCGATGATGAACGGCGCCGGGACGATATTGCCCAACATGCTGATGACGGCCGCCTGCCACACAGGCAGTCCCAGGCCCACGCCGATGGGTATGGCGCCGCGCAGCTCGATCACCGGGAGCATGGACACCACCAGCGTGGCGAGCCCCCGGCCGATGCCAATATCTGAGATCATCTCGGCAATATCCATAAAACTCCTTTACCGCATCAGCGCTTTGCGCAAAAACTGACCCGTATAGCTCTTTTCATCCAGCGCGCACTGCTCGGGGGTCCCGGCAAAGACCAGCTCGCCCCCCTCGTCCCCGCCCTCGGGGCCCAGGTCGATGATGTAGTCCGCGCATTTGATCACGTCCAAATTGTGTTCGATGACCAGCACGGTGTTGCCCCCGTCGGCAAGGCGCTGCAGGATATCCAGCAGCTTCGCCACATCGGCGGTGTGCAGGCCTGTGGTTGGCTCATCCAGGATGTAGAAGGTGCTGCCCGTACTGCGGCGGGACAGCTCCGTCGCCAGCTTCACCCGCTGGGCCTCCCCGCCGGACAGCGTGGTGGAGGACTGGCCCAGCTTGATATACCCCAGGCCCACGTCCCAGAGGGTCTGGAGCTTGGAGCGGATGGTCTCCTGGTTGCGGAAGAAGTCCAGCGCCTCCTCCACCGTCATATCCAGCACCTCGGCGATGTTCTTGCCCTTGTAGCGCACCTCCAGGGTCTCCCGGTTGTAGCGCTTACCATGGCACACCTCGCAGGGCACGTACACGTCCGGCAAAAACAGCATCTCGATTTTGATCAGGCCGTCGCCGGAGCAGGCCTCGCACCGCCCGCCCTTGATGTTGAAGGAGAACCGTCCGGATCTATACCCTCGGAGCTTGGCGTCCTGGGTGGAGGCGAACAGGTCCCGGATATCGTTGAAAAGACCCGTGTAGGTGGCCGGATTGGACCGGGGCGTGCGGCCGATGGGGCTCTGGTCGATGTTGATGACCTTGTCCAGATACTCCAGGCCTCCGATGGCGCGGCACTTTCCGGGCCGGACCTTCCGGCGGTTCAGATCGGCCCCCAGCTTCTTCTCGATGACCTCGTTCACCAGGGAAGATTTACCGCTGCCGGACACCCCCGTGACGCAGGTGAAGGCCCCCAAGGGGATATCCACGTCCAGGTCCTTCAGGTTATTGGCCGCCGCGCCCCGGACCGTGAGGAAATGGCCGTTCCCCTTCCGGCGGCGGGCCGGAACGTCGATGCGCTTGGCGCCGCTGAGGTACTGGCCCGTGATGGACTCCGGGCAGGCCATGATGTCCTCCGGCGTCCCGGCGCACACCACTTTTCCGCCGTGGACCCCGGCCCCAGGGCCGATGTCCACCACCCAGTCGGCGGCGCGGATGGTGTCCTCGTCGTGCTCCACCACGATGAGGGTGTTGCCCGCGTCGGTGAGCTGGCGTAGGGTGCGCAGCAGTTTTGCGTTGTCCCGCTGGTGCAGGCCGATGCTGGGCTCATCCAGCACGTACAGCACGCCCATCAGGGCGGAGCCGATCTGGGTGGCCAGGCGGATGCGCTGGCTCTCGCCGCCGGAGAGCGTCGCTGCGCCCCGGCTCAGGGTGAGGTATCCCAGACCCACGCTCACAAGAAAACCCAGCCGCTGGCGTATCTCCTTCAGGATGCGGTCCGCGATGAAGCTCTCCCGCTCCGTCAGCTGCAATCCCTCCAGGAATGCCAGCTCCTGGGTCACGGGCAGACGGCTGAACTGGGCGATGTTGAGCCCGCCCACGGTGACAGCCAGCACCTCCGGCCGCAGCCGATCCCCGTGGCAGTCCGGGCAGTCGTACTCGCCCATGCAGTCCTCCAGATCGGACCGGGCGGAGGTGGACTGGGTCTCCTTGTACCGCCGCTCCAGATTATTCACGATGCCCTCAAAATCCTTTTTCAGCGTGCCATAGCCGGAACCACGCTCATAGCGCAGCTCCAGTTCTTCCCCGTTGGTACCGTAGAGGATGGCGTTGAGAGCCGCCTCCGGCAAAGTCTTGATGGGGTCGTGCAGGTCGAAATGATACCGCCGGGCCAGGGCCTCATAGTACATCCGGCAGATGGAATCCCCCCGGACGTTGGACCAGCCGTAGGCCATGATACCTCCGTCCATGATGGACAGATTGGGATTGGGGATGATGAGCGCCGGGTCCACCCGCAAAAGGGTGCCCAAGCCGCTGCAGGTGGGGCACGCGCCGTAGGGGGCGTTGAAGGAGAACAGCCGGGGCGTCAGCTCCTCGATGGAGATGCCGCAGTCCTCGCAGGCGTAGTTCTGGGAAAAGGTCAGCTCCCGGTCCTGTCCCGGCAGGTCGATGCGCACGATGCCGCCGGAGAGGTTCATGGCCGTCTCGGCGGAGTCGGTGAGCCGCCGGAGCACATCCTGACGCATCACCAGGCGGTCCACCACGATGTCGATGTCGTGCTTTTTGTTCTTGTCCAGGGGGATGTCCTCAGTCAGATCGTAGATATCGCCGTCCACCCGGGCCCGGACATAGCCGGAGCGCTGGGCGTCCTCGAATATCTTCCGGTGCTCCCCCTTCTTGCCCCGGATCACAGGCGCCATCACCTGGATGCGGGTGTCCTCGGGCAGCTCCATGATCTGGTCCACGATCTGGTCGATGGACTGCTGGCGTATCTCCTTGCCGCACTTGGGGCAGTGGGGCACGCCGATCTGGGACCAAAGCAGACGCAGATAGTCGTGTATCTCCGTGACGGTGCCCACGGTGGACCGGGGGTTGCGGGAGGTGGTCTTCTGGTCGATGGAGATGGCCGGAGAAAGGCCGCCGATGAAGTCCACGTCCGGCTTATCCATTTGTCCCAGGAACTGCCGGGCGTAGCTGGACAGGCTCTCCACGTACCGCCGCTGGCCCTCGGCATAGATGGTGTCGAAGGCGAGGCTGGATTTGCCGCTGCCGGACAGCCCGGTAAACACCACCAGCTTATCCCGGGGCAGCTCGATATCTATATTCTTCAGGTTGTTGGCTCGCGCCCCCTGAATGGTAATCTTTTCGGGCATGGTTCGCTTTCCTTCGTTTTCTGGCTTAACGATTTATTATACACTATGGTGACTACAAATTACAATGATAAACAGCAAATTTAATGGACTGTTCTTGATCCTCCCGCCCGCAGGTCCAGCGTCTGGAATATCCCGTCCGTCACGGCGCGGAAGTCCTCCCATCGGCGGGTCTTGGCCAGCGCTTTGGCATATCCCTCGCCGCCCTGAAAGCTGCGGAGCATGTACTCCCAGATGGCCTTCATCCGGTGGATGGCGCTGCCGGGGCCGCCAAAAGCGTCACAGTAGGCGTCGCACAGCGCGTCGTGGAATCGCCGCAGCGTCTGCTTATCCGTCCGCAGGCCCGTCATGCGGGCAAGCATGGCCGGGTCCGCCACCAGCCCCCGGCCGATCATCACCGCCTCCAGGGCGGGAAACCGCTCCTTGAGGGCGGCGATATCCCCGGCGGAGGCGATATCCCCGTTGTAGCACACCGGAGCGCGGCTGGCCTTCAGCGCCGCGGCGAACACATCCATGTGCACCATGCCGCCGTACATCTCCGCCTTGGTGCGGGGGTGGATAATGAGCCTGGCTATGGGATAGTCGTTGTAGATATCCAATAGGGGGCCAAATTCCGCCGGGTCGCGCACACCGATGCGGGTCTTTACCGACA
>CANROZ010000021.1 GCA_947632365.1 uncultured Oscillospiraceae bacterium
GTCTCCCATGGCCGCAAGCGGCCATGCTCGAGTGCTTCGCGGCACTTCCTCTCCCCACACGACCCGCTTCGCTGGGCCCGTGCGGGGGCCCCTTGTTTGCTCGCTCCGCAGGTCTCCCATGGCCGCAAGCGGCCATGCTCGAGTGCTTCGCGGCACTTCCTCTCCCCACACGACCCGCTTCGCTGGGCTCGCGCAGGGGCCCCTTGTTTGTATTACTATTACATATTGGGGCGGGCTATGGCTATAAGAGCCATAGCCCGCCTTTCATTCAGGGTATGCGTTTTAAATTAGTAGACAGTGTTCTCCGGATCCAGGAACTCCTCGACGTTGTCGGCGGACACGATAGTGGTGGGGATGACCACGACCGGCTCGATGTCCTCAGCGCCCTCAAACAGGTCGATGGCGGTCTGGATGGCGTCCTCCACCATGGCGGGGCTGTACAGCGCGGAAGCCAGGCCCAGATCGGCGTACTGCTCGTCGGCGATCATGTTGAAGTACTCCTGGCAGCCACCGCCGCCGGTGATGGCCTTGATGTCCTCACGGCCAGCCTCGGTGATGGCGCCGATAGCGCCCATGGAGGTCTCGTCGTCCATGGAGAACACGGCGTCGATCGTGTCGTGGCTCTCCAGGATGTCAGCCATGCCGGCCAGGCCCTTGTCGCGGGCGAAGCTCTCCAGGGTGACCTCGAAGATGTTGCTCTGGTCATACTCGATCTCGTTCAGGTAGTCATAGAAGCCCTGCTTGCGCAGCTCGCACACGGAGCCGGAGGAGGGCACGTCCATCACGGCGATGGAGGCAGCCTCGCCCACCTTCTCGGTGATGTACTTGGCGCACTGATAGCCCATGTCGTAGTTGTCGCCGGTGACCTTGTAGATATTCTCGCAGGCGATGTCAACGTCGAAGTTCACAACAGGGATACCGGAGTCGATGATCTCCTGCATGGCGGTCTCCATGCCGGACCACTGAGGCCAGGACACGATGACGTCGGCGCCCCAGGCCACCAGGTCGCCCAGCGCAGCGGTCATCTCAGCCGCGTCGGAAGAGGTGGTGATCATGTATTCGATGCCGTTGTCCTTGCAGAACTTCTCGGCGTAGTAGGCCACGCCAGCCACCCAGCCGTGGGTCACGTCGGGAGCCGCGATGCCGACCTTCACGTCGGAAGCCTTCTCTTCCTCGTTAGCGAAAGCCACGGCGGAGAGGCTCAGCACCATGACCAGCGCCAGCACGAGCGCGATGATCTTCTTCATGATATGTATCCTCCAATATAAAATTTACGGCCTGACAAAGCCGGAGCGCTCCTGCGCCTCGCCCAGTCCCCGGCCAATGGACTGCATAAAAACATGGATACTCTTTTTGGGCAAATCGAATATTTATCCCCATTGTATTTGGCAAAAATCTAATATTTTCACCAATACGTGTTCAGTATAACATGCACGCCCAGCACTGTCAAGAAAAAACACCTCCCGCAGGAGGTGTTTTTGTGATGTTTTTTGTGCTGTTTTTATCTGTCAGAGCCGGGCCACGCCCGTGTCCCGGGCGGCCTTTTCCACCGCCTGGGCCACCGCCGGAGCCACCCGGGGATCGAAGGCCGCGGGGATGATGTATCGCGCCGACAGCTCCTCCTCCGGCACCAGCGCCGCCAGGGCCCGGGCCGCCGCCAGCTTCATCCCGTCGTTGATGTCGCTGGCCCGGGCGTCCAGGGCGCCCCGGAAGATGCCCGGGAAGGCCAGCACATTGTTGATCTGGTTGGGGTAGTCGCTGCGGCCCGTGGCCACCACCGCCGCGCCCCCGGCCTTGGCGTCCTCGGGGAATATCTCCGGGGTGGGGTTGGCGCAGGCGAACACGACGGCGTCCTTCGCCATGGTGCTCACCATAGCCCGGGTCATGGTCCCCGGCCCGGACACCCCGATGAACACGTCCGCCCCGGCCACCGCGTCGGCCAGAGAGCCCATCCGCCTCTGGGGGTTGGTCAGCGCCGCCATCTCCTCCTTGATCCAGTTCAGCCCCTCGCGGCCCTGCCAGATGGCGCCCTGCCTGTCGCACAAGGTCACGTCCACAGCCCCGGCGGACAGCAGCAGCCGGGCGATGGAGATGGCCGCGGCCCCGGCGCCGCTGATGACGATGCGCACCCGGGGCAGCTCCTTTCCCACCACCTTCAGGGCGTTGGAAAGCCCTGCCAGGGTGATGACGGCGGTGCCGTGCTGGTCGTCGTGAAAGATGGGGATATCGCAGCGCTGCTTCAGCCTGCGCTCGATCTCAAAGCACCGGGGGGCGGAGATGTCCTCCAGGTTCACGCCCCCAAAGGAGCCCGCCAGCAGGGCCACGGTGTTCACGATGTCGTCCACGTCGTGGCTGCGCACGCACAGGGGGATGGCGTCCACGCCGCCGAAGGCCTTGAACAGCACGCACTTGCCCTCCATCACCGGCATGCCCGCCTCCGGGCCGATGTCCCCCAGACCCAGCACGGCGGAGCCGTCGGTGACCACCGCCACGGTGTTCCAGCGGCGGGTCAGCTCATAGCTCTTGGCCGGGTCCTTCTGTATCTCCAGACAGGGCTGGGCCACCCCCGGCGTATAGGCCAGGCTCAGGGCGTCCCGGCTGTCCACCGCCGCCCGGGGCGTCATCTCCAGCTTGCCGCGCCACTCGTGATGCAGTCTCAGGGATTCCTTCAAATAGTCCATATCTTCACTCCACGACCATGTAATCTTTCACACTCTCCGCGATGGGCCCCTCGCAGGCCTCCCGCCGCCGGGCCACCTCCGCCCGTGTGGCGGCGAACAGGTCGCCCCCGTGGGCGTCGATGGACACCACCAGTGGTCCAAACTCCCGCACCCGCAGCACCCACATGCACTCGGGCATGCCCAGCTCCCGCCAGTAGCAGGCCTCGATCCGCTCCACCTGGCTGGCGGCGCTCACCGCGCATCCGCCCATGGCCACGCAGTGTACAGCCTTGTATCTCCGGCAGGCCTCGGCGGTGGCGGGGCCCATGCCGCCCTTGCCGATGATGAGCCGCACCCCGGTCTTTTCAATGAACTGCGCCTCAAAGGCCTCCATGCGGACGGAGGAGGTGGGGCCCACGGAAATGAGCTCGTTGGCCGCGGGGCCCTCCCGGACGATGGGGCCCGCGTGGAAGATCACCCCGTCCCGCAGGTCGAAGGGGCTCGCCATCCCCTCGGCCACCACCCGGCGGTGCACGTCATCCCGTCCGGTGGCGATGGTGCCCGTGAGATAGATCACGTCCCCCGCGTGCAGCCCCAGGATGTCCTCCTCCCGGATGGGGAGGGTCAATATCTTTTTCACAGCGTCACCCCCTGATAGGAGCTCTGGTCAAAGCTCATGTCCTCATGAAACGTGATGAAACCCCGGCGATGGGTATAGCAGGACACGTTCACCGCCGCGGCGATGGTGGCGGTATGCCGGGCGGAGGACTCCACATGCACCGCCATGGCGATCCGGTCCCCCGGCAGGCCCTGGGCCCCTACCCCCAGGGCGTTGAGCCCCGCCAGCAGGTCCCGCTCCAGCTTCTCCCCCTTGGGGTGGGGATGGCGGGTCCCCAGGGGCCGCAGGCAGGCCATTTTGGACAGCACCCCGGCGTTTTCGATGTTGTGGCCCAGGCCCACGCCCACGATCAGCGGCGGGCAGGCGTTCAGCGCCAGGCCCGACACCGCGTCGAACACGAATCGCACCACTGCGCCGTATCCGTCTGCGGGCTTGAACACCTGGGCCCGGCCGGGCAGGGAGCAGCCCGCTCCGGCAAAATAGGTGCATATCTCCAGGTCAGAGCTGTCCGGAACGATGTCCCAGTGCAGCCAGGGCATCCGCTCGCCCGTGTTGTCTCCGGTGTTCCGCTCGGTGAAAAAGTCCACCGCGTTGGGCCGCAGGGGCGCGCTCACGGTGGCCCGGGCCACCGCCTGGCGCAGGGCGGGCTCCACCGCGCCGATCCAGGGGAAATCCGCGCCGCAGCGGATGTAGAAATGGGGCAGGCCCGTGTCCTGACAGCAGGGCCGATCCAGCTTTTGGGCCATTTCCAGGTTTTCAAAGTAGCTTTCGTAGACCACCTTCTGCAGAGGGCTGGTCTCGGCGTCCCGGCACCGTTTGAGCCAAGCGTACACGTCGTCGGGCAGCCGTCGGCTGGCCAGGGTGAGAAATCGCTCCATCACGTCCGCCATGCGGTCCCGGGCTTCGGTCTTTGTCATATGATCCTCCTTTTACAGCAGGGGCGTCACCAGGCTCTCCAGCACCTCATAGGTGACGGAGCCCACTTTGTTGTAGGTCACCACGCCGCTGCGGTCCAGCACGATGGTCTGGGGCAGCATGGTGGAGCCGCCGTAGGCCGCCACGATGCCGCTGTCGTCCAGGGCGAAGGGGATGGTGTAATCGAACCCGGCCAGATAGGCGTCTACATCGTCCGTCACCAGATCGGAGTGAAGGGCGATTACCGCCACGTCGTCCCCATAGGTCTCATAGAGCTTTTGGAAATGGGGCAGTTCGTTGACGCAGGGAGTACACCAGGTGGCCCAGAAGTTGATGACCGTCACCTTCCCCAGGGTGTCGGCCAGGGAGAAATCTCCCCCGCCGTACAGCGGCGCGGTGAAATCCGGCCCCCGCTGGCCCACCTCGGGCCCCACGGGGATACTCTCGTCCACCGTCACCGCCGGGGCGGCGCTCTCCGGCTCCGCCTGACCGCTCCAAGGGCCGTTGAAATATACCAGCACGCCCGCCAGCACTGCCAGGGCCGCCGCCCAGGCCACATATCGGCCCGCGCCGGACGTTTTGTCCTTTTTCTTCTCCCGCAGAGGCCGCTTCCCCGCCCGCAGGGCGATGGCCCCGGTGGGGCAAACGTCCACGCACTCCGCGCAGTGGATGCACTCGTGATCTCCCACCCGGCGGATGTCCATCCTGCACTGGCCCACGCACAGGCCACAGCGGGTACATTTGTCCTCCTCCACCTTCACGCCCACGATGTTGACTTTGGCGAAAAAGCCGTAGACAGCCCCCAGAGGGCACAGGAAGCGGCAAAAGGGCCGATAGAGGAACACACTGGCGGTGAACACCAGCGCCAGGATGATGAACTTGCGGGTGAAGAGGATGTCCAGCATGCTGAGCTTGTCCCCGTTGACCGGGTTGGCCAGCAGGCCGATGGCCCCGCCGAAGGTGCCCGCCGGGCATATGTACTTGCAGAAGCCTGGCATGGGGATGTGCCGGGAGATATACCACAGGGGGATGGCCACCACGAACACAGCCAGGATGACGTATTTCAAATAGCTCAGCGCCCGGGTGACGCGGTTTTTCCTGATCTTCGGCGTGGGTATCTTGTGCAGCAGCTCCTGCACCAGGCCGAAGGGGCACAGATACCCGCAGATGGTCCGGCCCAGGATGAGCCCCAGCAGCAGCAAAATGCCCAGCACGTAAGACGGCGCCCGGTTCCCCGACGAGGCCAGGGCGTTTTGCAGCGCCCCCAGAGGGCAGGCACCCACCGCCCCGGGGCAGGAGTAGCAGTTCAGTCCCGGCGCGCAGAGATACTTTGTATTGCCCGTGAATATCTGGCCCGAGAGATAGCCCTTCAGATTGGCGTTGTGCAGAAGCGCAGCGTACAGCTGGATGAGCCGCCGCCGGGTGGGCAGATAGTCCCGTATGCTCTTTTGAGTCTTTAAATCATCCAAGGCCGATACACTCCGTGCAGATGTTGACGGCCTTCACCAGCACGTCCCGGGCCCCGCCGTTCATGGCCCCCAGGACCACCAGCGCCGCAGCAGCGCCCAAAAGCACCAGCCGTACCGCCGCCAGGTGCCTGGCAGGCTTTGCTGCCGCCGGGGGGATCGCCGTCGGGCGGGGCTTTTCCTTCCCTGCCGCAGCCTGCCACACCAGGCCCACGGCCACCGCAGCCAGATAGACGTACACCGCCGGGGCGAAGCGCTCGAACCGCGCGGCGATATCCTCCCGGGAATAGACCTGCCGGATGCGCACGCCGGGGGCGCTGAAATTCTCCGGGCGGTTGCCTGTGAGATAGATGTCCGCCGCCTGCCACACCAGCAGCAGGCACATCATCACGGTCATCACCGCCAGCGCCAGGCCCATGATCCGCAGCCCCTTTCGCACGTCCGTCTCACCTCTCTCCATAATAGTATTGGCAGTATACCGCAAAACGCCGCGGATTGCAACGGACGAATAGGGCTGTTTCGCTATTGACAGCAGCAGCGAATTAAATTATAGTGAACGATGATCGTACCCCTACTACATATCAGGAGGAAACATTATGAAATGCAAAACGCTGCTGGCCCTGCTGCTGGCCCTGGCCCTGTGTCTGGCCCCCATGAGCGCTTACGCCGCCGGGGAGGCCGCCGAGGGCACCGAGCTGGGTGACAAGCTGGCCGACTTCACCTTCACCACCTTCGACGGGGACGCGTACACCCTGAGCGAAGTGCTCCAGGAGAAGGACATGGTCCTCATCAACCTGTGGGCTACCTGGTGCGGCCCCTGCGAGATGGAGTTCCCTTACATGGAGGCCGCCTACGAGCAGTACAAGGACGATGTGGAGATCTTCGCCCTGTCCGTGGAGCCGGAGGACGACGACGAGACCCTGGCCGCCTATGTGGAGAGCCACGGCATGACCTTCCCGGTGGGCCGGGATGAGGAGGGCCTGGGCGACATTTTTGCCACCGAGGGCATCCCCACCTCCCTGGTCGTCGACCGCAACGGCGTCATCTGCGCCGTAGAGGTAGGCTCCCAGACCGCGGCGGACGCTTTCCCCATGCTCTTTGACGAGTTCGTGGGCGACGACTACACCGAGCCCAACATCCTGGAGGACGGTTTCCCCAAGCCCCCTCCCGCCGAGCCCACTGTGGAGCCCAACGATCCTAAGGAGCTGGCCGAGGCTCTGCTTGGCGAGTGCGCGGTGGAGGTGACCGTGGCCAACCCTGAATATGAGTACAACTGGCCCATGACCGTATCCGAGGACGGAGACCTGGCCTGTGTCACCACCTCCAACATCGGCACCGACAACTCCTCCTCCGCCCTGCTCGTGCAGTTCACCACGGAGGAGAATGCCGCCTTTGCGGTGGATTACAAGCTCTCCACCGAGGACGGCTATGACACGATGACCATCTCCTCTGACGCCGAGAGCAAGACCCTGAGCGGCGAGTGGGACTGGCGCACCTACGCCTGCGCGCTGGAGCCCGGCGAGCATGTCGTGGAGCTGAGCTACTTTAAGGACGAGATGGAATCCGCCGGCGACGACGCGGTGTGGTTCGCCAACTTCCGGGTGGTCACAGGCGACGACATGGACGAGGTCCTGGCGCTGATGCCCCAGTATCCCCACGCCGACGAGACCACCATCACCGTGACCGACGAGGACGCCAAGGAGATCGTCTTTGACGATCCTGACGGCGTGCTGGCGGATAACTTCGGCGCGGCGCAGTACTTCATCGTGCCGGAGGACGGCTTCACCGTCACGGCCACCCTCAGCGAGGACTGCGACCCGGAGAGCACGTTCTTCAGCAACATCTCTGACAATGACACCGTTCCCGCCGCCAGCTGCGTGGACGGCGACGTCTACACCTACGAGGCCAAGGCCGTGGACTCCATGGAGACCACCGGGTACTCCTACGGCTATGTGTCCCTGGACAGCGAGGAGGATTACGCCTTGGTGGTCACCTTCGCCAGCGAGGAGAACGCCAACGCCTTCCTGGACGAGGCCGAGCTGGAAAGCTGGACCTACGCCGACGGCACCGAGCCCTCCACCGACGAGCGGGCCGCAGCTCCCGACAGCGGATCGGAGGAAAGCGAGACCCCTGACGGCATGAGCGACTACATGCTGATCTTCGTGGACCAGAACGACGATCCCGTGGAGGGCGTCATCGCCAACGTGTGTGACGACGAGGCCTGCACCCCCATGACCAGCGATGAGGACGGCATCATCGAGTTCACCTACCCCAGCTTCGCCTATCACATCCAGGTCATCAAGGTCCCCGAGGGCTACACCTATGACACCAGCGAGGAGTCCTATCTGGACGAGGACGGCGGTCTGACCCTGTTCACCCTGGAGAAGGAATAACTCTCAGACGATATGACGCACCGGACGGTCCCGCGGGACCGTCCGGCGTTTTTTATTTCCGTCTCACTCCAAAATATCGGCGCAGCTTTTCAGGTTTTCGATCACGGGCAGATGCTGCGGGCAGACCCGCTCGCACTGGCCGCAGGCGACGCAGTCGGAGGCACGGTGACCCTCGGCGGCTGCCTGGAGGTAGGCGGTGCGGGCCTCCTCGGTCCGGCCCCCGCCCAGGTGTCGGTTGGCTGCGGCGAATATCTCCGGGATGGGTATCTGCTGCGGGCAGCCCTCAGTGCAGTAGTGGCAGGCGGTGCAGGGGATGACGGCGGACTTGCCCTGGATCTGCTGGGCCCGGTGGATGATCTTCTGCTCCTCGTCGTCCAGGGGCCGGAACTGGCGCATATAGGAGAGGTTGTCCTCCATCTGGGCGGTGTTGGACATGCCGCTGAGCACCGTCATCACCCCGTCCAGGGACGCGGCGAACCGGATGGCCCAGCTGGCCGGAGACGCCGCCGGGTCGTGGGCGGTGAACAGCTCCTGCACCGCCGCCGGGGGCTGGGCCAGATGGCCGCCCTTCACAGGCTCCATGATCACCACCGCCCGGCCGTGCTTTCGCACCACCTCATAATTGGCCCGGCTGCGGATGGAGGCATCCTCCCAGTCGGCATAGTTGATCTGCAGCTGCACGAACTCCACCTCCGGGTGGTCCGTCAGCAGCTTGTCCAGCAGCGCCGGGCCCCCGTGGAAGGAAAAGCCCATGTGCCGCACCAGGCCCTTCTCCTTCTGCTCCCGCACGAAGTCCCACAGGCCGAAGCGGTCGTATTTGTCGATGTTGCTCTCCATGATGGCGTGGAGCAGATAAAAATCGAAATACTCCGTCCCGGCCCGCTTCAGACTGGTGAACAGCTGCCGCTTGGCCATCTTCTCCGTGGGCGCGGCGGTGGCGTTCACCTTGCTGGCCAGGGTGAAGCTGTCCCGGGGGTGCCGATCCACCAGGGCCTTTTTCGCCGCGGCCTCCGAGCCGATGTACACGTAGGCCGTGTCAAAGTATGTAAAGCCCGCCTCCAAAAAACGGTCCACCATCTCCTCCGTCTGGGGGATATCGATGACCGGGCCCCGCTTGGGCAGGCGCATGAGCCCGAAACCCAGCTTGGGTATGTCTTTTCCCAGATAGTCCGCCATAGCAGCCTCCTTGCAGTATATTTTATCCAACCCATTTTAACACACGCGCCCGGCCGAATCAACCGCGGGGATTGACTTTTCCCCCGCTTTGAGTGTATGATGTTTTAAATCAAAGAAGCACCAAGGAGGAGCCCCATGAATTTCGTCTTCATCTCACCCAACTTTCCGGAGGCCTACTGGCACTTCTGCGCCGCCCTGGCGGGCAACGGCGTCACCGTGCTGGGGGTGGGCGACTGCCCCTATGACCAGCTGCGGCCCGAGCTGCGCCAGGCCCTCACGGAATATTATAAGGTGGATACCCTGGAGGATTACGACCAGGTGTTCCGGGCGGTGGCCTATTTCTCCTATCGCCACGGCAAGATCGACTGGATCGAGTCCAACAACGAGTACTGGCTGGAGCAGGACGCCCGGCTGCGCACGGACTTCAACGTGACCACGGGGCTGAAGAGCGACGAGATCGCCAAATTCAAGAGCAAGTCCCTCATGAAGCAGTACTACGCCCAGGCCGGGGTCCCCGCCGCCCGGTGCGCTCCGGTGACGGATATGGACGCCGCCCGGGATTTCATCCGGCAGGTGGGCTGGCCCGTCATCGTCAAGCCGGACAGCGGCGTGGGCGCCACCGCCACCTATAAGCTGAAAGGCGAGGACGATCTGCGCTCGTTTTTCGAGGGAAAGCCCCCCGTGCCCTACCTGATGGAGGAGTTCGTCCCCGGCGCCGTCACCACCTATGACGGCATCGTGGACTCCAAAGGCCAGGTGCTCTTCGCCGCCAGCCACATCTCCCCCACCTCCATCATGGACATGGTGAACGAGCACGAGCCCTGCTCCTACTATGTGGACAAACAGATACCCCCCGAGGTGGAGGCGGCGGGCCGGGCCACCCTGGAGGCCTTCGGCGCCGTGAGCCGCTTCTTCCACCTGGAGTTTTTCCGCCTCACCGCCGACAAGCCGGGCCTGGGCAAAAAGGGCGATATCACGGCCCTGGAGGTGAACATGCGCCCGGCGGGCGGCTTCACGCCGGACATGCTCAACTTCAGCCAGAGCGCGGACGTCTACCAGCTCTGGGCGGACATGATCGCCTTCGACGAGGCCCGCCACACCTACGACGGCCCTCACAGCTACTGCGTCTACGCCGGACGGCGGGACGAGTGCAACTATGTGCTGTCCATGGAGGACATCCGGGAGAAATATGGGGCCAACATCCGCCTCATGACCCGGATGCCGGACGCTCTCTCCGCCGCCATGGGCAACCAAGTGGCCATCTGCTGCTTCGACGAGGAGACCCAGGTGAACGACTTTCTGCGGGCTGTTTTCGCCGAGCGGTAAAATATCTGCACGCCAAAGAGGCGCGGTGCCAGGCACCGCGCCCTTTCTTTTTTCTTCTCATACCCGCACCGAGCGGCCCAGGTCGCCCTGCAGGATGCGGCAATCCTTCGCCGCGGCCACGCCCCCCAGGAACACCCAGTCGATGCCCGACGGGGGCAGGATGGGCTGGGAAAAGGTGGCGTTGTCCCGGATGTGATCCGGATCGAACACCACCACGTCCGCGTCCGACCCCACCGCCAGGCTGCCCTTGCCCTTCAGGCGGAACCGATCGGCGGGCATGGCGGTCATCTTCTCCACGGCGTCGTAGAGGCTGAGCGCGCCGGAGCGCACATATTCGGCGATGAGCCGGGGAAATGTCCCCGCGGCCCGGGGGTGGCCCTGGCCCAGGTGCATGGTGGCGTCGCTGGCCAGCATCACCGCCGGGTGGGCCAGCGCCAGCGCCACCTGCTCCGGCTGCATCACATAGCACACCGTCCGGCATGCGGGGAACGCCGCCCGCACCTCCCGGAAGGTGGCCTCCGTGCACCGCTGGCCCTTGTAGGGGCCCTCGCACATCTCCAGCACGCCGTAATCGCAGTGGTACCGCTCCAGCCAGCCGTCGTCGTAGGTCTCCGAGCCCAGGCCCGTGGAGAAGGCGCTGTAGGGATAGCAGTCGCACAGCACATCCTGCCCTGCCAGCCGCCGCGCGTCCACCGCCGCCAGGAACGCCTCCATCTGTCCGAAGCCCGCCATGCTCCCGATGTGGGACACCTGGGCGGGCACCCCCGCCCGCTCCATGGCGGAGAGAAATTCCTCCAGCGCCCCCAGCACCGCCGACGCGTCGTCCCGCAGGTGGCAGGCGGCGGGCTTTCCCGTGCCCCGGGCGGCCAGCGCGGTGGTGAGAAGCTCCTCCTCCGTGGTGCCCGGGGCGTAGCGGATGCCGTAGGAGAGTCCCGCGCAGCCCGCGTCCAGGCACGCCCCCATGGCGGCCGCCATGGTCCCGATCTGCGCCCGGGTCGCCGGGGCATAGTCGTCCGGGACCCCGGCGGCCTCCCGGAAAAAGCCGTGCCCGGCCAGCATGGCCACGTTCACGAAGGCACCGTCCCGGTCCACGATGTCCAGATACCGGGCCGGGTGGTACACGTTGGAGCCGCAGTTGCCGCCCACCACCGTGGTCACCCCCATGCGCAGCATGCAGGAGAATACGCTCCTCTCCCTGTCGGCGTAGAGGCGGCCGTCCGCCTCCACCGGGTCCTCATGGACATGCACGTCGATGAACCCCGGGCAGACCACCCGCCCGCTGGCGTCGATCCGCTCCTCCGCCGGATACTCCTCCGGGCCCACCGCCGCGATCTTTCCGTCCTCCATGAGCACATTGAGCGCCCCATCCACCCGGCTGGACGGGTCGATCACCCGACCGCCGTATATGAGCGTGCGCATACGCGTCCCTCCCCGCAGTTTTCTCTCCGTGCTACTTTAGCAACCTTCGCCGCTCCCGTCAAGAGCCCCCCTTGCAGACACCCGTTCACGGAGAGCATACACTTTGTGTGAGATGCTGGAAAACGCGGCCATTCTTTGTGAAATTTTGGGGTTGCACCGGAAAATCCAAGGCCCTATAATAGAGTTAGCTATAAATTTGTCAATGGCGCGGCGCCCGTTTCGGCGCCGCTTCCCTATGTCCCTGTCCGAAAAACTGACCGCGTTCAATGGGGGAACGACCATGGTGACCATCGACATGATATGGGACGCCCACGCCGCCCTGAAGGGCGTGGCCAGAAGGACCCCGCTGGAAAACGCCCCCAGGCTGGGGAAGAATCTGTATATCAAGGCGGAGAACCTGCAGCTGACCGGATCGTTCAAGCTCCGGGGGGCCTACAACAAGATCGGCTCCCTCACCCCGGAGGAGGCCGCCCGAGGGGTCATCGCCTGCTCCGCCGGGAACCACGCCCAGGGCATCGCCCTGTCCGCCGCCAAGCACGGCATCCGCTCCGTCATCTGCATGCCCGCGGGCGCCCCCATCAGCAAGGTGGAGGCCACCAAATCCTACGGCGCCGAGGTGGTCCTGGTGCCCGGCAACTACGACGATGCGGCCCGGGAGGCCGCCCGTCTGGCGGCGGAGAAGGGCTACACCTTCGCCCACCCCTTCAACGACCCCTACGTCATCGCGGGCCAGGGCACCATCGGCCTGGAGATACTGGAGCAGCTGCCGGACGTGGAGCAGATCGTCTGCCCCATTGGCGGCGGCGGGCTCATCAGCGGCATCGCCCTGGCGGTGAAGAGCCTGCGGCCCAGCTGCCGCGTGGTGGGTGTGCAGGCCGCGGCGGTGGGCTCCATGTACGAGTCCGTCCGGGGCGGGCGGCTCACCACCGTCCCCGACCGGGACACCATCGCCGACGGCATCCACGTGCTGACCCCCTCGGAGCTGACCTTCTCCATGTGTCTGCAATACGTAGACGAGATCGTCACCGTCTCCGAGGACGAGATATGCGCCGCCATCCTGACCCTGATGGAGACCCAGAAGACCGTGGCGGAGGGCGCCGGGGCCACCAGCGTGGCCGCGTGCCTGTTCGGCAAGGTGGACATCTCTGAAAAGAAGACCGTGTGCGTGGTCTCCGGGGGCAATATGGACGTGACCATGCTGTCCCGGATCATCACCATGGGCCTGGTGAAGTCTGGCCGCATCGCGGAGATCACCACCAAGGTGGTGGACAAGCCGGGCAGTCTCATCAGCCTTTTGCAGATCGTCTCCCAGACCGGGGCCAATATCGTCAGCATCAACCACGCCCGGGAGGACGAGCACACCGACGTTGGCACCTGCACCGTCTCCATGGTGCTGGAGACCCGGGACCGGGAGCACGTCAAACAGATCAAAAACGCCCTGCGGGCCAAGGATTACACTCTGTTCAATACATAACGGAAAGGACGGATCAGCATGCTCCAGAAGACCTATACCCCCAACGCACCGGAGGCCATCGGCCCCTATTCCCAGGCCGTCAGGGCCAACGGCTTTCTGTTCGCCTCCGGCCAGGTGCCTCTGACGCCCGGCACGGGCGAGGTGGCGGGCGCCACCATCGAGGAGCAGGCCCACCGCGCCTGCCAGAACATAAAGGCCATCCTGGAGGCCAACGGCCTGGGCTTTGAGGACGTGGTGAAGACCACCTGCTTTCTGGCCGACATGGCCGACTTCGCGGCCTTCAACGGCGTGTACGGCTCCTATTTCACGGGCAAGCCCGCCCGCTCCTGCGTGGCGGTGAAGGAGCTGCCCAAAAAGGTGCTGTGCGAGATCGAGATCATCGCAGCCTGCAAATAAAAGACCTAGAGGAGGAACATACAGCATGAAAGACATCGTAGAGATCCGCTGGCACGGCCGGGGCGGTCAGGGCGCCAAGACCGCGTCCCTGCTGCTGGCGGACGCGGCATTCAACACGGGCAAGTACGTCCAGGGCTTCCCCGAGTACGGCCCCGAGCGTATGGGCGCGCCCATCACCGCCTACAACCGCATCAGCGATCGGCGCAGCACCGTCCACTCCAACATCTACGAGCCCGACTACGTGGTGGTGGTGGTGGACGAGACCCTGCTCTCCTCCGTGGACGTGACCGCGGGACTGAAGGAGGAGGGCGCCATCGTCATCAACTCCGGCAAGGACCCGGCGGAGCTCCGCCCCAAGCTGAAGGGCTACAAGGGCCGGGTGTGCACCATCGACGCGGGGCGCATCAGCGAGGAGGAGCTGGGCAAGAACTTCCCCAACACCCCTATGCTGGCCGCCATCGTCAAGGTGTCCGGCGTGGTGGAGCCGGAGGCGTTCGTCAAGGACATGGAGGCATCCTTCAAGCACAAATTCGCCTCCAAACCCCAGGTCATCGACGGCAATATGCGGGCGCTGAAGCGCTCTATGGAGGAGGTGCGGATCGGATGAGCCATC
The DNA here is from genome assembly GCA_947632365.1 of uncultured Oscillospiraceae bacterium. Classification (GTDB taxonomy): domain Bacteria; phylum Bacillota; class Clostridia; order Oscillospirales; family Oscillospiraceae; genus CAJOIG01. Next base: position 14,458 of record CANROZ010000021.1, read on the forward strand.
TGGCAAAGGATATGACCCCCAGCGTCACCTGGCGTGACATCACCCCCGGCTGCAACATCTTTGAGGGCGGCACCTCTCAGATGGTGGAGACCGGAGACTGGCGGACCATGCGGCCCGTCATCGACTGGGCCAAGTGCAAGCAGTGCCTGCTGTGCGTGCCCGTGTGCCCGGACATGTCCATCCCTGTGGGCAAGGACGGCAAGCGGGGCGAGTTCGACTACTTCTTCTGCAAGGGCTGCGGCATCTGCGCGAACACCTGCCCCTTCGGCGCCATCGCCATGGTCAAGGAAGAGAAATAAGGAGGGACGAACATGGGAATCCGAGAGAGACTTTCCGGCAACGAGGCTGTGGCCTATGCCATGAAACAGATCAACCCCGACGTGATGGGCGCCTACCCCATCACCCCGTCCACGGAGATCCCCCAGTATTTCTCCGCCTACGTGGACAACGGCGAGGTGGACACGGAGTTCATCGCCGTGGAGAGCGAGCACTCCGCCATGAGCACCTGCATCGGCGCCGAGGCCGCGGGCTGCCGGGCCATCAGCGCCACCAGCTCCTGCGGGCTCATCTACATGGCCGAGATGCTGTACGTGGCCGCCTCTGACCGCCTGCCCATCACCCTGGCGGTGAGCTGCCGGGCGCTGAGCGGCCCCATCAACATCAACAACGACCACTCCGATGCCATGGCTGTGCGGGACGCGGGCTGGATCATGCTGTTCGCCGAGACCAACCAGGAGGCCTACGACAACTATCTGCAGGCCATGCGCATCGGCGAGGCAGTGGGCCTGCCCATCATGGTCTGCCAGGATGGCTTCATCACCTCCCACGCCATCGAGAACATCGAGCTGGTGGAGACGGACAAGGTAAAGGCCTTCGTGGGCGAGTATAAGCCCCAGCACTATCTGCTGGACCCCAGCGAGCGCATCGCCGTGGGCGCCTACGCCACCCCGGTGTATTACATGGAGTCCAAGCGCCTGCAGGCCCAGGCCATGCTGGACGCCAAGGACGTGATCCGCTCCGTGGCCAACGAGTTCGCCCAGATGACCGGCCGGGAATACGGTCTGATCGAGAAGTATAAGATGGACGACGCGGAGCTGGCCATCCTGCTCATGGGCTCCTCCGCCGGGACCGCCAAGGAGGCGGTGGATCAGCTGCGTGGGCAGGGCAAGAAGGTGGGTCTGGTGAAGATACGCTCCTTCCGGCCCTTCCCCACCGAGGACATCGCCCAGGCGCTGAAGGGCGTGAAGGCCTTCGCCGCCATGGACAAGGACGACAGCTTCAACGGCCACTGCGGCCCCATCTTCGCCGAGACCGCCGCGGCGCTGCTGGCCCAGGGCGTCAGCGGCCCCAAGGCCATCAGCTATATCTACGGCCTGGGCGGCCGGGACGTGCGGGTGGAGAGCATCCAGCACGTGTTCGCCGACCTGGAGCACATCGCAGCTACCGGGGACGTGGGCGAGACCTACCGCTACCTGGACGTGCGGGAATAAGGAGGTAGAGATCATGAGCTACAGTCTGAAAGAGAACGTCATGAAGGAGGACCGCTTCGCCGCCGGACACCGGATGTGCGCCGGATGCGGCTCCCCCATCGCCATCCGCACCGTGCTGCGGGCCCTGGAGCCGGAGGATAAGGCCGTCGTCTGCTCCGCCACCAGCTGCCTGGAGGTCTCCACCTTCATGTACCCCTACACCGCCTGGAAGGACAGCTTCATCCACAACGCCTTCGCCAACGCCGCCGCCACCCTCTCCGGCGTGGAGACCGCCTATCGGGCCATGAAAAAGCGTGGCAAACTGGACGACAGCTATAAATTCATCGCCTTCGGCGGCGACGGCGGCACCTACGATATCGGCTTTCAGAGCCTCTCCGGCGCCATGGAACGGGGCCACGACATGGTATATGTCTGCTACGACAACGAGGCGTATATGAACACGGGCATCCAGCGCTCCAGCTCCACGCCCCACTTCGCCGATACCACCACCACCCCCGCCGGGACCGTCATCCCCGGCAAGCTCCAGCAGAAGAAGAACCTGACCCGGATCATGGTGGCTCACAACGTGCCCTATGCGGCCCAGACCACCTTCATCGGCAACTTCCAGGACATCACCGAGAAGGCCCACAAGGCCATCTACACCCCTGGCCCGGCTTTCCTGAACGTGATGGCCCCCTGCCCCCGTGGCTGGCGGTATCCCAGCGAGAAGCTGATGGAGATCACCAAGGCCGCGGTGGAGACCTGCGTGTGGCCCCTGTACGAGGTCATCGAGGGGAAGTACCACCTGAACTACGAGCCGAAGAAGAAGCTGCCCGTGGAGGAATACCTGAAGATGCAGGGCCGCTTCGCCCACATGTTCAAGCCGGGCAATGAGTGGATGATCGAGCAGGTCCAGCAGGAAGTGGACCGCAACTGGGAGGAGCTGCTCAAGCTGTGCAGCCTCTGACAAACGATACGGGACGCGGACGGCACTGTCCGCGTCCCCTTTTTATTGTTCCTTGACTTTTTTCCGCTGCCGTGCGATAATAAGAATAGCTTAATTGTGTCATTAGCTAAGCAGTTAAGTAAAGAGGGAAAGGAGCCTGTGCTACAATGATGAAAAAGACGATGGACGGCAACGAGGCCGCCGCTTACGCCAGCTATGCCTTTACCGAAGTCGCTACCATATATCCCATCACCCCCTCCAGCCCCATGGCGGAGCATGTGGACACCTGGGCCGCCAACGGGAAGAAGAACATCTTCGGCCAGAGCGTGAAGCTGATGGAGATGCAGAGCGAGGCGGGCGCCTGCGGCGCCATGCACGGCTCCCTGGAGGCGGGCGCGCTCTCCACCAGCTACACCGCCTCCCAGGGGCTGATGCTGATGATCCCGCCGCTGTACCGCATCGCGGGGCAGCTGTTGCCCGGCGTCATCCATGTGGCGGCACGGACCGTGGGCACCAGCGCCTTCTCCATCTTCGGCGACCACTCGGACGTGATGGCCTGCCGTCAGACGGGCTTTGCCCAGCTGGCCTCCTCCTGTGTGCAGGAGTGCATGGACCTGGCGGCGGTGGCCCATCTCTCGGCCATCAAGGCCCGGGTGCCCTTCATGCACTTTTTCGATGGCTTCCGCACCAGCCACGAGATCCAGAAGATCGACGTGCTGGACTATGAGGACCTGCGCAGGATGCTGGACATGGACGCCCTGGCCCGGTTCCGGGCCAACGCTCTGAACAGCGAGCACCCCCTGATGCGCTCCACCGTCATCAACCCGGACACGGCCTTCCAGCTCCGGGAGGCGGTGAACCCCTACTACGACGCCGTGCCCGGCATCGTGGAGGAGTATATGGCCAGGATGAGCGCCCTGACAGGCAGGGACTATAAGCTATTCAACTACTACGGCGACCCCCAGGCGGAACATGTGGTGGTGGCCATGGGCAGCGTGTCCGGCTGTCTGCAGGAGGTCGTGCGCTATCTGAACGCCCGGGGCCGGAAGGTGGGCTTTTTGCAGGTGCGGCTGTACCGTCCCTTCTCGGCGGAGCGGTTTCTGGCGGCCCTGCCGGAGAGCTGCAAGGTGGTCTCGGTGCTGGACCGGACCAAGGAGCCCGGCGCCAACGGCGAGCCCCTTTACGAGGACGTGTGCTCGGTGCTGATCCACGGCGGGCGGCACATCAAGGTGCTGGGCGGCCGTTACGGTCTCAGTTCCAAGGACACCACCCCCGCCCAGATGATCGCCGTATACGACAATATGGCCGGGGCCCAGCAAGACCACTTCACCGTGGGCATCACCGACGACGTGACCCATCACTCCCTGCCCATCGGGGAAAACGTGGTCACCGCCGACGAGCGGACCATCTCCTGTAAATTCTGGGGCCTTGGCTCCGACGGCACTGTGGGCGCCAACAAGAACTCCATCAAGATCATCGGCGACAACACGGATCAGTATGTGCAGGCCTATTTTGAATACGACACGAAAAAATCCGGCGGCGTGACCAAGAGCCATCTGCGCTTCGGCCACACCCCCATCCTGTCCACCTACTACGTGACCATGGGCGATTTCATCGCCTGCCACAACCAGAGCTACATACCCAAGTACGACATCGTCACCGAGCTGAAGCCGGGGGGCACGTTCCTGCTCAACTGCAACTGGTCCGACGCAGACCTGGAGACCCACCTGCCCAACAAGGTCAAACGGCTGCTGGCGGAGAGAGAGGCGAAGTTCTACACCATCGACGCGCTGGCCATCGCGGAGAAGCTGGGTCTGGGCAGCCACACCAACAGCATTTTGCAGGCGGCGTTTTTCAAGCTCAGCGGCGTGCTGCCTGTGGACGAGGCGGTGGGCTATATGAAGGCCGCCATCAAAAAGACCTACGACCGCAAGGGCGACGCGGTGGTGGCTATGAACTGCGCCGGGGTGGACACGGGCCTGGAGGGCATCCACCAGGTGACGATCCCGCCCGCCTGGAAGGACCTGCCCGACCAGCCGGAGGCGGCGGACGAGAGCTCCCCCTGGTACGTGCGCACGGTGATGCACGCGGTGAACGCCCAGAAGGGGGACAACCTCCCGGTGAGCGTGTTCACCGACGCCGCCGACGGCACCGTGCCCATGGCCACATCCAAATACGAGAAGCGTGGCTTTGCCGCCCATGTGGCCAGCTGGATACCGGAAAACTGCATCGGCTGCAACATCTGCTCCGTCATGTGCCCCCACGCCGCCATCCGCCCCTTCCTGCTGGATGCCGACGAGGTGAAAAACGCCCCGGCGGGCTATGTGACCAACGAGGCCAAGGGCAAGGGCTTTGAGGGCCTGCGCTACCGCATCCAGGTGGACCCGCTGGACTGCACCGGGTGCGGCAGCTGCGCCGCGGCCTGCATCGCCAAGGAGAAGGCCATCGTCATGCGGCCCATCGAGGAGCAGCTTCCCCAGCAGCCCAACTGGGACTACAGCCTCGCCCTGTCCCCCAAGGCCAACCCCATGGACAAATTCACCGTCAAGGGCAGCCAGTATGAGCAGCCCCTGCTGGAGTTCTCCGGGGCCTGCGCCGGGTGCGGCGAGACGCCCTATATGAAGATGATGACCCAGCTGTTCGGCGAGCGGATGGTGGTGGCCAATGCCACAGGCTGCACCCAGGCCTGGGGCTTCAGCTCCCCCAGCTACCCCTACACCACCAAGCCCAACGGCCGGGGCCCGGCGCTGTCCAACTCCCTGTTTGAAAACAACGCCGAGTACGCCCTGGGCATGGTGCTGAGCATGAACCAGCAGCGACAGCATCTGGCCCGGGAGGTCACGGCTCTGGCCGCCCAGACGAAGGACGGCGCCCTAAAGGCCGCCCTGGAGGCCTGGCTGGCGGGCTTTGACGACAAGGAGGACACCCTGGCTCTCAGCGATAAGGTCATGGCCGC
>CANROZ010000022.1 GCA_947632365.1 uncultured Oscillospiraceae bacterium
ATCGCTGTCGGCATGGTGTTCTCCCGTTACACCGCCGGCGAGTTCGGTTCCCCCGCTGTGGCCTTCGCCACCGGCATCGCCTCCATGTTCAGCCTGGATACCGCCAGCCACGTCTACAACGTGATCTACACGCTGCTGACCCTGGCCGTGTCCGTGTTCGCTCTGACCTCCCTGGACACCGGCACTCGTCTGAGCCGCTTCATGTTCACCGAGCTGTTCCTGAAGGAGGGCGAGGCCACCTGGAAGGACGCCACTGGCATCCGCAAGTTCCTGGCTCACCCCCTGGTGGGCACCGTGTTCATGGTCGTGGTCGGCTGCCTGCTGGGCGGCATGAGCCTGAGCGCCATTTGGGGCCTGTTCGGCGCCGCCAACCAGCTGCTGGCTGGCCTGGCTCTGATGGCTGTGGCCGCTTGGCTCGGCCAGATCGGCAAGAACAACAAGATGTTCTACATCCCCATGGTGTTCATGCTGGTCGCCACCCTGACCTTCCTGGTCATGAAGATCAAGTCCCTGGTCGTCACCTGCATGGCTGGCACCGAGTGGGGCAACTGGTTCCAGCTGGTCATCGCCGTGGCGATGGTCATCCTGGCCATCTTCCTGATCATCGAGGGCATCAGCACCTTCTCCAAGCAGTCCAAGAAGGCCAAGGCGTAAGTTTGGCGGAACTTTTGCCAAGGTAAAAGCAAACAAAAGGTGGGCGCTGCATTTGCAGCGCCCACTTTTTGTGTCTATCGGGAACTCTGCCAGGCTAGGTCTTTACCGTCCCCACGCGCTGGCCCTGGAGCACGTCGGTCTCCCGGCCGTCGGCAGAGGCGGCGGCGATATCCGGCCGAGGGGCGGCGGCATCCTTTTCCGTGATGAGGATCACCGTGGAGCCGCCGAAGGCGAAATATCCCTTCTCCTGGCCCCGCTTCACTGGGCCCTCCGCGGACAGGTCCACGATCCGGCCCACCAGCAACGCCCCCACCTCCATCATGAGCAGGGTGCCGAAGGCGGTGTCGATGGGACAGAACTGCCGGGTGTTCTCCCGGTACACCGCCCGCTGGCCTTTTTCCAGGGGCTGGACGGTGTGGTATACGCCGGGGATGCGCACCGTTTCCCCGGGGATGCCGTCCGCGGGCCAGATGTAGCGGTGGTAATGCTCCGGGGACAGGCGGAACAGCCACAGCCGTCCGCCCCGGAACCGCTCCGCCAGAGCCTGGTCCCGCAGCAGCTCCCCCAGGGTGTATCCCACGCCCTTCACGGGAAAGCGGCCGTCGGCCTCTATGGGCCAGACGGTGAGCCGCCCGTCGCAGGGGCTCACCAGGGCCGCGGGGTCGGCGTCCACAGGCCGGGCGCCGGGGACCAGCCGCCGGGTGAAAAAGTCGTTGAAGCTGGTAAAGGAGTGTTTTTCGCAGTCGGTCATGTCGATGCCGTGGGCTCGGATGAAGGGCTTCACCGCCAGGGCGGATATCCGCCGATCCAGCACCCACCCGCCCAGCCGGGAGAACCAGGGACGGGTCAGGCCCCGGAGCAGAAAGCGCCCCGGGGCCGTGCCGTATAGGAATCCTGCCGCGCTCATGTGTTGGGCACCCGGCGAAGCACCCACTTCCAGGGGAAGATGCTGCCCCACAGGTGGCAGGCCAGGATGTACAGGATCACCGCGCCCACGATGCCGATGAGCAGCAGCAGCTCCCGGGTGGTGGGCTTGCGGAAGGGGAAACGGAGAATGAACAGCGCCCCGGTGGCGAACATGACGAAGGGCAGCGCCACCATGAAGAAATTGGGGGCCAGGGTGCCGATGGCGTAGAAGATGGGCAGTATCACTGCCACAGAGGTGATGGGCAGACCCTGGTAATATTTTTTCCCGTCCTCTCGGGGGGGCTCGTCCGCGTGGACGTTGAACCAGGCCAGACGGATCAGCCCCGCCAGCACATACAGCCCCAGCACGATCATGCTCAGCAGGGTGTGCATGCCCAGGTGGAAACAGATGACCGTCGGAAGGACCCCGAAGCAGACCATGTCGCACAGGGAGTCGATCTGCACGCCGAAGGACTTCTGCTCGTCGGTGCGGTCTTTTTTGGTCCGGGCCACCTTGCCGTCAAAGGCGTCCAGCAGCCCGGACAGGGCCAGGCAGGCCAGGGCCCAGCGCACATGGCCGAAGGCGGCCAGGAAAATGCCCGCCACGGAGGAGAGCAGGCTGACATAGGTCATCCAGACGGTATAGTCGTAAAAGCCGATCATGGGGCGTCCGCTCCCCTTTCATCGTTCTTTCTGTACCGCCCCAAAAGGGCGGCGGCCACGGCGGTGAACGCCGCGGACAGCAGCAGTCGACAGTAGAAGTCCAGTCCCCGGCTCAGCACCATGCCCGGCAGGGTCAGGGCCCCGAACACCGCCTCGAAGGCGGTCAGAAACAGCGCCTCCGTCACGCCCATGCCCCCCGGCAGGGGCAGCATATCCACCGCCAGGTTGATAGCCGCCTGGAGCAGCGCGATCTGGCCCCAGCTGTACCCCGTCAGGCCGAAGGAGCGGTATACCAGCCAGGGCACGGTGAACAGGGCGAAGCGCTGGACGAAGGTGATGACCTGCACCAGGGCCATCAGGCCCATGTGGGTCCGGAAATAGGCCGCCGTCTCGTGATACTTCTCCATGGACGAGAGGAGCTTCTCCCGCCGGGACTCCCGGTGGCGCAGGATGCGCAGCTTCTCCAGCAGCCGATGGCCCAGGTCCATGGCCCGCTTGGCCAGATGGGGATGGAACACCAGGATGAGCAGCAATGCCGTGAAGCCCAGGGTCAGGGCCATGCCGATCCAAAACAGGAACATCATCCCGCCGAAATGCCGATCCAGCCAGTCCAGCCGGAACAGCACCAGCGCCAGACCCACCAGCACCAGCACCAGCTTGTAGGTGATGGTGACGGCCATGAGGATGACGGCGGAGACGGGCACGGGCACGTTTTCCCGCCGCAGGAAGTACACCTGCATGGGCTGACCGCCTCCGGCGGAGGGGGTCACAGCGGAGAAGAAAAAGCCCGCCGAGGACACCAGAAAGCACCGCCCCAGAGGCAGGCGTATGCCGTCGGAGCGCAGCAGCAGCCGGAGGATGACGCTCTCGCCGCCGATGAACACCAGCACACACCCCGCCGCCGGGATCAGCCAGCGGCCGTCGGCGTCACGGATGGCCTCCCGCACCGCCCCCAGGTCCTCGCCCCGGAACACGGCGTATGCGGTCAGGCCCAGGATGGCCGCGAACAGAAGCCCATCGGCGATGATCTTTTTGCGTTTGTTTTTCATCGTCGGCGCCTCCTTTACCGCGGCTGTGACCCCTCCCATATCCGGCGGTATCCCGCCGCCAGGCCCGTGTGCCCGGCCAGCTGCCAGCAGAGCTCCGCCAGCAAAAAGCCCGCAGCCGCGTCCGCCAGCACGTGCTGCCGGGTGGTCAGGGTAGAGGCGGCGATGGCCAGGGCCATGACCAGGGAGAAGACCCGATAGGCCGCCGGGATGTTCTTCCGGCCCCGGACGGCGGCCCAGCACAGCCAGCTGTCCAGACAGTGGATGGAGGGGAACAGGTTGTCCGGCCTGTCCAGGGCATAGATGATGCGCAGCATCCAGCCCAGGGGCGCTTTCGACGGCAGCTCCGGCCGGACGTTGGCCGTGGGCATGGCCAGGAAAAAGCCCAGACACACCGCCTTGCCCAGGATATCCGCCGCCAAAAACCGCCAGGCCCGCTCCTCCCCCTGGAACATGGCCAGGTTGTAATTGGCCGCCCAGAAGAGATAGGCCGCCACATAGATCGACACCGTCCAGGGCCAGAAGGGAACGGCCCGGTCCAGCGCCGAGGTCATATCCCGGTGAAGCCAGGCGGCGGTGAAGATGCGGCTGCCGCTGAAGACCACGCACTGGAAGGCGAAGGCGAACACCAGCGCCCACAGCGTGCGGCGGGGAAAGCGGTCCGCAAGGGGTGTGAGCCGACTCATGGGCGGTCTCCTTTTGCGTCGTGAAAAAGGTTTGCTTTTTCTAATATTTTACAAGAAAATCGCGCCGGGCGCAATCCCCTGAGCTTACAATAGTGTTACAAATTTGTCATATCGTTATTTTGCCCGCTGGACCATGCTCTCCACCCCCACCGCCACCGTGTGGCGCACGGGCCGCCACTGGGGCCGGACAAACAGGGCGCTCACGGCCACGGGGATATAGGTGAGCATGAAAAAGGGGAAGGTGAGGCAGCTTTTCACCTTCTGCCCCGGGGTGCCCGGGATGCGCCGCCACTCCTGGGCGGTGGTCAGCGCGCCCATGACGAACAGCCCGCCGAGCATGCCGAGCAGGGGCAGCGCCAGGCCCTTTGCCACGCTGTGGGGCCCGCCCGCCAGCAGGGTGGCGGCGGCGGCCAGGGACCCGGCCAGGGCGCAGGTGCCGTAGCCATACATGGTGAGGGTCAGGTTCTCAAAGCAGCCCCACCGCTGACGGATACTGCCGGAGAACAGCCCCCGGCAGAGGGCTCCGGCGTATTTCAGGCTCACCTGGATGCCGCCCCGTACCCATCGGGTCCGCTGGACCCAGGACTGGCCCAGGGTGAGGGGCTGCTCGTCGTAGACCACCGCGTCGGCGCAGTAGCCCATGGTCACCCCCTGCACGGCGCACCAGGCATCGAACTCGATGTCCTCCACCAGGGTGTGGAAGGGCCAGCCGCCCATCCGCTCCAGCAGGGCCCGGGTGAAGCCGAATCCGGTGCCTGTGCAGGCGCAGGTGACCCCCAGGCGCATCCGGGAGGCGTTCAGGTGGGCGCTGTCGTGCAGGTACCACAGGCCATAGCCCGCGGTGATCCAGTTGTCCATGAAGTTCTTGGAGCTGCGGTAGCCGCACAGGGCGGGATAGCCCGCGGCGAAGCCCCGGCTCATGGCCCGCAGATAGCCGGGGGCCAGCAGGTTGTCCGCGTCAAAAACGAGAAAGGCGTCGTGCCGGGCGATATGGCCGTCCGCCTCCATGTGCTCCAGCAGGGCCCGCAGGGCGTAGCCCTTGCCCACACGGACCGGGTCCCGCCGCTCATAGACCACCGCCCCCCGGGCCCGGGCCAGCGCTGCGGTCCGGTCGGTGCAGTTGTCCGCCATCACGTAGACCGTCACCCGCTCCGAGGGATAGTCCTGGGCGCGGATGCTGTCCAGCAGCCAGGGCAGCACCGCCTGCTCGTTCCGGGCGGCGATGAGCAGGGCGAAGTCTGTCTCCGGCTCCGCCGTCCGGGCGGGCCCGGGCCGCCGTTTGAACAGGGGCAGGATGAGATACACCGTCTGGTAGAGATAGCACAGCCCGCACAGGGCCGACAGCAGCAATAGGATGTGCTGCGTACGAATGATCGTTTCCATGTGTTTTCCTTTCCCGTTGATGCTTTTACGATAAGGACAGGCGGTAAAGCGGGCGGTAAAGGAAAGGGTAAAGGTTTGCGCCATACCGCCGGAGAGCAGTATAACGCAGATCAGACGGTCTGTTTCTTAAACTTTTATTAATTCCGCGGCGGGTTGGTCCACCGTCAGAACGATGGTCATGCGGGTGCCCACGCCCTCATAGGAGCGCAGGCCGATAAAGCCCCCGTGCCGGGACACGATCCACCGGGCGATGGCCAGACCCAGCCCGCTGCCGCTCACCGTGCCGCCGGAGCGGACGCTGTCAGCCCGATAGAAGCGGTCGAACACCTTCGGCGCGTCCTGGGGCGCGATGCCCATGCCGTTGTCCTGGACCTCCAGGCAGGCCTGTACGCCCGGGCCCCGGTAGGCCCGCAGGGTGATGCGGGTGTCCGCGGGGGAGTATTTCCGGGCGTTGTCGGTCAGGATGCGCACGGCCTGCTTCAGCAGCGCCGCGTCTGCCCGGACCGGGACGCTCTGGGTCGCCTCCAGAACGTACTCGTGGGCGCTGTCGATCATCCGGCTCTCCTCCCATACCTCCCGGATGAGGACCGCCAGGTCCAGCGGCTCCAGCTTCAGCTCCTGGCGGCCCGCGTCGCCCCGGGCCAGGAACAGCAGCTGCTCCACCAGGGTCTTCATGTGCTCCGTCTCCGTCTGGATGGCCCGGATGGACTCCTGGAGCACTTTCTCGTCGGTGGCGCCCCAGCGGGAGAGCATGTCGGCGTAGCCCTGGATCACCGCGATGGGGGTGCGCAGCTCGTGGCTGGCGTCGTCCACGAACCGGACCTGCTGGCGGTAGGTGGCGTGCATGCGCACGATCAGGTTGTTCACCGCCGTCTCCAGACCGGCCAGGTCGCTGTCGCCGATGTGCAGCTGCTCGTCGGGGGAGGCGCCGTTCAGATGGTCGATGGCCTCCTCCAGGGAGTGGAAGCGGCTCTCGTCGAAGCCCCGGGAGGAGATGCTCTCCGTCACCTGGGCGATGTCGTCGATGGGCCGCAGGTACCGCCGGATGCGCCGGGTGGCCCCCAGGCAGCCCAGGAGCCACAGCGTCAGCCGCAGCGCCGTGAGGCACTCCAGACCAAAGCCCAGCCAGAAGAGAAAGCCGCCCATCTCCACCGCGGCGTCCCCCGCCTGGAAGATCACGTCGTCGGCGTAGACGTTCTCCCCGCCGTGGCGCAGCAGGTGCAGCGCGTAGCCTGGGTCTGCCAGCACCACATTGGCGACGGTGTTGGGGCTGTCGTCAGCCATTTGGATATGCCAGTCCTGATGGGCCAGGTCTGTGCCCGCCGTCTGGGCCGCGGCGACGCACCACACCAGCACGCAGATGAAAAACAGTGCCGCCGTCTGCCACAGGATGCGCCACAGCTTTCCCCATTGGAATCGCCAGGCGATGCGCCTGGCGATGGATGTGGTCCGGCCTGTGCTCCTCATGCTTCGTCTCCCTTGATCACATAACCCATGCCCCGGACAGTGTGGATGAGCTTCACGCCGAAGGGGGCGTCGATCTTCTGCCGCAGGTAGCGCACGTATACGTCCACCACGTTGGTCTCCCCCGCGTAGTCGAAGCCCCACACCTTTTCCAGCAGCATGTCCCGGGTCTGGACGATGTCCTGCTCCTCCAGCAGGGTCTGCAGCAGCAGAAACTCCTTGAAGGTCAGAGCCACGGGCGTGCCCGCGTAATCCACGGTGTGCCGGGCCGGGTCCAGGGTGAGAGCGCCCCAGCGCAGCACGGTCCGGCGCTGGGCGGCGGCGCCGCCCCGGAGGGCGGCCCGGATGCGGGCCAGCAGCTCCTCGATGGAGAAGGGCTTGGTGATGTAGTCGTTGGCGCCCATGTCCAGGCCGCTGACCTTGTCCATCACCGCGTCCCGGGCGGTGAGCATGAGCACGGGCACGTCCGACTCGCTGCGCAGCCGCCGCAGCACCTCCAGGCCGTTCAGGCCCGGCAGCATCACGTCCAGCAGCACCAGGTCATGTTCCCCCGTCAGGGCCATAGCCAGCCCGGTCCGGCCGTCGGCGGCCTTGGTCACCGTGTACCCCTCGTGGGTCAGCTCCAGCTCCAGGAACCGGGCCAGCCGGGCCTCGTCCTCCACGATCAGGATGCGGGCGCTCATGCCTGGCCGTCGCCCCGGTCCTGGAAGGACTCCTTGATGTCGTCGGCCAGGTCGCTCATCTTGCCCATGGCGTCGTTGATGCTGTCCCGGCCCAGCTGGCGGCCCTCGAACCGATACCGACAGGAGCAGAACAGCCCCGCCACCAGCACCACCAGCATCAGCCCAAAGCTGGCCAGCAGCAACACGATCAGCACCAACACCGGGATAGACAGAAGGGGCTTTCCGTGGCGCAGGACCACGAAATCATTGTCCAGGGTGATGCGGAACAGCTTCTTGATATACTCCCACAGCACCGCGAAGCCGTTGGAGAAGAACCGGGGCCCCTGATGGCCGCTGACGTTCTTCACCGGGCGGACCGTGCCGCTGTCCCCCGGGCCTGTCTCCGTGTGGACGGCGGCGCCCGCCGTCTTGTGGGCCCGCTCCAGGGCGATCATGGCGTCCAGCAGGTCCCAGTTGTTTTCCTCCAGAGCCTGCCGGGCCTCCTCCAGGGAGACCCCCGCTTTTTTGCTCAGCAGCTCTGCCATCTCGTACCGCTCCATAGGCGATACCTCCTTATCCTTATCTGGGCACAGCCTACCACGCCATGGTTAGACCGCCATGGAAGGCAGATTAGAAGTGGATTAGAAAAAAGGGCCCGTTTTCAAATGGCGGGCCCGTTGGGCAAGACAAAGACAGGCGGCGTGGGCTCCGGCTTACCGAAGGAGTCCGGGCAGGCGGGGTACAGGCTGGTGTCCCACCAGTAGTCCCCGAACAGCTCCCCGTCCCCGGCCAGGAATACGTCCCGGCCCGCTCCGGCCAGGTCCACATGGTAGCTGCCGCCGTCCAGCGTCACGATGTTCCAGCGGTGGTCGGCCTCGTTGAGACGGCCCGCGACCACCTGGCAGTCCAGGCCCAATCGGCCGCAGGCGGCCTCCAGGGCCAGGGCCATCCCCTCGCTGTCCGCCGCGCCGTTCACCAGCGCGTCCCAGGCGGTGGGGCCCGCCGTCTCATCCGGGCGGCAGTGCAGGACCAGATAGGCGCACAGGGTCCGCAGCGTTGCGGCCCGGGACTCGTCCCCGCCCAGGGGGTCGGCCGGGCCCACGGCGTCCTCGATGGCGTTCAAGGCCGCCGCCAGCTCCTCCCGGCGGCTTTCCAGCGCGCCGCTGTCCAGCCCGTAGTCCAGGCCGATCTCCGCGATGCGCCGCACGCCCGTCTCGGGAAAGAGCTGGGCGGATACCGTCGGCAGCACCGGGACGGAGAGAGGGTCGGCGTAGTAGGCCTCGGCCACGTAGCGGCGCAGATCCTCCGCAGTAAGGGAGGCGTCGCTGGTCTCCAGCACCAGATAGGTCTCGTCCCCGGCCAGGGCCTGGGCCAGCCGGGCCGCCAGCGTCCCGTCGGGGCCGACGGTCTCCAGCGCGGCGATCTGTCGGGCGGAGCGCTTGTAGGTGATGCGCACGTCCGCCTGGTAATAGCTGACGATGCGGCTCAGCTCGTAAGTGATACGATCCACCGCGAAGGCCCCCAGGGCCGTGGAGGACTTTACCTCCCAGCAGGCGGCGGAGATGTCCTGGCCCGGGTCCCCGTCATAACCGGAGAGGTTCAGCTGGGCGCTCTCGGTCCGGTCGGCCACCAGCTCCATCAAGGCCTGGCGCAGGGCGGCGTAATCGGAGATGGCCCCGTCGGCGTCCGTCTCCTGGGGCGGTGGGGGCTGATAGGGCTCGCTGGCGTAATACTCCGTGTCGAAAAACCCGGCGCACCCGGCCAGCAGCGCCAGCATAAGGGCCAATCCGGGCAGGAGCAGGCGCTTAGAAGCCCAGGTCTTCATGGATGAGCACGACCTCCATGCTGTCGCACCAGTAGGTCTTTTTCCAGAACACCAGAAGCGCATTGCATATCCGGTCTGGGCTTGCGCAGTCGTGACACACGCCGTCCACGGCGCAGGGGGTCTTTTTGCCCAGGCGGGCGGCGTTTTTTGGGCTGGCCACCTGCCGGGCCCGCTCCAGGGCCTGGGGGAAGGGACCGCCCAGTTTGTTCTCGCCCACCACGAAGATGACCCGCTCTTTTTTCATCAGAGTGCCCGCCAGGCGGTTGCCCCGGCCGTCGATGTTGATGACAAAGCCCTCCTCGCTCACGGCGTTGGCGCTGGTCAGGTACACCTGGGCGTTGTCGGCGGCCAGGCAGGTCTCGTCCCCGGGCACCTTGCTGTGCCAGTAGACGGTGTTGTCCCCGGCCAGGCGGTCATACAGGCCCAGGGCGCCCAGGGTGACGCTGCCGCCCATGCCCACGGTCTTGCCGTGGATGCTCCCCGCCAGATAGTCCGCTGCGGCGGCCGCCGTGTCAAATTCCGTGACGGTGAAGCCGTTCTTCCGCAGGTTCTTGATGGTCTTTTCCATGGTCCGGTCCTCCTTTTTGTATATGTCAGTCTGTTTTTTCGATGTTTTGGAAGTTCTTGCCGAACACCTCGTGGGACTGGGTGACGATCACGAAGGCGTGGCCGTCGATGTCGGAGACGATCTTTTTCAGGCTGGGTATCTGCTGGCGCTTCACCGCGCACAGCACCACGTCCCGCTCCTCGCCGCTGTAGGCGCCCTCGCCCTTCAGGAGGGTGGCGCCCCGGCGGAGGCGGTCGCCGATGGCCTGGGCGATATCGTGGGGGTGGACGGTGACGATGTAGCACACGCTGGAGTTGAACGAGCCGTACAGCAGCAGATTTACCACCCGGCTGGACACGAACATGGTGATGATGGTGTACATGGCCGCGTCCGCCCGCTTGAAGATGATGGCGAAGGCCGCCACCACCGTGGCGTCCAGCACCAGGCCGATGGTGCCCAGCTGGATGTAGCCGTACTTGCGCCGGAGCATCCGGGAGAGGATGTCCGTGCCGCCGCTGGTGCCGCCCACATAGAAGATGAGCCCGTAGCCCAAGCCTTTCAGCAGCCCGCCGTATACCGCCGCCAGCAGGATGTCGCTGGTGAAGCGGATATGGAACAGGTTGAAAAAGTCGATGGCCAGACTGGAGCCCACCATGCCGATCAAGGAGTAGATGATGAACCGCAGCCCGAACTGCCGCCAGGCCACCAGGAACAGGGGCACGTTCATCACGATGATCATCATGCCCACCGGCAGCCCCAGCAGCAGATTGAGTATCTGGGCGATGCCCGTCAGGCCGCCGGAGACGATGTTGTTGGGGTAGGTGAGGAAGGAAAAGCTGGCGCCTGCGATCAGGCACCCCACCAGGTTGACGGCCACGGCCTTCCCGTCGGTTTTGAGAAACGCTTTTATCTTATCCAATACAATAGCCTCGCAGAGTTCGCGCCCGCAGGCGCGAATAAAGTGGGATATGATTTCCGGGGGCGTGTACCTCGGAAATCATTCTTTGCGGTCGGCAAACGTGCGAGCGCAGCGAGTGCGCTGCAGCAGGTCGAAGCCTTCTCATTTGAAAGGAGCTTGCTTCCTTTCAAATGAACATAAGCTGTTCTTCTCCCCGGTCGGCGTCGGTCAATTTTGCCCCGGCGGCGGGAATGGTGCGGACCCGGTAGCGGGACTGGTTCCGGATGGCGGTCTCCGCCAGGGGCCGGACCTGGACCACCGGGTGTTTTTTCACGTTCATCACCTGCACCCCCTGGGTGGTGCGGCTGGTCTTGGGGGCCAGCAGGGCGGTGGAGAATACCACGCAGCGGCCCTCCGCCGATGTGACGGCCAGCTCCGTCTCCTCCTCCAGGGGCAGCACGGCCACCAGGGGGCTCTTGTCGGAATAGGCCCCGGTGAGGCGGCGGCGGTTGGTCTTGGTGGCATAGGCGGCCAGGGGCAGCCGGGCGCATTTGCCGTTCTGGAAGAACAGCAGGATGGTGCCGCTGTAATCGCCGCACAGCACCGCGGCCAGCAGGCTCTCCCCCTCGTCGAACCCCAGCTTCCCGGGCAGATAGTCCCCCAGGGTGCTGGCCTTGCCGTCGGAGAAATCCGCCGCCCGCAGCTTGTAGGCCTGCTGGCGGTCGGTGAACAGCAGCAGCTCCGCGGTGTTGGTGCTCTCCCAGTACCAGCCCAGAGCGTCGTCCTCCTTGTATTTCTGCTCGCCGCTCATCCGCAGGCTCTGAGGGGTGATCTTCTTGAAATACCCGTGCCGGGACAGGAACAGGTGCACCGGGTAATCCTCCACGGCGGCGCCGTCGTCATACTCCTGCAGCTCCCGGGCGTAGACCAGGGTGGTGCGCCGGGGGGAGGGGTATTTTTTCATCACGGCGCGCAGCTCGTCCACGATGATGGACCGCAGCCGCCGCTTACTGCCCAGGGTGTCCTCCAGGTCCCGTATCTCCTCGGCCAGAGCGGCGGTCTCCTCGGTGCGCTTGAGGATATACTCCCGGTTGATGTTGCGCAGCTTGATCTCCGCCACGAAGTCGGCCTGCACCTGGTCGATGCCGAAGCCAATCATCAGGTTGGGCACCACCTCCGCCTCCGATTCCGTCTCCCGGATGATGGCGATGGCCCGGTCGATGTCCAGCAGGATGGCCTTCAGGCCCTCCAGCAGGTGGAGCTTCTCCTTTTTCTTCGTCATGTCGAACCACACCCGCCGCCGGATGCACTCGGTGCGCCAGGCGATCCACTCGGTGAGGATGTCCCCTACCCCCAGCACCTGGGGGGACCCGGCGATGAGGATGTTGAAGTTGCAGGGGTAGTTGTCCTGCAGAGGGGTGAGCTTGAACAGCTTGGCCATGAGCCGCTCCGGGTCCGTGCCCCGCTTCACGTCGATGGCCAGCTTCAATCCGCCCAGGTCTGTCTCGTCCCGCATGTCGGCGATCTCCTTGACCTTGCCGTCCTTGATCAGCTCCCGGCACTTGTCGATGATGGCCTCGGCGGTGGTGGTGTAGGGTATCTCGTATATCTCGATGATGTGCTCCTTCTCCACGTAGCGCCACTTGGCCCGTACCGGGAAGGAGCCCCGGCCCGTGCGGTATATCTCCGCCATCTGGCCCGGGTCGTAGACGATCTCGCCCCCGGTGGGGAAGTCCGGCGCGGGCATGGTAGAGAGGATCTCGTGGTCCGGGTTTTTCAAAAGCTCGATGGTGGTCTGGCACACCTCTGCCAGGTTGAAGCCGCATATCTGGCTGGCCATGCCCACGGCGATACCCAGGTTGGCGCTGACCAGCACGTTGGGGAAGGTGGTGGGCAGCAGGGTGGGCTCGGCGGTGGTATTGTCGTAGTTGGGCTGGAAGTCCACCGTGTCCTTATCGATGTCCCGGAACAACTCCGCGCAGATAGGGGCCAGCTTGGCCTCGGTGTAGCGGCTGGCGGCGTAGGCCATGTCCCGGGAGTAGACCTTGCCGAAGTTGCCCTTGCTGTCCACGAAGGGCACGTTCAGCGCCTCGTTGTCCCGGGTAAGGCGTACCATGGTCTCATAGATGGCCGCGTCCCCATGGGGGTTATAGTGCATGGTCTGGCCCACGATGTTGGCGCTCTTCGTCCTCGCGCCGTTCAGAAGGCCCATCCGATACATGCAGTAGAGAAGCTTTCGGTGGCTGGGCTTGAAGCCGTCTATCTCCGGGATGGCCCGGGAGACGATGACGCTCATGGCGTAGGGCATGAAGTTCAGCTCCAGGGTGTCGGTGATGGGCTGGTCGATGACCTCGCCCCGCAGGCCCATCACGTTGGGGTCCGTGCCCCGCTTTTTGGGCTGGTCGTCTTTGGTCTTGCGTGCCATAGTTTCCTACCTTTTCATGAGTGTGGGGTATCAGTATCCGTGCGCCGCCTCATAGTCCTGCACCAGGGCGATGTTGTGATACTGGTGGGCGTTGAGCATGTCCGCGGTGAAGCTGGCCGGGTCCACGGTGGGCTCGTACCAGTCGAACTGCCCGTAGTAGCTCTGCAGCTCTGTGCTCTGGAACATCCGGCCCGAGCGGGCATAGACCCCGTTGCGGGCGTAGTTGCACATCTGCTCGTCAAAGCCCTCGATATCCGCCTCGGTGAAGTCCACGCTGTCGCAGTGCTCGATGAAATAGACCAGGCGGCCGTCCGCTGGGGCCGTCTCGGGCAGGTCCGCCGTGCTGATGGTCGGCGCGTCATCGCCCCGGTCCAGGAGCGTGAGCTCTTGGGCATATTCCCCGGCGCCCGCCAGGGAGTATACCCGGCCGATGCCGCACAGGTCGCCCGCCCCGTCCAGGTAGGGCTTCACCCGGCGGGCGTTGTCCTCCGACTGGTTGCTCTGGCGCTGGGCCTCCTTGAACTCGTCGTCCGGGAAAGAGCCGAACTGCGTCTCGAACTCCTGCATCAGGGCGGTCCGGGAGAACAGGAGGAACTGGTCCTCGTCCACGCCCAGCGCGGACAGCAGCTCGCTGTCGGTGATCTGCCGCCCCACGGACAGAGACACGTTATATACGCCGTAGACCACGTAGTCGTTGCTGTAGGAGCTCATGGTGAGCAGGCTCAGCACGTCGCCGTTGACGTACCACTTGTACTCGACATGATACGGCTCCGGCGACCAGCCCTCCTCTATGGCGGTCATGGCCCCGTACTCGCTGTAGAGCTGGTCGTCGTACAGGTCCGCCCAGATGGCGTCGTTCACGGCCTGGATGCCGGGTTCGTCCCGCTCGATGCGTGGGATGCTGTAGTCATAGGAGCCCCACTCGTCGCCGCCGCTGTAGGTGAAGGCGTCGGTGACGAGCGCTTCGTCGCCGGACGCCGCCGCGGTGACGGTCAGACCCAGCAGCATCGCCCCGGCCAGCAGGATGGAAAGCAGTTTTTTCATGGTATAGACCTCCCCCTTTCCGTCGATTCATGAGATATCTGCCAGTTCCAGATATTTATAGCCCTCCTGGGCGATGTGGTTTTTCCGGCCCTCCAGGTCGTTGCCCTCGAACAGCTCGAAGTAATAAGCAGTGCGCTCCGCATCCTCCGGCATGACCCGGATCAGCCGCCGGGTCTCCGGGTTCATGGTGGTCAGCCACATCATCTCCGCGGAGTTCTCCCCCAGGCCCTTGGAGCGGTTCACGGTGAACTTCGCTTTGCCCAGCTCCTCCACGATCCTGTTCTTCTCCCCGTCGGAATAGGCGTACCAGGTCTTTTCCCGGCAGGTGATCTCATAGAGGGGCGACTCGGCGATGTATACATATCCCTCCCGGATGAGGGTGGGGGTCAGCCGCCACAACATGGTCAGGATCAGGGTGCGTATCTGGAAGCCATCCACATCCGCGTCGGTGCAGATGACCACCTTGCTCCAGCGGAGATTGGCCAGGTCGAAGGCGTTGAGTTCCTTGCCGTGCTTTTCCACCTCCACGCCGCAGCCCAGCACCTTCAAAAGGTCTGTGATGATGTCGCTTTTGAAGATGCGGCCGTAGTCCGCCTTCAGGCAGTTGAGGATCTTGCCCCGGACGGGCATGATGCCTTGAAATTCCGCGTCCCGGCCCATCTTGCAGGAGCCCAGGGCGCTGTCGCCCTCCACGATGTACAACTCCCGCCGATCGGCGTCCCGGCTGCGGCAGTCCACGAATTTCTCCACCCGGCTGACGATGTCCATGGACCCGGTGAGCTTTTTCTTCATGTTCAGCCGCTGGCGCTCGGCCTGCTCCCGGCTGCGCTTGTTGATGAGCACCTGCTCGGCCATCCGGTCCGCCTCGGCCTTGTGCTCGATGCACCATATCTCCAGCTTCTCCTTGAAGAAGTCGGTCATGGCGTCCTGGATGAACTTGTTGGTGATGGCCTTTTTCGTCTGGTTGGCGTAGCTGGTCTGGGTGGAGAAGCAGTTGGTCACCAGCACCAGGCAGTCCTGCACGTCCTGGAAGGATATCTTCGACTCGCTCTTTTGGTATTTGCCCAGCTTCTTGATGTAGGCGTCGATGGCGTACACGAACCCCAGCCGGGCTGCCTTGTCCGGGGCGCCGCCGTGCTCCAGCCAGGAGGAGTTGTGGTAGTACTCCAGCAGGTTCACCCGGTTGGAGAAGCAGAAGGCCGCGGAGAGCTTGGCCTTGTATTCCGGCTTGTCCTCCCGGTCCCGGCCCCGGCGCTCCGCCTCGATGAACACCGGGGCGGTGAGAGCGTTTTCTCCGGCGGTCTCGGTCACGTAGTCCAGGATGCCGTTTTCATATACATAGTCGGTGGTCTCGAACTTGGACCCGTGCTGGATGCGCAGCCGGAAGGTGACCCCCGCGTTCACCACCGCCTGGCGGCGGAGGATGTCCCGGAACCACTCCTCCGGGATGTCGATGTCCGTGAACACCTCCAGGTCCGGCTTCCAGCGGTGGGTGGTCCCGGTCTTTTTCCGGTCCATGCCGGACTTTTTCAGCGCCCCCACGATCTCGCCCTTCTCAAAGCGCAGATCGTAGCGGGCGTCGTCCCGCCAGACCGTCACGTCCATATATTCGGAGGCGTACTGGGTGGCGCAGGCGCCCAGACCGTTCAGACCCAGGGAGTACTCATAGCTCTCCCCCTCGTCGTTTTCGTACTTGCCCCCGGCGTACAGCTCGCAGTACACCAGCTCCCAGTTGTAGCGGCCCTCTGTGCTGTTCCAGTCCACGGGGCAGCCCCGGCCGAAGTCCTCCACCTGGATGGAGTGGTCCTCGAACCGGGTGACGGTGATGAGCTCGCCGAAGCCCGCCCGGGCCTCGTCGATGGAGTTGGACAGTATCTCGAACACCGAGTGCTCGCAGCCCTCCAGCCCGTCGGAGCCGAAGATCACGCTGGGGCGCTTGCGCACCCGGTCCGCCCCTTTCAACTGGCTGATGGAGTCGTTGCCGTAGATTTCCTTTTTTGCCTTTGCCATGGTTCCCTCGCTTCAATATCTTGTTGTCCGGTGGACATAATCTACCCAGTATGACCACAGTATACCATATTTACAGAAAAAAGCAAGGCGGGGGCCAAAGCCCCCGCCCAAGCGGTCTGTGCGTTTCTCTCTCTGGGGATAGTATACGTCTAAAACGGGGCATGTACAAATACAATTTATGGTAAAGGAGGGACAAGACGTGCCGGAATATCTTTTGAAGGCGCTGTTCGTGGTGACGGGTCTGCTGCTGGCGTGGCAGCTGTACGGTCTGCTGGGGGCGGCGAAGTGGTGGCTGCCCCGGGGCCTGGCCCACGGGGCGATGGGGCTGGCGGTGCTGCTCACGGCCAACGCGGTGGGCCAGCTGGTGGGGCTGGGGGTGGGCCTGAACGGCTTCACCGTGCCCGTCTCGGCGGCCCTGGGTGTGCCCGGGGTGGGGCTGTTGTGGGCGGTGAAGTATCTGCTTTAGGGCCAAACGCTGTTTTGATTTACCAAATAAAAGCGCAAAAGACCCGTTTCGCTTTATTCATTGTCACAAAATCGCCCCGAGGCGGTTGACAGGGCAAAAAACGGGTGCTATGATGAGCACGCTTGAAAAATGAATCGCTGAACAGAGGCGCGGTTTTCATCAGTATCCCCTCCCAAGGCCAGACAGCCGGGATCGGAGAAAGGGAACGCCGCCGAAGCGTTTGGAGCGTGTCTGCGCTCCCCTCGCTGGGTCGATGGGAAATACCCATCGGACTGTCACAAGGTTTTGTGGAGCGCTGTCATGGCTAATGGAAGCCCGAAGGGGCATGTACCGATTTTCCGTGGACCGCTTAGCAAAGCGGTCCATTTTTCTTGCAAAAAATTTTTTGCAGAAAAAGGAGAACGAAACAATGAGAAGACTTACCGCAATGCTGATGGCCCTGTGCCTGGTGCTCAGCCTGAGCGCCGCCGCTTTCGCCGCCGAGGGCGACGAGGCCGCCGAGACCGAAGAGGTCGTCATCCCCGAGGTGCCCGACTTCACCGACGTGGACACCAGCGCCATCCCCGGCCTGGAGGACGGCGTGTTCACCGTGGGCATGGAGTGCGCCTACGCCCCCTACAACTGGACCCAGATGGACGACTCCAACGGCGCCGTGCCCATCGTCAACAACCCCGGCTCCTATGCCAACGGCTACGATGTGATGATGGCCCAGCGTATCTGCGACGCCTACGGCTGGGACCTGGAGATCATGGCCGTGGATTGGGGCGGGCTGTGCCCGGCGCTGGCCTCCGGCACCTTGGACGCCAACATCGCCGGCCAGTCCATGACCGCCGATCGGCTGCAGGAAGTGGACATGGCGGGCCCCTACATCTACGCCTCCATCGTGTGTGTGACCAAGGCGGACAGCGACTTTGCCGACGCCCAGGGCCTCAGTGACCTGGCTGGCGGCACCTGCACCGCCCAGACGGGCACCATCTGGTACGACACCTGCCTGCCCCAGATCGAGGGCGCCGAGATCATGCCCGAGGCCGAGACCGCTCCCGCCATGGTCATGGCCGTGGAGAGCGGCACCGTGGACTTCATCTGCACCGATATGCCCACCGCTCTGGGCGCTGTGAGCACCTATGACGACCTGGTGATCCTGGACTTCTCCGCTGGCGACGACGACTTTGACGTGTCCGACGAGGAGGTCAACATCGGCATCTCCGTGCTGAAGGGCAACACCGAGCTGCTGGACGCCATCAACGCCGTGGTGGGCGAGCTGGACGCCGATCAGTTCAACGCCCTCATGGATCAGGCCATCTCCATCCAGCCCGAGATCTAAGGACCAGATACGATACAACGCAGCCCGGCTCTTGCAAAAGAGCCGGACTGTGCCTGTGAAAAGGAGCTCCCCGTGAATAAATTCGCCAAGCTCATCGACGATATCTCCAAGCTGTGGACGGCCTATATGCCCGCCTACATGATCGGCATCCGCAACACCCTCATCGTGGCCATCGCCGCCACCCTGGCCGGGTGTGTGATCGGTTTTCTCTGCGGCGTGCTCAACACCATCCCCCACGCCAAGACCGACAACCCGGTGAAGCGGTTCGTCCTGGCCCTGATCCGGGTGGTGGTCCGGGTGTATGTGGAGGTCTTTCGTGGCACCCCCATGGTGCTGCAGGCGGTGTTCATCTACTACGGCCTGCCCTACTTCACCGACGGGTCCGTGGCCTTCAAGGGCAACGCGGGCATCTGGATCGCGTCCCTGCTGGTGGTGTCCATCAACACCGGGGCCTATATGGCCGAGTCGGTCCGGGGCGGCATCATCTCCATCGATCCGGGCCAGACCGAGGGCGCCAAGGCCATCGGCATGACCCATGTGCAGACCATGATGAACGTCATCCTGCCCCAGGCCCTGCGGAACATCATCCCCCAGATCGGCAACAACTTCATCATCAACATCAAGGACACCTCCGTCATGTTCGTCATCGGCTTCGTGGAGTTTTTCGCCACCCACCGGAACATCGTGGGCGTGAACATGAAATACTTCCCCTCCGCCGCCATCGAGATGGTAGGGTATCTGTGCCTGACCCTGGCAGCCAGCTTCCTGCTGCGGTGGCTGGAGAAGCGGCTGGACGGCGCGGACAACTTCGAGCTGGTCAGCGAGGACCAGCTGGTCATGGCTGCCGGGACCTACAACCATCCGGACCGGGGCACCCCCTTCGACGAGCGCAGCAAGGAGTACCGGGAAAAGACCCGGCAGGAGCTGAAATTCGGCAGAAACAGGGGGGACCGCTGACATGGCAGACACGATCCTGGAGATACGCCACCTGTCGAAGAGCTTCGGCTCTCACGAGGTGCTCAAAGATATCGACTTCACCGTCTCCACGGGGGATGTGACCGCCATCATCGGCGCCTCCGGCTCCGGCAAGAGCACCCTGCTGCGGTGCGTGAATCTGCTGGAGACCCCCACCAGCGGGGAGATCCTGTTCCACGGCAAGGACGTGACAGGCCGGGGGGTGAACGCCCCGGAGTACCGCTCCCATGTGGGCATGGTGTTCCAGTCCTTCAACCTGTTCAACAACATGACCGTGCTGGAAAACTGCATGGTGGGCCAGATCAAGGTGCTGAAACGGTCCAAGGACGAGGCCCGCGAAACCGCCCTGCGGTTTTTGCAGCAGGTAGGCATGGCCCCCTACATCAAGGCCAAGCCCCGGCAGATATCCGGCGGCCAGAAACAGCGGGTGGCCATCGCCCGGGCCCTGGCCATGGGCCCGGAGGTGCTGCTGTTCGACGAACCCACCTCCGCCCTGGACCCGGAGATGGTGGGGGAAGTGCTCGCCGTCATGCAGGACCTGGCATCCGAGGGCATGACCATGCTGGTGGTCACCCACGAGATGGCCTTCGCCCGGGACGTGTCCACCCAGGTGGTGTACATGAACCAGGGCGTCATCTGCGAGCAGGGCCCGCCCGCCCAGGTGCT
>CANROZ010000023.1 GCA_947632365.1 uncultured Oscillospiraceae bacterium
CCGCCCACGTACTGGCTCAGCTGCACGCTGGTCAGGGGGAAGGATTTATCCCCCCGGCGGGACTCCACCTTGAAGGTCTTAGCGGCGGAGAGCTCGTCGTGGAGGTATTCCTTGGCCTTGGCCAGGATGGCCTCCGGCGTCTTTTCGCAGGCAGCGGCGCGGGTCATGGTCATGATGCCAAAGACCTGCCGCAGCGCCGCAAAGGCCCTGTCGATGTCGCAGCTCTCGTCCCGGGGCTCCACGTAGATGATGGACTGGTGAGCGATCACCTCGAAATGGCCGAAGCGCTTCAGGCGGCGGCGGATGTTGGAGAGGAGCTTTTGCTCGAAGGCGCGCTTGTTCAGGCCCTTCAGGACCACTTCGCCCTCCTTGAGAAGGATCATATCGGTCATAAAAATGCTCTCATTTCAGTTGGAATGTTCTGTATTGGATGGCCTCGGCCAGGTGGGCGGGGCCGATGTTCTGCTCCCCCGCCAGGTCCGCGATGGTCCGGGCCACCCGCAATATGCGGTCATAGCTGCGGGCGGTAAGGCCCAGGGCCTCGTAGGCGTTTTTCATCAAGGTCGAGCCCGCCGGGTCCAGGCCGCAGTATGCCTCCATGGCGGCGGGACCCATCCGGGCGTTGTCCAGGATGTCAGTGCCCGCGAACCGGGTCCGCTGCACGGCCCGGGCGGCGTCCACCCGCTCCTTCACCGCCGCGGAGCTCTCCCCGGCGGGGCGGGCCTCCAGCTCCTCATATTCCAGGGCCGGGACCTCCACCATGATATCGATCCGGTCCAGCAGGGGACCGGATATCTTGCCCTGGTACTCCGCCACGGACCGCTCCGAACAGTGGCACCGCCCCGAGGGGTGGCCGTACCAGCCGCAGCGGCAGGGGTTCATGGCGCACACCAGCATGAAGCGGCTGGGGTAGGTGACAGAGCCCGTGGCCCGGGAAACGGTGATCTCCCCCTCCTCCAAGGGTTGGCGCAGCAGGTCGATCACGTCCCGGTGGAACTCCGGCAGCTCGTCCAAGAACAGCACCCCGTTGTGGGCCAGGCTCATCTCCCCCGGCCGCAGGTCCGCCCCGCCGGACAGGGCCTGGCGGGAGGCGGTCTGGTTGGGGGCCCGGAAGGGCCGCCGGACGATCACAGGGCTGTCCGCCCCCGTGAGTCCGGCCACGGACCAGATGGCCGTGGTGTGCAGGGCCTCCTCCCGGGTCATGTCGGGCAATATGCCCGGCAGGCGCTTGGCCAGCATGGATTTGCCTGCCCCCGGCGGGCCCACCATCAGCACGTTGTGTCCGCCTGCGGCGGCCACCTCCAGCGCCCGCTTCACGTTCTCCTGGCCCTTCACCTCGGCAAAGTCCGGCACGCTCACGCTGCCCGGGTCCAGCACCCCGGGGGCGGTGGGGCCCATAGATCCCGCCCCGGCCAGGAAGGCGGTCAGCTGGCGGACATCCTCCACGGGATAGACTGCCACGCCCTGGGCAAAAGCCGCCTCGGCGGCGTTTGCTTTGGGCACGAACAGCCGCCGGGCCCCGGCCTTTTCCGCCGCCAGGGCCATGGGCAGGGCTCCGGAAACGGGCCGAAGCTGCCCCGTCAGGGACAGCTCGCCGAAAAACATGTCGTCCGGCCCCGGGGCCTTGCACTGGCTCGTGGCCGCCAGGATGCCCAGCAGCACCGGGAGATCGTAGACCGTCCCGGCCTTTTTCGTATCCGCCGGGGCCAGGTTCACTGTGATGCGGCTCACCGGAAAGTCCCAGCCGTTGTATTTGATGGCGGCCCGGACCCGGTCGGCGGCCTCCTTCACGGCGGCGTCGGGCAGGCCCACCATGTCCAGCCGGGGCAGCCCGGAGGTGATGGACACCTCCAGCTCCACCTCGTAGCCCCCTATTCCTTTGATGCCAAGGGAACGGATGCGAGAATACATGGAAGGACCTCCTTGTTCTCGTCGTATACTGGGGCGGCCTCGTCCGGCAGGGCCCCTCCCGCTAAAGCTCGCGTTGCTCACCAAACGCGTGCGGGGCGCTGTCGGCCCTCGCCGCCCGTCGGGTCGTTGCCTCATGTACCGGGGCGGCTTCGTCCGGCAGGGCCCCTCCCGCTAAAGTTCGCGTTGCTCACCAAACGCGTGCGGGGCACCGTCGGCTCTCGCCGCCCGTCGGGTCGTTGCCTCATGTACCAGGGCGGCTTCGTCCGGCAGGGCCCCTCCCGCTAAAGTTCGCGTTGCTCACCAAACGCGTGCGGGGCACTGTCGGCTCTCGCCGCCCGTTGGGTCGTTGCCTCGTACCGGGGCGGCCTCGTCCGGCAGGGGGAGGCCCAGTTTAGGGTGTTTCGACGACGGCGATGTGCAGCTCGCCCAACTGCTTCTGTTCCACGGGGGAGGGGGCGCCCATCATCACGTCCTGGGCGTTCTTGTTCATGGGGAAGGGGATGATCTCCCGGATAGAGGGCTCCCCCGCCAGCAGCATGACCATCCGGTCGATGCCCGGGGCGATGCCCGCGTGAGGGGGCGCGCCGTAACAGAAGGCGTTGTACATGGCGGGGAACTTGGCCTTCACGTCGGCTTCGCCCAGGCCCACCATCTCGAAGGCCTTCACCATGATGTCCGGGTCGTGGTTCCGTACCGCGCCGGAGCTCAGCTCCACGCCGTTGCACACCAGGTCGTACTGGTAGGCGTAGATATCCAGGGGGTCCATCTCGCCCTTTTCTGCCTTTTCCAATATCTCCAGGCCGCCGTTGGGCATGGAGAAGGGGTTGTGGCAGAACTCCAGCTGGCCGGACTCCTCCCCGATCTCGAACATGGGGAAGTCCACGATCCAGCAGAACTCATACCGCTTCTCGTCCATGTGGCCGGGCACGGCCGCACCCAGCATCTTCACCGCCACGCCGGACATCTTCCGGGCCGCGTCCTTGGTCCCGGCGGCGATCAGCCCCAGGCTGCCGGGCACCAGGCCCAGGTCCCGGAGGGCGTCCTCATGGCCGACCAGGAACTTGGCCACGCCGCCCACCAGGGCGCCATTTTCATCCATGCGCACCCAGTAGGGCTTGGCGCCCGCCTGGACCGCCACGTCGTCGCAGAGCTTGTCGATCTGCTTGCGGGTCAGCTCCGCGCCGGAGCAGGGTACCAGCTTCACCGCCGCGGCCTCCTGGAAGGGGCCGAACTCGGTGGTCTTGGCGAGCTGGGTCATATCCTTCACGGTCAGGTCGATGCGCAGGTCCGGCTTGTCGGTGCCATAGGTCTCCATGGCGTCGTTGTAGCTGATGCGCTGGAAAGGAGGCTTGGAGGCGATATCATAGGTGCCGTACTTGGCGAAGATAGGCGGCAGCACGTCCTCGATGACGGCGAACACGTCCTCCTGGCTGGCGAAGGCCATCTCCATATCCAGCTGATAGAACTCGCCGGGGGAGCGGTCGCCCCGGGCGTCCTCGTCCCGGAAGCAGGGGGCGATCTGGAAATAGCGGTCGAAGCCGGAGGTCATGAGCAGCTGCTTGAACTGCTGGGGGGCCTGGGGCAGGGCGTAGAATTTGCCGGGATGCTTTCGGGCCGGGACCAGGTAATCCCGGGCACCCTCCGGGCTGGAGGCGGTGAGGATGGGAGTGGTGATCTCCAAAAAGCCATGGTCGATCATGGCGTTGCGGATGGCCGCCACCACGCCGCAGCGCAGGATGATGTTCTTTTTCACCGCGGGGTTGCGCAGGTCCAGATAGCGGTATTTCAGCCGGATGGCCTCGTCGGCCTCCCGGCTGCGGTTGATCTCGAAGGGCAGCTCGTTATAGTGGCAGCGGCCCAGCACCTCCACCTTTTCCGGCACGACTTCCACGTCTCCAGTGGGTATCTTGGGGTTCTTGCTGTCCCGTTCCCGGACCGTGCCGGAGACGGAGACGGTGCTCTCCTTGGTGATGGCCCGGAAACACTTGACCATCTCCTCGGTCTCGGCCACCACTTGGGTGGTGCCGTAAAAGTCCCGGATCACCGCGAAGGCCAGGGTGGAGCCCACCTCCCGGACGTTTTCCAGCCAGCCGACGATGGTGGCCTGCTGGCCGACATGCTCCAGCCGGAGCTCATTGCATGTGTGGGTGCGCATCTGTGTCATGGTGTGTTAACTTCCTTTCACGGGCTTGATATCCTTATCCAAGCTCTGTTTGATGATCGTAGCGGCCTGGTCGGCGGTGACCGTCTGCTGGGTCCCGGCCCGCAGGTCCTTCAGACCCACGGTCCCGGCGGCCATCTCGTCCCCGCCGATGATGAGGGCGAAGGGGACGCCCAGCCGATTGGCGTATTCCAGCTTCGCGCGGAATTTTTTCCCCTCCATATATACCTGGGTGCGCACGCCCTGCTGGCGCAGAGCGGTGGCGCAGGCGCTGGCATAGGCCAGGCACTGTCCGTCCATGGGGAGGATCAGCCCGTCGCAGGGAGCGGTGGGCAGCGCGTCGTTCAAAAGTTTCTGCTCCTGGAGGATATAGAACAGCCGGGTCACGCCGATGGACAGGCCCACGCCGGGCAGTTTTCTGTTGGTATAGTACCCGGCCAGATCGTCATACCGCCCGCCGGAGCAGACGGACCCCACCTCCGGGTTGTCCAGCAGTGTGGTCTCGTACACCGTCCCGGTGTAGTAGTCCAGCCCCCTGGCGATGGTCAGGTCGATGCGCCACTTGCCGTCGGGCACGCCAAGGCTTGGCAGCAGCGCCGTCACGGCCTTCAGCTCTCCCAGGCCCGCGGCCAGGGTCTCGTTCTTCTCCGCCAGGGGCTCCAGGGCGGCCAGAGGCTCGTCGGTGAGCAAGAGGTCCATGAGCGTGCCGATCTGATCCTGGCCCAGGCCCAGCTCCGCCAGCAGCGCTTCCACCTTGGCCCGGCCGATCTTCTCCAGCTTGTCGATGGCGCCCATGACGGCCGCCGGGTCCTGCACGCCCAGGTGCTCAAACAGGCCGTTGAGCACCTTGCGGTTGTTCATGCGGATGCAGAACCGCTCGATGCCCAGCCGCCGGAACACCGCACAGATGACGGCGGGCATCTCCGCGTCGTTGGCGATGTCCAGGGTCCCGTCGCCGATCACGTCGATGTCCGCCTGGTAAAACTCCCGGAATCGGCCCCGCTGGGACCGCTCCCCCCGGTATACCTTGCCGATCTGATAGCGGCGGAAGGGGAAGGCCAGCTGGCCGTAGTTCATGGCCACATACTTGGCCAGAGGGACCGTCAGGTCAAAGCGAAGGGCCAGGTCGTGCTCGCCCTTCATGAAGCGATAGATCTGCTTCTCCGTCTCGCCGCCGCCTTTGGCCAGCAATATCTCCGCCGCCTCCACGGCGGGGGTGTCGATAGCGGTAAAACCGTACAGGGCATAGGTCCGGCGCAGCACGTCCAGGATGACGTCCATCTGTGCCTGGGGGCCGGGGAGCAGCTCCATGAACCCGGACAGGGTCCGGGGCGTGATACGTTCCATTGATACTCCTCACTGGCGGCGGCAGCCGGGTCCCGGCCGCCGCCGTTATCGTTTCGTTTTTTACAGTTTGCTCTTGGGGTTGACGATGTCGCGCCAGGCAAAGTCGCCCCGGCGCAGGCCCTGGATGAGCACCTCCGCCGTAGCCACATTGGAGGCGAAGGGGATGTTGTGGTTGGCGCACAGCAGGGCGATCTCGTTCACCGGGCCGAACAGCTCCGGGTGATAGGGGTCGGCGAAAAACATCACCAGGTCGAGCTCGTTGTAGGCGATGCGGGCGCCGATCTGCTGGATGCCGCCCTGGGCGGAACCCATGTACAGGTGGATGGGCAGGCCGGTGGCCTCGCTGACCAGCTTGCCTGTGGCGTTGGTGGCCACGATGTTGTGCTCGGCCAGGATGCCGCAGTAGGCGATGCAGAACTGGACCATCAATTCCTTTTTCCCGTCGTGGGCCATGAGTGCGATGTTCATAAGCAAGTCTCCGATCTATAGATTAAACCTGTCCTGGGGACAAGTTTTGAGCGCGTGTGTCAGTGCAGGAGGGTGAGCTCGTTCTCGGCCTCCTGGGTGCTCTCCTTGAACTCAAAGTAATAGCGCAGCACGTCCTGAGCCATGTAGGCCAGGGCGCTGCCCGCCTTGCCGTTCTCCAGGGCCACGGCCACGGCGATCTCCGGGTCCTCGTAGGGGGCGTAGCAGATGAAGAAGGCGTCGTTGGTGCCGGAGTTCGTCTCCGTCGTGCCCGTCTTGCCGGCCACCTCGTAGGGGAATCCGGCGAACTGCATCACGGCGGTGCCCCGGGTGATCACGCCCCGCATCCCCTGATGGACCAGGTCCCAGATGTAGTCGTCGGCCTCGATGACGTGCATGGCCTCCGGCTCCCGCTCGTATACGCTCTGGGAGTAGTCGTAGCTGGAGGCGGATTTGAGGATGGAGCAGCTGTAGGTGGTGCCGGAGTTGGCCACGGTGGCGCAGTAGCGGGCCAGCTGGATGGGGGTGATGCCTGTGACGGACTGGCCGATGGAGGTCAGCAGGGTGTCCGCGGAGAACCAGGAGGCGTCCCGGGTCCCGGCCCAGAGCTCGGCCTTGTAGTCGGGGGAGGCCACATGCCCCTCCTCCTCATAGAGCTCGATGCCCGTGTGCTCGCCCAGGCCGAAGAGGGCGGCATACTTGTCGATGCGGTCGATCCAGATGCGGTCGCCCAGGGTGAAGAAGAAGTAGTTGCAGCTGTAGGTGATGGCGCTGTCCACCGCCAGAGCGCCGTGGATCATGGTGCACCGGGGGGCATAGCCCGCATCCCGGTATTTGTCGAAGATGCCCGTGCAGACGATCTCCTCCGTGCCGCCCAGCATCTCCTCCGCCATGGCCGCCACGGCCATGCAGGGTTTGAAGGTGGAGCCGGGGGAGTACATGCCCTGCAGCGCCCGGTTCATAAGGGGGTTGTTCTCGTTCTCGTTGAGCGCCTCGAAGTCGTCCCAGAAGGTCTCCAGACTGAAGGTGGGATAGCTGGCCAGACACAGGGGCTCGCCGGTGTTCACGTCGATGGCCACGATGGCGCCGCCTGTGATCAGATTACGGACCTTGTCGAACTCGCCACGGGTGCGGTACATCACGTTTCGCTCGGCGGTCTCCACGTTGGCGCTCTCGATGTAGTTGGCCAGGGTGGCCTCCGCCGCGCCCTGCATCTCGATGTCGATGGTGAGATAGATGTTGTTGCCCGGCTGGGGGACCTTGGAGTAGGACCTTCCGGTGACCACGCCGTCGCTGGTGCTGGTGATCTCCGCCTTGCCGTCCACCCCGTGGAGATATTCCTCAAAGGCGGCCTCCACGCCCGCCTGGCCGATGATGGCGTCCATGGGATAGCCCTTCTCGCTGTAACGCTCGTACTGCTCGCTGTTCATGGCGCCTGTGTAGCCCAGGATATGGGGGGCATAGGAGGTGTTGTATTCCCGCAGGTAGCTGACCTGCACCTCGAAACCGGGCAGGTCCGACTCCATGAGGGAGGTGATGGTGTTGATGGACACGTCCTGGGCGAAGATGTATTTGGCTGTGCCGATGACGTAGCGCACGTTCACCGCGTAGCGGATGGCGGCGATGATGCGCATCTCCTGGGCGTTGTAGTTGCCGTCGATGCCGTAGCGGGTGCGCATCTTGGCCATGACCTCCACGGCGGAGGCGTCCCCGGGCAGATCGTTGGCGTCCAGCCAGGCATCCATCAGGGTGGACTGCCACACGCTCATGGGCTCAAATTCCCAGGGCGGCTCCTGGGAGATGGGGAGCTCGTCGTTGTATTTGTCGCCGTTGGCGGTGATGATCTGGCAAAGCTGCAGGATGACGGCGTTGGCCTCGTTGTTATCCAGATCCCCCATCAGCAGCTCGTCGTCGTCGATGAGAAGATTGTTGCAGTTGCGGTTGGACACCAGCAGCCGCCCGTAGCGGTCCATGATGTTGCCCCGGGCCGCCACGATGTCCTCCTCGGAGACGATGGAGTTGATGGATTCCTCGTAATTCTGGTTGCCCTCGATGATCTGCAGCTTATAGAGGGTGACGAAGAACACCACCAGCACCGATATGAACAGCAGCGCCAAGAACAGCAGCCGCCCTGTACTGATCAGCTTTCTCATAAATATAGGTGCCTCGCAGAGTATGCCGCCGCCGCAGCGGCGGAGAAGAGATGGACCGTCTTACCGACCCAGGGGCCGGGCGGAGATGAATTTGCAGGGGAAATAGAGGGGGACGGACCAGATCAGGCTCCAACCGACCTGGATCAGTCCGGTGCGCAGCACAGGCCAGCTCCGGGGCCCGTCCAGATACAGCGCCAAAAACTGTCGGGCGTCCTCCCCCGTGAGAAACAGGAACCGGAACATCTGGCAGAAGGTGATGACGGCCAGGGTGAGCAGCGTCAGCACCAGGAAGGACACGAAGCCCTTGTGGAGCATGTACTTGCCCAGCACCCCGGCGAAAAAGCCCACCGTGGGCAGCAGTACCGTATAAAGCACCACGTAATTGGCGCAGTCCCGGTCGGCGAAGTATCCCGCCGCCAGGCCCAGCGCGCCGCCCCAGACCCCGCCCTCGAACAGGCCGATAGCCGTCACGGCGGCCGGGATCAGCATGGGCCGCACTCCCAACAGGGGGACGTGGAACACGATCAGGTCCTGGAGGATGAACACCAGCGCCAGGAAGAAACCGTATATGATTGTCCGCCGGACCTTGGACAGGTCGATCAGGTCGAGCAGCATGATATTTTACTCCTGGATGGTGAAGTCAGTGATGACGAATACCTGGGTCAGGGTGCCCAGGTCGCAGGCCGGGTCCACCACGCCGTACAGGGTCTGGCCGTTGCCCTCGCTGAGCACGGAGGAGATGTAGCCGATGATCAGCCCCTGGGGGATGGAGCCGCGGCCGGAGGTGAGCACCGCCTCGCCCTCCACCAGCTGGGCATTCTCGGACAGGTAGGTCAGCCGCAGTTGGTCCCGCTGCATCAGGGCGAAATCGCCCACACACATGCCAACCGCGCCGGCCTCGCCCACCAGGGCGCCCACGTCGATGGCGGAGTCGATCAGGGTGCGCACCGTGCACCAGCTGTCACCCACCTCGATGACCTGGCCCACCAGGGCGCCGTACTCGGTGATGACGCAGTCGCCCACCTCGATGGGGTTGACAGCGTTTTCCGAGCCCTTGGAGATGTTGAAGGTGCTCTCCCAGTTGGAGCTGGACCACTCGGTGATCTTGGCCGACTCGGTGACGTAATCGGTGTGGCGCTCCAAAAAGCCCGCCAGCTCCCGGAGCCGGGCGTTCTCCTCCTCCAGCTCCGTGGCGTTGATGGCGGCCTGCTGGGCCTGGGCCAGCTGGGCCCGGAGGGAGTTGTTCTCCGCCACCAGCTGGTCATACTGGTAGATATAGCCGTAGATGCCCTCCACCCACTCGATGGCGGCGGAGGCGGCCTGTCCCACCGGACTGGCCACGGCGCCGGACAGGTTGGCCAGCAGCCCGGCCCGGCCGCCCATCAGGGCGGTGGCCAGCGCCACGATCAGCACCACGGCGATGACGGCCGCGCCGATGCGCACGCCGTATTTTTTGATGTATTCCTTCAATCCAGCTTTACTCCCGCTTCAGAAAGCATCTTGCCCAAAAGGCACAGTGGCAGGCCCACCACGTTGAAAAAATCCCCCTCGATCCGCTCCACGTACATGCCCGCCCGGCCCTGGTAGCCATAGGCCCCGGCTTTGTCCATGGGCTCCCCCGTGGCCACGTAGGCGTCGATCTCGCCGTCGGTCATCTCCCGGAAGAACACCCGGGTCATCTCCATGCAGGTGTCGTTGTAGGAGGGGACGGTGGGATATATGCCATACCGCACCAGGCTTACGCCTGTATAGACCTGATGCTCCCGGCCGGAGAGCAGCCGCAGCATCCGTTTGGCATCCGCCTCGTCCCGGGGCTTGCCCAGGACCTGGCCGTTCACCGCCACCACCGTGTCCGCGCCGATCACCAGCGCCTCGGGGTGGGCCTCGGCCACCTGGCGGGCCTTCTGCAGGGACAGATACCAGGCCGTCCGGCCCGCGTCCGCCTCGTCAGGAGGGACCTCCGGCCCGGCGGCGGGGATCACGGTGAAGGGCAGACCGAAATAGCCCAAAAGCTCCCGGCGGCGGGGAGAGGCAGAGGCCAGGATCAGTTCCATAGGGCTCCTTTCTGGTAGGCGCCGCGGCTGGCGTTGATGGGCAGATAGTCGTTCTTGCCCTTGTACCGCTCGGTGATGGTGACGCACTCCCGGGGGCTCTCGGTGGTGAACAGCAGCCGCAGGCCCCACAGGCCCGCGTCGGCATACACCTCCGGGTGGTCGGCCAGGAAGGTCTTGCGGGCGTCGAACACCAGATTCCGGCAGCCGAAATCCTTCACCACCGGATAGACGCCGCCGAAGGCGTCGCTCATGCTGGTGGGGGAGACGCAGGAACAGCGCCCGGCGCTGTTGCGGATGATACAGTTATCGGTGATCATCACGGGCAGGCGGCCGTAGACCACCATCTCCGTGGGCAGAGGCTTGGACAGCTTTTCGATCTGGCGGGCGGTGAGCTCGCCGGAGGCGGCCACGGACAAAAACCCGCCCCGGGCCAAAAACTTCAAGGTCCAGGAGTTGGCGGCGTTCAGCCCCAGATCGCCCCGCAGACCCAGCCCCGCCTGCCGCACCGCGGGCAGCAGCCCCAGGTTGCCGATGAGGGCCTGGGTGACGCCCCGGGCCTTCAGGGCCTCCAGCAGCTCCGCCAGCACGGGCCGCTCCGCCTCCGATACCACCCAGGGCAGCACGGCCGCGATCTGGGCGCCCTTGTCCAGGAAGGGCTGGATGTTGTCGGTCCCGGCGGCCAGTATCTCGGCCGGGACATAGACGAGGTCCGGCTCCATGGCGGCCAGCTCCGGGGTGAGCTGGGCCTCGCTGGTCACCTGCAATATGAGCTTTGGCGGCCCCTCGGTGGGGACGCTCTCCGGCTGGGGCGGCAGCTCCTCCACGGTCACCGGGTCCGGCTCCCGGGTCCGGTCCGCGATCAGGTTGATGAGCTGCTTGCGGGCGTCCTCGATGGCTTCCTCGGGATAATCCAGTCCATCCTCGATGACGCAGTTGACCTCGGTGCAGTGGAAGGGGGTCCCGCCAGTGCGGAACAGCAGCTCCCGCACCCGGGCCTCGCTCATGCCCTGGCGGCCCAGGTCCACGGGCTCAAAGCCCTTGTATCCCACCCGGTGGCCCCGCATATCCTCCGCGGCGAACAGGGCGGGCTCGCCCTTTTTGATCACCGCGTAGAACTTCACAGGCACCCGGCGCAGCTCGCCGTTCTGGTACCCCTTGCGCAGCTCGGTATAGAACCGGGTCGGCGTCTTGTCGGCAGGGGCGGGGGGCACGAACATGGCCGGGCCGGACTCCCCGGTGAAGTAGCCGTCGGAAAGGCCCGTGGCGCCAAAAGCGTTGAGCAGATTGGCCCGCTCCTCCGGGGCGGGCAGCACCTTCTCCCGGATGGCCCGGGCATAGAGCCAGGTGGTGTAGGCCACGTATTCCGGACTGCGGCCTCTGCCCTCGATGACGGCGCAGGTCACCCCCGCGGTCTCCAGAGCCTCCAAGTGGTCCGCCAGGTATATATCGGCCATGGCCAAGGGCCGCTCGTCCATCCGTCCGCCCAGGGAGAACCGCCCCCGGCAGGGCTGGGTGCAGGCGGAGCAGCTGTCGCTCTTGTGCTCGTGGGCCAGGGCGCCTATGTAGCACTGACCGCTGTGGGCCACGCACACCGGGCCGTGGACGAATACCCCCGTCTCGATGGGGCTGGCCTTGGCGATGGCGGCGATCTGCTCCATGCTCAGTTCCGGGGCCAGCAGCACCCGGCGCAGGCCCAGGGCGGCGGCGGTGGCCACCCCCTCCAGGCTGTTCACCCCCAGCCGCACATCCCCCCACAGGGGCATGTTCGGCAGGACCTTGCGCAGCGCGGAGATGAGCCCCACGTCCCGCACCAGCAGCGCGTCCGCGCCCTCCCGGGCGGCGAACACGGCCTCCTCCACTGTCTTGGACAGCGCCTCGTCGGTGCACAGACCGCTGACGGCCACCACGGAGCGGCAGCCCCGGACGCGGCAGTAACGCAGGCTCTGAGACAGGACCTCCCGGGAAAACTCCCGGTCCGACCGCCCCGGCGCCGTCAGACGCGCGGCCATATAGATCGTGTCAGCGCCGTTTTGCACCGCGGCCATGACGGCCTCCATGCTTCCGGCTGGCGCTAGAAGCTCAAGCATAGTTCCCTCGCTGCTGACCGCGTCGGCGGCCATAAAAATACCAATATATACTCCATTGCATTATAAACAAAACCGCCTCATAAAACAAGAGCAAATCCCCAAATATGGCGCTCTTAGTAAATTGTTTACATTTGCCGCCGCAGGCCCTCCAGCACCGAGGCGGGCACGGCCAGGCCGCCGTCGATGCCGGAGCCCATCCGGATGTGGGCCTTCCGGTCCCCGTGGAAATCACTGCCGCCGGAGGGGACCATATCCAGCTCCCCGGCCAGGGCCAGCAGAAAGGCCGTCTGGGCCGGGCTGTGCTCGGAGTAGTAGGCCTCCAGGGCCCGGGCGCCTGCCGCCCGGCCCGCCAGCAGATAGGTCCGCACCGCGTCGTCGTCAAAGTAGTATTGAAGGGGATGGGCAAGGCTGGCCACCCCTCCGGCGGCGCGGATGGCCCCCACCGCGTCGGCCATGGGCATGCGCACCCGGGGGCTGTAGTAGGGCGCGCCGGGGCGCATATAGCGGTCCATGGCGTCGTGCAGATCGGCGGCGAAGCCCCGCTCCGCCAAGAACTGTCCGATATGAGGCCGCCCGATCACCGTGCGGGGAAAGGCCTGGCGCAGCGCCTGCATGGAGATGGGAAAGCCGTCCCGCGCCAGGGCGTCCACGATCCGCTCGTTCCGCGCGTCCCGCTCCCGGAGGGCGTCCGCCAGGGCCCTTTGCAGGGCCGGAGCGTCCGGGTCGATGAAGTAGCCGAGAATGTGCACCTCCCGCCCTTCATAATCCGCGGCCAGCTCCACCCCGGGCACCACCTCCACCCCCAGCGCCCGCCCGGCGGCGGCCGCCTCCGGCAGGCCCGCCAGGGTATCGTGGTCGGTGACGGCGATGGCGGCCAGGTCCAGCTTTTTGGCCAGCTCCACCGCCTGGCGGGGGGAACAGGTGCCGTCCGAGGCGGTGGTGTGTATGTGCAGGTCGATCCGTTTTTCCATGGGAGAACTCCTTACGATGTTGTTTTCTGCAGTATACCATTTTTGCCGCCGGGAATCAAAACTTGTCATGTTTCCAAGGGGGTGTTATAATAGCGGCAAAGCCGCTATCACGCATCGAGATACCACTCGCGCTCCC
Source organism: uncultured Oscillospiraceae bacterium (assembly GCA_947632365.1). Lineage (GTDB taxonomy): Bacteria > Bacillota > Clostridia > Oscillospirales > Oscillospiraceae > CAJOIG01. The sequence goes on from CANROZ010000023.1 coordinate 13,286, forward strand.
GGCTGACACCGAAACCGCGCGACATGGTAAATAGCGCTATTATACGCGAGATAAGGAAGGGCCCATGGACGACGGCAGGCTGAAATTGAATCGCCCCCGGCTGCTGGCGGTGCCTCTGCGGGACGCGGAGACGCTGCTGGAGGCGGGGGACGGCGATGGCGCGCTCCTATATCTGTACCTCTTGAAAAACGGCGGGGAGCTGGACATGGAGCGGGCCGCGGCGGAGCTGCGGCTGTCGGTCCGGGCGGTGCGGCTCATCGCCGCCCGGCTGGAGCGGCTGGGGCTGCTCTCTGCGGGGGAGCGGGCGTCGGTCCAGCCGGAGCTGCCCGAGTGCCGGGCGGAGGACGTGGTGCGCCGCAGCCGCACGGACCCGGATTTCCAGGCCCTGGTGGAGGAGGCCCAGGCCACCATGGGCCGGGTGCTGTCCAGTACGGACCTGAAGGCCCTATTCACTATCTACGATGAGCTGGCCCTCCCGGCGGATGTGATCATGCTGCTGATCCACCACTGCAAGGAGGAGAACGACCGCCGTTACGGCGCGGAGCGGCATCTGGGCTTCGCGGTCATCAAAAAGACGGCGGCGGAGTGGTTCGACCGGGAACTGGTGACGGCGGAGCTGGCGGAGGAGCATCTGGAAAAGCTGGCCCGCCAGCGGACCCTGGCCGGGGAGATACAGCAGGCCATGGGCATCCGGGGCCGGGAGCTGTCCCCCACGGAACAGAAGTACATCCTGAGCTGGATCGAGCTGGGCTTCGGCCCGGAGGAGCTGGCGCTGGCCGCGGACCGGACCGTGACCAACACGGGCCAGCTCCGCTGGCGGTATATGGACTCCATCGTGAGAAGCTGGCACAGCAAGGGCCTGCACACAGTGGCCCAGATCGAGCAGGGGGACCGGAAGAGCAGCGGCCGCGGCCGGGAGAGCGTGGCGGACCCTGCCCCGGACGCCCGGGAGCTGGAACGGATGCAGAAGCTGCGGGATAAGCTGAACAGGAGTTGAAAATGGACGGAAGACTGCTGGCCCAGGCCAGAGAGGAAAAAGAGGATATCCGCCGCCGGGCCATGCAGACGGACCGTATCCGCCATGAGGAGGTCTACGCCAGGGTGCCGGAGCTGCGCCAGCTGGACGGGCGCATCGCCGCGCTGGTGGGTCAGGCGGCCGTCCAGGCCCTGAGCGGCAAGGGCCCGGCGGAGGAGCTGCGCCGGGAGAGTCTGGAGCTGCAGGCCCGCCGGGCGGAGATGCTGGTGGAGGGCGGCTGGCCCATGGACTATCTGGACGGGGCCTGGGACTGCCCTAAGTGCCGGGACACGGGCTATGTGCAGGGCGAGATGTGCTCCTGCCTGCGAAAGCTGTACGAGAAGGCCCAGACCCGGGATCTGTCCGCTCTTTTGAAGCTGGGCAGCGAGAGCTTCGGCACCTTCGACCTGGGCCTTTACGACGATCGGCCCGACCCGGCCTCCGGGGTGGCCCCCCGGGACCAGATGGAGACGGTGTTCGGGGTGTGCTATGACTATGCCCTGCACTTCGGCAAGGCCCGGATGGACCTGCTGTTCCGGGGCGGCACGGGCCTGGGCAAGACCTTTTTGTCCGCCTGCATCGCCCGGGAGGTGGCCCAGCAGGGCTATTCCGTGGTGTATGAGACGGCGGTGGACGCTGTGAAGGCTATGGAGACGGCCCACTTCCGCCGGGAGGGGACGGATGTCCCGCGGGCCGACGAACAGGTCCGGCGGATGAAAGGATGCGACCTGCTGATCCTGGACGATCTGGGCACGGAGATGGTGACGGATTTCACCCGCAGCGCCCTGTATGATCTGGTGAACGGCCGTCTGTCCGCCCAGCGGCGCACGGTCATCAGCACCAACCTGACCGCCGCCCAGATGGCCAAGCTCTACACCCCCCAGCTCATGAGCCGCCTGGAGGGGGAGTACCAGACTCTCACCTTCGTGGGCTCCGATATCCGCCTGCTGAAAAAGGAGCGGGGCCTGGACTGAAGGGACCGTCGTGCGAAGGGGGCAAAAAAGTTATTGCCAGACCGAATGCCTCCCCTGTGCAAGGGGAGGCACAAGGGAGCCGTTCGATATAGTAAGGTCTTCTGTAAAGTTTGTACTATGCAGAAGACCTTTATCATTTTACAGCTCCACGGTCTTGGTGGCGATCCTTTCGCAGAAGGCCCGGTCGTGCTCCACGAACAGGATCGTGGGGTGAAATTGGAGAAGCAGCGCCTCCAGCTGCATCCGGCTGAGCACATCAATGTAGTTCATGGGCTCGTCCCACACGTAAAGGTGGGCCCGCTCGCAAAGGCTCCTGGCCAGGGCCACCTTTTTCTTCTGTCCGGCGGAGAAGGTGCTCATGTCCTTTTCAAACTGGCCCCGCTCAAAGTCCAGCTTTCGCAAAATGGCCAGAAGCAGGCTCTCGTCGATACCCGCCGCCTCGGCGTGATCCCGCAGGGAGCCGATCAGACCCGACACGTCCTGGGGCACATAGGAGATCACCAGCCCGCCGCCCCGCTCCAGCAGGCCGATGTGGGGGATATCTTCCCCGCAGATGAGCTTGAGAAGGCTGGATTTGCCCGCCCCATTGGGGCCCTGGACTGCCACCCGGTCCCCCCGCTCCAGGGTGAAGCTCACCGACGGGCACACGGGCCCGTCCCCGTAGTCCACCGCCACGCCCTTCAAATACGCCAACTGGGGGCTGTGGTAGGGCAGCGGGGTCATCTTCAGCTCCTCCGCCGTGTCGATGTTCTTGAGAAGCCTGCTCTTCTCCTCCGCAGCCTGCTCCTGGCGGACCTCGATGGCCTTGGACCGCTTCATCATCTTGGCGGCCTTGTGCCCGATGGCGCCCCGGTCGCAGGGACCGTTGCCGATCTTGGTGGCCTCCAGTCGGTCTGACCAGTCCGCCTTTTCCCGGGCGGTGGTCTTCAGGCGCCTTATCTCCTTTTTCAGTCGGTCGTTCTGCTCGGTCTCAAATCGGTCCTGGCGCTGCTTATTCTCCCACCAGGCGGAGAAATTGCCCCGGCAGACTTGGATATCGGCCCGATTGATGGACAGGATATGGTCCACGCACCCGTCCAAAAACGCACGGTCATGGCTGACCAGGATGTAACCCGTCTTCCGTGCCAGATACCGACTCACCAGCGCCCTGCCCTGCATGTCCAAATGGTTGGTGGGCTCGTCGATGAGCAGAAAGGCGTTCTCCCGCAAGAACATGGCGGCCAGAAGCGCCTTGGTCCGCTCCCCGTTGGAGAGAGTGGCGAAGGGGCGGTATAGCACGCTCTCCTCCACGCCCAGCTTTCCCAGCTCCCGGTGAAGCTCCCACTCCGGCGCGTCCGGGCACACCCCGGCCAGCACCTCCCCCGTGTCCGCGTCCAAATCCTGCACCGGGTAGGGGAAGTACTCAAAGTCCACCGAGGCGGAGATGGTCCCCTGGTAGTCGTACTCGCCCATGAGCAGCTTCAAAAACGTGGTCTTGCCCCGGCCGTTCCGGCCGGTGAAGCCCAGCCGCCAGTCCGTGTCGATCTGGAAGCTCACGTCCCGGAAGACGTAGTCATAGCCGCCGTCATAGGCGAAAGAGAGATTGGAAACGTCGATCAGTGACATAGGTCATGCCCTCCTTAAAAAGCAGAATCGGCTGCGGGAAAGCGCTCCCACAGCCGACGGAGGACATGGCCTCGCCATGCCTGTATGTCAGTTGAAAAGAAATTCCGCTCCCGCAGGTCGGCATGACGACAGAGCGGCCCGCGCCGCCGGGATATTTCCTTCCCGTCATGCCAAAGCTGTCAGCAGGAAGCAGAGATCATCTTTTCACCTCAAATCATATTTGGATGTTCTAAATGTATCACAGGCGCGGGAGAAGCACAAGCTAAAACAAAAATGTTTTTAGTTTTTATATAAATCGCTTGACAAAGTTTATATACCGTTGTAAAATATTTTGCGAGGTGAGAGATATGAAAAAGACCCTGTACAGCCTGATGCTCTCGGAGGACGTGGTCCGGGCGGTGGACGAGCTGGCCCACCAGATGGGCACCAACCGCTCCGCCCTGGTGAACCAGATCCTGGCGGAATACACCGATCTGGTGACGCCGGAGCGCCGGGTGCAGGACATCTTCCAGCAGATCAGCCAGCTTCTGGACGCGGACCGCTCTCTGGTGCCCTTTATCACGCCCAACTCCATGACTATGAGCGTGAAGAGCAGCCTCCAGTACCGCTATCGGCCCACGGTGAAGTACTCCGTGGAGCTGTATCGGGACCGGGAGGGAGCCCTGGGGGAGCTGAGCGTGGCGTTCCGGACCCAGTCCCAGGAGCTTTTGGAGGCCATGGGGCAGTTTTTCCGTCTGTGGAAGCAGGTGGAGGACGTCCTGGTGGCGCCCTATCACACCCGCCCGGTGGAGTACGCCCTGTATCCGGGCCGCTTCACCCGCACCCTGGACCTGCCCGGGCGGCGGGACTACGCCAGCGCCGACGTGGCCGGGGCCATCAGCGAGTATGTGAAGCTCTTTGACCGCCTGATGAAGGGCTATCTGGGCGGACTTTCCCCCCGGGAGGTGGAGAGCGAGTATCTCCGCTGGCTCCGGGAGGGCAACATCATTTTGTAAAAAGCATCTTTGACGATAGAAGGAAGTGACCTGTCATGAACAGCGACAAGCTGACACAAAAGACCATCGAGACCATCAACGCCGCTACGGCCATGGCACGGGAGAACGACAACCAGTACGTGACGCCGGAGCATCTGCTGTACGCCCTGGTGGACGCGGACGGGGGGCTCATCCCCACGCTGCTGGGCCGCATGGGGGCCGACTGTGACGGCATCCTGTCCGCCCTGGACGGGGCCATCGAGAAGCTGCCCAAGGTCCAGGGGGCCCAGAGCGTATACCCCTCCAACGAGTTCGGCAAGATCATCGATTTTGCCCAGAAGGTGGCCCAGAAGCTGAAAGACGAGTACGTGTCCGTGGAGCATCTGATGCTGGGCATCTTCGCCCATCCCACGGCGGCCATCCGGGACGTGCTGCGGCAGTATAACGTCACCAAGGACGGCTTCACGGCGGAGCTGGCCAAGGTGAAGACCGGGCATGTGACCTCCGACAGCCCGGAGGACACCTACGACGCCCTGACCAAGTACGGCACCGACCTGGTGCAGCGGGCCCGGGACAACGAGCTGGACCCGGTGATCGGCCGGGACACGGAGATACGCAACGTCATCCGCATCCTCTCCCGCAAGACGAAAAACAACCCGGTCCTCATCGGCGAGCCCGGCGTTGGCAAGACCGCCATCGCCGAGGGCCTGGCCCAGCGCATCGTCCGGGGGGACGTGCCCGAAGGGCTGAAGGACAAGACCGTGTTCAGCCTGGACATGGGCTCTCTGGTGGCGGGCGCCAAGTACAGGGGCGAGTTCGAGGAGCGGCTGAAGGCGGTGCTGGAGGAGATCGCCAAGAGCGAGGGGCGCATCCTGCTGTTCATCGACGAGCTGCACACCATCGTGGGCGCGGGCAAGACCGAGGGCAGCATGGACGCGGGCAACCTCTTAAAGCC
>CANROZ010000024.1 GCA_947632365.1 uncultured Oscillospiraceae bacterium
CCGCCGCGGTTGATCATGGCGGGGATCAGGATGATGCCCAGGGCCGCCACGGTGGCCGGACCGGAGCCGGAGATGGCACCGAAGAAGCAGGCCACGATGACGCACACGATGGCGATGCCGCCCCGGCGGTGGCCGATGCAGTCATCGATGAACTGCACCAGACGGGTGGAGATGCCCGCCTTGGCCATGATGTTGCCGCTCAGTACGAAGAACGGGATGGCCAGCAGCAGGAACTTGGCCATGCCGCTGTAGAAGTTGGAGGAGATGATGCTCATGACCTGGGGCACGCCGAACTTTCCGGAGTAGAACATGGTGGAGATGGCGGAGATGCCCAGGCTCACGGCGATGGGGACGTTCAGGAACAGCAGGATGAAGAACGATCCAAACAGGATAAAGTTGATCATTCGGTCTTTCCTCCTTCCTCAATGGCCGCGGGCTTCTTGCCCATGAAGTCGATGATGAACTCGATAGAGTGGAGCAGCAGGAACACCGCGCCGATGGGCAGGAACGCCTGGAAGTACCACTCCGGCAGACCCAGGGACGGCGTCAGACGCCCGTTGCCCATGAGGGTCACGACCTTGTCGTAGCCGGCCTTGAAGATGAAGACCCAGAACACACAGTTGGCGATGGTGCAGATGACCACCAGCACCTTCTGTCCGCCCAGCTTCAGCCGATCAAAGACCAGCGACAGGCTGATGAGGCTGCCGTCGCGCACGCAAAGGGCGCAGCCCAGCATGATGAGCAGTACGAACAAGTTGATGACCAGCTCCTCGGACCAGGCGAACTGGCTGGTGCTCAACTTGCGGACCACCACGTTGGCGAAGGTGATCAGGGTGACGATCACGAGGATGATACTGATGACGATCTTCTCGATCTCCGCGATGACGTCCATGATCTTTTTGTAGACTTTCATTCGATCAATCCCTTCTTTGTAGACTGAGACCCGTCGCCGGGTCTTCCACAGGGCCGGAGCGCCCTGATTGTGGACAAAACTTAAAAACACTGTTATAATGGCCGATATCTTTTTGCAAGGAGAGAATCATGAGCCGCTGCGAGATAACCCTGACCGCCAACGCGGGCGTCATGCTGCGCCTGGGGCGGAGCGTCATACTGGTGGACGCGCTCCACGACCGACAGGTCCAGGGCTGGTCCACTCTCACGCCGGAGCGCTGGCAGGCGCTGCAGGAGCTGCTGCCCGCCGCCGGGCCGGACCTGATATTGTTCACCCACTGTCACCCGGACCACTTCTCTCCCCGCCTGGCGGCGGAGGCTCTGGAGCGCTGGCCCGGTGTGCGCCAGGCGCTGCCGGAGGCCCGTCTCCCCGGCCAGCGTCTGCTGGACGGGCGCCGGGAACGGCTGAATCTGCCGGACGTGACCATCCATCTGGCCCGTCTGCCCCACGAGGGGGAACAGTTCAAAAAGGTTCGCCACTACGGCTGCATCCTGGAGCACGACGGCTTCCGCATCCTCATCCCGGGGGACTGCGCCCTGTGCGCGGAGGAGCTGGCGGACTTTGCCGACGAGTGCGGTCCTGTGGATCTGGCGGTGATGGACTTTCCCTGGCTGACCCTGCGGCGGGGCCGGGAATTTCTGCTGGAGCGCCTCCGCCCCGGACAGATCCTCATCGACCATCTGCCCTTCGCACAGGACGACGCCTTCTCCTATCGCACGGCGGCCCGGAAGGCCGCGGCCCAGTGGCAGGGCCCGCCGCTGACGCTCCTGACGGAGCCCTTCCAGCGGGTCGTGATCTGACAGCTTTCGCACCAACGCCTCCCCGGACCGGGGAGGTCTTTTTTATGTATGGGCGTTGAACATGGTGTCCAGCACCTGCTCCGCTGTGATGGCGCCGAACATCTCCCCCACCGGGAAGCGGTCCAGCACCGCGGCGGCGTCCTCACGCCGCCAGGGGCATCCCGCCAGGGCGGCGCACAGCCCGTCCAGCGGGACCACGGAGAGAAAATCTCCGAAAAACACGATGTCCCGGATATGGCCCTTCTCCACGTCGGCCCGGACCTCCAAGGTCCCGCCGGGGAAGCGGCGGCGGTCCCGGTAGCCGTATTGGGGCGAGCGGCCCCAGTTCCACTCCCAGGTGTCGTACTTCTCCCGCTTCAGCCGCTCCACCTCGGCCAACTCCTCCGCCGTCAGGGCGGTCTCGGTCAGGCCGTCGGCGGTCAGCGCCGTCTTCAGGTAGGCCCAGAACTGCGCCAGGGTCATATCCTCCTTCAGCAGCGGGCGGATGTTGCTCACCCGGCTGCGGACGGACTTGGTGCTCTTGGAGGCGAACTTGTCCGGGTCCGCCCGGAGCGCTCCGGCGATCATGCCGGGGTCCGCGTCGAACAGCATGCACCCGTGGTAGAGGATGCGCCCCTTCGCCAGGCGCTGGGCGGTGCCGGATACCTTCCGGCCCTCCACCAGGATATCGTTGCGCCCGGAGGCCTCCGCCTCCAGGCCCAGGCCCCGCAATGCCGCCACTATCGGCCGGGTGAATCGCTCCATGGCCAGCTGTTCGGCCTGTCCCGCGTCGGTGATGAAGGAATAGTTGAGGTTGCCCAGATCGTGGTACACCGCGCCGCCGCCGGTGGAGCGCCGGACCACATGGATGTGGTGGGCGTCCACGAAATCGTGGTCGATCTCCTCCTCGGTGTTCTGGTTCTGGCCTACCACGATGGTGTTGTCGTTCTGCCACAGCAGCAGCCAGTCGCCCTCCGTCCGGCGCCGGAGCACCGTCTCCTCAAAAGCAAGGTTATAATATGGGTCCTGGGACCCTGTCTCCAAGTAAAAAGTCATAAGCGAAATAAATTGGTCCGATGGTAATACCAACTTTACCCATGTAAAAGGTAGCACACAAAAAAGGGTTCGTCAAGTGGGAACCACCCAACGCCAAACCGAAAATTCGACGGCGATTTTGCATAAAATGCACAACACGTTACGCTCAGTCTTTATCGGGGTACTCCCGGGAAAATTCCCGCACGATCTGCAGATGGCGCTCCGTCTCCCGGCGAGCCCGCTCCTGGTCCCGGTCCCGGACGGCGCTGTAGATCTGCATGTGGGATTCGTAGGCAATGGAGGGATAGTCGGGCAGCTCGAAAAACCGCTCCCGGATGCCCGCGATCATGCTGTTGACCAGATGGCTGGCGGAGGCCAGCAGGGCGTTGTGGCTGGCCCGGGCCAGGGCCACATGGAAATCCACGTCGGTCAGAGGGTCCTCGGGGTGGGCCTTCATCCGGCGCAGGCAGTGCTCCATGGCGGCCAGGTCCTCCTCCGTGGCCCGCTGGCAGGCCAGCTCGGCGATGGCGCTCTCGTTGATGCGCCGGAACTCCAGAAACTCCTCCTGGATATCGTCCCGGTTGGACACCCGCACGAAGTAGATGGCGTTGCGTATGTATTCCGCGTCCCGGATGACCACCTTGCGGTTGCCCCGGGTCTCGATGGAGCCCAGAAACTCCAGCACCGCCAGGCACTCCCGCAGTGAGCCCCGGCCGATGCCCAGCGTCTCCGCCAGGTCCCGCTCGGAGGGCAGCTCGTCGCCCACCTGGATGGTGCCCCGCTCCAGGGCGGCGATCAGCGACTGCATCACCAGCTCCGGGATCTTTGGCGAGTCGTTTTGTATCTTCGCCAAGGTCATACGCACCCCTCCTCCTTGGTATTACCAACATACCATCGGCCGTTGGCAAAGTCAAGGAAAGAGTGCCATTCCCCATGACGAAAAAAACACGCTCTTTCTGTGAAAATTGCACTGTCGGCGACGGCCTCCGGCACCCCTTTCCAGGAACGCAAAACATGTGTTATGTTAACCTTATCTGTTGGAAAACCGCCCGCTGGAACGCCCTGTTTTGTGCATATTCGCCCTTGTGACAGGGGGTCGGCTTGGTGTACAATGTCAACTCGATCGGAAGCATTATTATTGGAAAGGTGTTTTGCATGTCCACTGAGTATGCCGAAGCGCTGAAGATGGCCCAAAAGGAATTTCGCCGCTGCACCGCCGCGGGGGAGTATCCCTACCCCACGGCGCTGGACGAACTGCTGCCTCCGGAGCGGTTCTCCGGCGGGGTGGACCTGGGCGTCATATCCATCCCCATGGAGTTCATCGCGGGCACCCGCACGGCGGGACGCACCAACGCCTTCGCCCGGAACTTCATGCCCCTCATCGGCGAGCACACCGAGTTTGCCCAGAAGTGGCAGAACCTGTGCCAGGCCCACCTGTCGGAGGGCATCCGGGAGCCCATCCGGGCCTGGGAATATATGAACCGCTACTACGTGGAGGAGGGCAACAAGCGCGTCAGCGTGCTGAAATTCTTCGGCGCGGACGCGGTGGAGGCCCGGGTGATGCGCATCCTGCCGGAGGTCCGGGACGATCCCCGGACGGCGGTGTATTTTGAGTTCGTGGAGTTCTACCGGGTCAGCCGGATCAACTATCTGGAGTTCACCCGCCCCGGCGGCTATGCGCGGCTGCAGCGGCACATGGGCAAGGCGGTGAATGAGGTCTGGACGGAGGAGGAGCGGCGGCAGTTCCACGCGGCCTGGTGCTACTTCCGCAAGGCCTTCGACGCCCGGGGCGGCCAGCGATTGGACTGCACCGTGGGCGACGCCATGCTGGCGTATATGGACTTTTACAGCTATCCGGACCTGTGCCGTCAGAGCGAGGCGGAGCTGAAGGCGGCCCTGGGCCGCATCTGGGAGGAGATCGTCCTGCTCCAGGAGCGGGAGCCCATCGAGGTGCGTCTGGCGCCCCCGGCGGAGAAGCCCGAGGGGCTGCTGGCCCGCGTGCTGCCCAAGGGCGAGGCCAAGCCCCTGAAGGTGGCCTTCATCCACGACAAGAACCCCGCCCTCTCCGGCTGGACCTACGGCCACGAGCTGGGCCGGGAGCATGTGCAGCGGGTGTTCGGGGACAAGATCGAGACCTGCGCCTATTTCAACGCCCTGGACGGCGACGCGGACGATGTCATCCGCCAGGCCATCGACCAGGGCAATCGGGTGATCTTCACCACCTCCCCCCGGCTGCTGCCCGCCAGTCTCCGGGCCGCCGCGGCCGATCCCAAGGTGACGATCCTCAACTGCGCGCTGAACATGTCCCACCGCTATATCCGCACCTACTATGCCCGGATGTACGAGGCCAAGTTCATCGCAGGCGTCATCGCCGGGGCCCTGGCCGACGCCGACGAGGTGGGCTATATCTGCGACTACCCCATCTTCGGCCAGGTGGCGGGCATCAACGCCTTTGCCCTGGGGGCGCAGACGGTGGACCCCCGGGTCCGGGTGCGGCTGGAGTGGTCCTCCGTGGGCGGCGTGGAGGCTGCCGCAAAGCGGCTCACCGACCGGGGCGTGCGGCTCATCTCCACCCAGGACCTGGCCCGGCTCCAGGACCAGGGCCGCTCCCCCTTCGGCCTGTCCATCCTGGACGGCGGCCGTCCGGTGAACCTGGCCATGCCCGTGTGGCAGTGGGGCGTATATTATGAGGCGCTGCTGCGCCGCATCCAGGATAAGAGCTTCCAGGCCGAGTACTCCGGCAGCAGCAAGGCCCTGAACTACTACTGGGGCATGAGCGCGGGCGTGGTGGAGATGCTCTATTCCGACAAGCTGCCTGCCGCCACCCGCAAGCTGGCCGGGCTCATCGAAAAGAGCATCCGCGCCGGGATATGCGACCCCTTCCGGGGCCCGCTGTACGACCAGTCCGGCCATCTCGTCGCCGGACGGAACGATGTGCTCACCCCTGAGCAGATCATCGATATGAGCTGGCTGAACGAGAACGTCTCCGGCGCCATCCCCGCCTATGAGGACCTGTCCGACACGGGCAAGGCCACCGTGGGCATCGCCGGGATCATGACCTCCCGCCCCTATGCCGGGCAGGCCAGCGCCTGAGCACACTCCCCTCCCCTGCGCCGCGCCTGACCCGCGGGTCGGCGGATACATGATCGGAAGCGAGGCGGTCCCATGAACAAGCCCAGCAAGCAGGAGCTCTTTGAGAGCGTCCCCATCCCCAAGGCCCTGGCCACGCTGGCCATCCCCACCATCATCAGCCAGCTCATCAACCTCGTCTACAACATCGTGGACACCTTCTTCATCGGCCGCACCGGAAACTCCTACATGGTGGCGTCAGTGACGGTGTCCTTCACCATTTTCATGATGACCATCGCCTTCGGCAACCTGTTCGGCATCGGCGGCGGCAGCCTGATGGCCCGGCTGATGGGCCAGGGCAAGCCGGACGAGGCCCGGCGGGTCTGCGCCTTCAGCCTCTATGGCTCCGTGGTCATCTCGGTGCTCTATTCCCTCATCATCTTCCTGACCCTGGAGCCGCTGCTGCGGCTGCTGGGCGCCTCGGACGCCACCATCGGCTACGCCAAGGAATACGTGTGGCTGGTGGTCATCCTGGGCACCCTGCCCACAGTGGTGTCCGCCGTGGGCGGGCATCTGCTGCGCAACGCGGGCTATGCCAAGCAGGCCAGCATCGGCCTGTCCGGGGGCGGTGTCCTGAATATCGTGCTGGACCCCCTGTTCATGTTCGTGCTGCTGCCGGAGGGCCGGGAGGTGTTCGGCGCGGCGCTGGCCACGCTGCTGAGCAACATCGCCGCCTGCGTCTATATGCTGGTGATGGTGAAAAAGGTCTCCCGGACCGCGCCGCTGAGCATGAGCCTGGGTCACGCACGGGCCATCCGCCGGGCAGACCTGCGGGAGGTGTTCGCCGTGGGCATCCCCTCCGCCGCCCTCAACGCCCTGTTCGATCTGGCCAACGTGTTCCTCAACGCCCTCATGGCCGTCCACGGGGATACGGCCCTGGCCGCCATCGGCATCGTGATGAAGTCCGAACGGCTGCCCAACGCCATCAACATCGGTATCTGCCAGGGCATGCTGCCCATCGTGGCCTACAACTTCTCCTCCGGCAATCGGGAGCGGATGGAAAAGACCATCTCCTTCGCCCGGGTCTGCGGGCTGGGCATCTCCTTTTTCAGCGTGGTCTTTTTCCAGCTCTGTGCCGTGCCCATCGCCCGCATATTCATGAACGCCACCGCGGGCCATGTGGAGGAGGCCCTGGAGACCATCGGCTACGCAACGCTGTTCATCCGTATCCGGTGCCTGGCCTCCCCGGTACAGTTCATCAACTACCACACCTCCTTCTGCCTGCAGGCCATGGGCGACGGCCGGGACACCCTGCTGCACGCCTTCGCCCGGCAGATCGTGTTCTACATCCCCTTCATGTTCCTGCTGGACAGGCTGTTCGGCATGCAGGGCCTTGTGAGCGCCGTCATCGCGGGCGAGGCCTGCGGCGCCGTGTTCGCCAGCATCCTGCTCCGCCGCTGGTTGAAAAAGCTGCACACCGCGGCGTGATATCCACTCTTTTCCGACTGTCGGCTCCCTCGTTTGAGGGAGCCGTTTTCAGTGTGGGGCGGCCGCCGGAACGATTTGATTTTACAAATCGCCTCGGGACCTGTATAATGGCAAAGGAACAGAGAGGAGGTCGGATCATGGACGAGGCCCGGAAAGAGCAGCGGACCGAAACGCTGGCCCGGGAAGCGCTGGACCTGAGCCGGGACATACTGCTGGTCCGGCTCCGGTTCCTGGACGGGGCCCTGAGTCGGTTCCGCTTGGTGAGCGCGGCGGAGGTGCCCTTCGGCACCGACGGGCATGCCATCGTCTACGACCCCAAATACGTGCTGGGCGTCTACGCCGACGATCAGGCGGTGCTGACCCGGGATCTTCTGCATCTGGCGCTGCACTGTGTGTTCCGGCATCTCTATTTCCACGCGTTCATCCATCGGCAGGCCTGGGACCTGGCCTGCGACGTGGCGGTGGAGCAGATCATCACCCAGCTGGGCGAGCCGGAGCTCTCATCCCCCCGGGAGGCGGCGCAGCGGCCGATCCTGGAATCCCTGGGCCAGGCCGTGGGGGAGCTCACCGCCGGGCGCGTCTATCAGTACTGCCTGGAGCAAGGCCTCTCCGAAGAGGAGCTGGAACGGATGCGGGAGCCCTTCCGGGCGGACGACCATCGGCTGTGGTACCACTGGGACGACGGAGACGGCGTGTTGAAACGGCTGCATGTGAAGCTCTCGGAAGAGGAGGACGAGGACCAAAAGCGGGAGCGGGAGAGCCACCGGAGCCCCTTCAAATCTCTCTCCATGGGGGAGGCGGACTGGCAGGGCGTGGCGGAGCGGATGCAGCTGGAGCTGGAGACCTTCTCCGGTCGGCGTCGGGGCGCCCGGGCGGGCGCGCTGACGCAGAATCTGCGGGACCTGCGGCGGGAGCGGTTCGACTATACGGAGCTTTTGAAGCAGTTCGCCATCCGGGGCGAGGTGATGCACGTCAGCGCCGACGAGTTCGACTACATCTTCTATACCTACGGCTTGCAGCTGTATGAGAACATGCCACTGGTGGAACCGCTGGAGTATCAGGAGGTCATGCGCATCCGGGAATTTGTGATCGCCATCGACACCTCCGGCTCCACCTCCGGGGAGCTGGTGCAGGCGTTCGTGCAGAAGACCTACAATATCCTGCTCACCACCGAGAGCTTTTTCTCCCGGATCGAGCTGCACATCATCCAATGCGACGCGGAGATCCAGGAACATGTGCGCATCACCACCAAAGCGGAATTTGAGCGGTACATAAAGCACATGAAGATACACGGCCAGGGCGGCACGGATTTCCGGCCCGTCTTCGATCTGGTGGACAAACTCGTGGCCGAGCGGCAGCTGCCCCGGCTGCAGGGGCTCATATATTTCACGGACGGCCAGGGCACCTTCCCCCAGAAACCGCCCCCCTACCGGACGGCTTTCGTGTTTCTGGACGACGACGGCGGCGGTCGGCGGACCATCCCCCCCTGGGCCATGGGCGTTTCCCTGCGAAAAGAAGAGATCAACGAGATCATTTAGGAGTGCGGTATGAATATCCAGCAGGCAAAGGAAGAGATCAAAAACGCCATGACGGCGTACTTCACCAAAAACGAGTTCGGCGGCTATGAGATACCCATCGAGCGGCAGCGCCCGGTGTGTCTCATGGGCCCGCCGGGCATCGGCAAGACCGCCATCATGGAGCAGGTGGCCCAGGAGCTGGGGGTGGGACTGGTGAACTACTCCATGACCCACCACACCCGCCAGAGCGCCCTGGGTCTGCCCTTCATCGTGCGGAAGAACTACGGGGGCAAGGAGTACAGCGTCTCGGAGTACACCATGAGCGAGATACTGGCCTCCGTATACGACCTTATGGAACAGACAGGCGTGCGGGAGGGCATCCTCTTTCTGGACGAGATCAACTGCGTGTCCGAGACCCTGGCCCCCGCCATGCTGCAATTTTTGCAGTATAAGGTCTTCGGCCGTCACCAGGTGCCCCCCGGCTGGATCGTGGTGACGGCGGGCAACCCCCCGGAGTACAACAACTCCGTCCGGGAGTTCGACGTGGTCACCTGGGACCGCCTCAAGCGCATCGATATCGAGCCGGACCTGGAGGCCTGGAAGCACTACGCCCAGCAGAAGAGCGTCCACCCGGCCATATTGACCTATCTGGACATGCGCAAGCAGAACTTTTACCGCATCGAGATGACCACGGGAGGCCGTCGGTTCGTGACGGCCCGGGGCTGGTCCGATCTGTCGGAGATGCTGCGGCTGTATGAGAAGCGGGACCTGCCCGTGACGGAGCGGCTGGTGGGGCAGTACCTGCAGGACCCGGCCGTGGCCCGGGATTTCGCGGTGTACTATGACCTGTTCACAAAATACCGGGCCGACTACCAGGTGGGGCGTATCCTGGCGGGCACGGAGGAGCAGGCCATCCGGGACCGGGCCGCCGCTGCGGGCTTTGACGAGCGGCTGAGCCTGTTGGGGCTGCTCACCGACGCCATCACGGAGCGGATCGAGGCGGTGGTACGCCAGGAGCAGACAGCCATGGAGCTGCAAAAGGCCCTGCAGGACGCAAAGCCCCGCATCCTGGCCCATGGAGACGCCTCCGCTGTCCTGGAACAGAAGGCCCGGGAGTTGCTGGACGCCCTGGAAAAGGGCAAGGCCTCCTCCACCCTGGACGCGCTGACCCAGCAGGGACTGAAGGGCGCGGCCGCCGCGCTGGAGCAGGAGCGGGAGCTCGTGGACGGGACCGATCCCGCCCGGGATTACGAGGCTCTGCGGACGGATTTTGCCCGCCGGGCACAGGAGCTGCGCACCGCGGCGGAGAACACCGTCCGGGAGCTGGACAATCTCTACCGCTTCTGCGAGGAGGTGTTCCGGGGCGGCCAGGAATTGACGATCCTCTCCACGGAGCTGACCGCCAACGACCACGCTGTCCGCTTCGTCAGCCACTACGGCAGCGAGGCCTATTTCGCCCACAGCCGGGAGCTGCTGTTTTTTGAGCGCCGGAGCGAGATACTCCGGGAGCTGGAGACTTTGGACCTGTAAGGAGAGCGTCGATGGCGCAGGCGGATTTCCAGATCGAAAACGGGATACTGCTGGCCTATCGCGGCCACGCCGGGGATGTGCCCGTCCCCGGCGATGTGACGGGCATCGGACGCAGCGCCTTTCGCCGCTGCGCCTCTCTCGTCTCCGTGACTGTCCCGGAGGGGGTGACGGAGATCGGCGACGGCGCCTTCGCCTGGTGCCCCGAGCTGCGGACCGTCTCCCTGCCGGAGAGCCTGCGCCGCCTGGGCCGGGAGGCCTTCTCCGGCTGCAATCGGCTGGAGGCGGTGACCATTCCCGGCGGCGTGGCATGCATCGAGGAAAAGGCCTTCGCCTGGTGCGAGCGGCTGCGGAGCGTCACCATCATGGCGGGTGTCACCGAACTGGGGGAGGCGGCCTTCGCCAACTGCCGCGCCCTGGAGAGCCTGTCCCTGCCTGCAGGCCTGGAGCGCATCGGGGCGCAGGCCTTCTCCGACTGCCGGGCCCTGGCCGAACTGACGCTCCCGGACACCCTCTCCACCCTTGGCGCGGAGTGCTTTTCCGGGTGCGCCCTGGAGCGCGTCACTCTCCCCAAGAGCGTCCGCACCGCGGGCCCCTCGTCCTTCGCGGGCTGCCGGGACATCACCGTATACGACGCCATCGACCCGGCGGGCGTCCGCGGCCACGGATACGCCATGACGGCGCTGCTGGGCGTGATCGTCCGGCCACCCATGCGCATCGGCGAGCCCTGGCTGGACCACGAGATCACCGTCCGCTCCGCCGACACCGACCGGGTGCTGCGCCGGGTGTGGATGGGCACCGCGCCGGGAGATCGGCACATGCAGGAGATGCTCCTGTCCGCCTGGGGCCCCGGCGCCGACTTCGACCCCGCGGCGCTGGACCAGTGGTTCATCGACGGCGGCCCGGAGGATGGCACATACATCCCCTTCGCCCTGGACCGCCTGCGCTATCCAGCGGGCCTGACGGCGGCGGGCACGGCGGGCTACGGGCGGTACCTCGCCCGGTGGAGCGAGCAGCTCCTCACGCTGTGCATGCAGGCGGAGGATATGGCCGCGCTGGCTCTCTGCGAGCAGGCGGGCGCGGTGACGGCGGAGAACATCGACGGGCTGATCGCCTGCGCGTCCCGGGAGAAGGGCACCCAATTCGTGGCCCATCTGCTGGAATACAAGGCCCGTAGTTTCGGCGCCGGGGGCTTTTCCCTGGCATTGGATTGAGAGGCAGCGGTATGGAATGGCTGGATATCTATGACGAGAACGGCCGCCGGACCGACCGGAAAATGGTCCGGGGCGGCCCCCGGGAGCCGGGGGACCACATCCTGGTGACCCACCTGTGCCTGTTCGACAGCGGCGGGCGCATGCTCATCCAGCAGCGCAGCGGCGGAAAAGAGCGCTGGGGCGGCATGTGGGACCTGAGCTCCGGCGGTCACGTCCGCTCCAGCGAGGACAGCCGCCGGGCGGTATGCCGGGAGGCGGAGGAGGAGCTGGGTCTGCGTCTGGAGGAGCCGCCGCTCTTTTTCAAGCGATTCCGGATACCCCAGGTGCTGGACGACTTCTACCTGCTGCGGCTGGATATCGCGCCGGAGGCGCTCACCCTGTCCGGGGAGGAGGTGGCCGCCGTGCGCTGGGCCGACCGCCGGGAGGTGCTGGCCCTGCTGGAGAGTGGGCGGTTCATCGACTACGGACGGGCGCTGCTGGAGGAGGTATTCTCCGCGGCGGAGATCCTTCTATAAAAACGCTCCCCCGGCCCACGCCGGGGGAACTCTATAGAATCAGGGCGCGGTGCCAGGCACCGCGCCCTGCGCTGTATATCGTCTTATTTCTCGGTCCGCTTTTTCCAGCCCAGCACCAGGCCCAGGCCCGCCAGGCTCAGAGCCAGCAGCCCTGCGTACAGGGTCAGTGGCGTCTCGTCCCCGGTCTTGGGCGCGCCGCTCTGCCCGGAACCGCTGCCCGTGCCGCCGCCAGAGCTTCCCTTGGCAGGAATGGTCTCCGTTTTGGTCTCGCCGCAACGGGTGCAGGTGAAGGTCCTTACGCCCTTTTCCGCAGCAGTGGGCTCTTTTGTCACCTTGCCCTCATCCCAGGCATGGCCCAGGGCGGGGACCTCCTCTGTTTGCTCCTCGCCGCAGCGGGTGCAGATATATTTGACCTCCCCCGTCTCTGTGCACGTGGCCTCCTTCACGGTCTCGATCAGGCTCTCATCCTCCGGCTTAGCATGCCCCAGGGCAGGCTCTGTCTCTGTCCAATCACTGATGACCTCGCCGCACATGGCGCACTGATACGTGGTGATGCCCTCCTCTGTGCAGGTGGCCTCGGTGTGCGACGCCACTTCGCCTTTCTCGTGGGGGATGACCGGAATCGCTTCGGTCTGCCGCCAGCCCTCCTCCCGGGCGGTCTCGTCCGCTACCGTGCAGCAATCGTTCACGCAGTCCCGGTGACGAGAGCCCGGCTCCGTACAAGTGGCCTCTTGGTCAGTCACCCACTCGCCGTAACTGTGGCCCAACGCCTTGCCCGTCTCGGTATAGCTGTCGCCGCACCGGGAGCAGGTATAGGTGCTCACACCGGGTTTGGTGCAGGTGGCATTCGTCTCCGACACCTTGTAATCGTGTCCCAGAGCCTCTATGGTCTCTGTTTTCGTCTTGCCGCATCCGTCTACTGCGCAGGTATAGGTGCGTTCACCCTGCTCGGCGCAGCCAGCCTCTTTCGTCACCTTGCTGTGCTCCGCATCCCATACGTGCTGTTCATCCGTATGGGTGACCTTGACCGAGGCCGTTCCGGGCGTATACGGGATGTCCGTCAAGTCCACACCACCATAAAAGGACACTTCCGAGAGGCTGATAGTCTTTGTGCCTAGGGTGATATCCCTCGCCACATCGCAGGTGATGGTCATGACCTGCCACGCGGCCTCCGTCATGCCCTCCAGCGTAGCCGTATTGGTGACGAACAGATTCGCGGCGGCGGCATTGTAGTTTGCCGCGCCAAAATATTTCTCGCAGAGCAGTTCATGGCTCTTATATGTCAGTCCGGTCGGCAGGTCCACGGTGTACTGAAGTCCAGCCACCGGGGACTTGGCGGGATTGCTGACGGCAAAGGTGAATGTCACCGTATCGCCCGGATGGACCTCCGCTTTATCGGTGGTGATAGTCAGTTGGGCGCCGCCAGCTGCCTGGGCCGAGATGACCGCCAGAGACACCGTGAGCACGGCCGCCAAGAGTATATAAACCAGCTTTCTCATGTTCTCTCTCCTTTACCCGCTCAGAGGGTCACGATCTGCTTGTTGATAAAGCGGAACAACTGCGTGGCGTCCTTGGCATCCACCTTGCCGTCGTGGGTCACATCGCCCACCGACAGGTCGACGGTCTTGGATATCTGCTTGTTGACGACACGGAACAGCTCCGTGGCATCCTTTGACTCCACCGCGCCGCTTCCGGTCACGTCGCCCAGTACGTTGCCCTTCACAGCCCTGAGGACCAGTTCATCCCCATAGCCGACCGTGACCTCGTATTCATAATAGTTTTCATAGTGACCGTTATAATGCTGTGTCGAGCGGATAGTTCCGCCCTGGACCTCCAGCGTATACCCGTCTTTCACCTGAACGGTCATAGAGAATCCGCAGCGGGCCATATCTGCATTCTCGCCCCAGACATAGCCTTCCCCTATATCGACAATGGAATCCGGAGGAATGCATTCGATCTTGCTGGTCGCCCCTTCCAGTCGGAGGGGGATGAGCGAGTGCGGATGGCCGACAACATTCACAGTTATCGTACCGCTGGTCTTGGCATGTATGCTGTATCTGTGATGAAATCCGCTGATACTGTAGTCCCACTCATAGCCGTAATCGGTGATATAGCAGTTATCCAGCTCTCCCGTCTGTTCCAGATCATAATTCGCCGCAAGTAGCAGTTCTCCGCGTGTAAAAGAGCTGCCATTTTCCAATGCGAAAAAGTCACTTCCTTTTATCACCTTGCCTGTCTGTCCGGTGATATTCAGCGTGGCAGGCGCCTGCTTTTCAACGGTAATAACGATCTCTTTGCTGTCTGCGTTCGGTTTGTATACGAGCTCTTCACCGTAACCAGATACGAACGTAGCGCCCTCCACATTTATCATGCACTCGGTATTGAGCATAATGATAAAGTTCTTTCCGACCTCAACTTGTTCCGCCACATATATATCATCCGACAGCTCTGATATCACCTGAACGGGCACCATCTTCTTGGGTTTAGCCGTTTTATCCTGCACGACAGTGATGGTCAGCGTTCCGGCATTCCCGGCGAAGGCTTCATAGGTGTATCCTACCGGTTCATCGTTGGCATCATACCAGTAATCACCGAAGTCATATATATAGCCGTTTTCAATGTAGCCTGTCTTTTCCAGTTTATAGCCGGGGCGCAGATCGATGATCATAGTGTTTAGCGCTTCCCCATAACTCGGCGTCCACGGAGACACTGGCAAAAGGGCCCCTTGATGCAGTTCTTCTTCCGTCTCACCGTCCCTGCAGGAGGCTATGCCCTCGACAGCGCCGACAAGATTCAAGACGGCGGGCGCGGATATATCCACGACGACAGGCGCAGAGGCATCCGCCTCCTCGATATAATCCAGATATATCTCGCCTGTTGTCCCCATGTCGTTCGCTCCGACCCATTCTTCTCCGACGGTGGCAACAAATGTGTACGCCTTTTTCAAGGTGATCTCTATCGTTCCGGAAACCTTATCGCCCTCTTTGACCGTCTTTCCATTTTGGTCTTTGGCGGAGACGAGCCCCTCTGTCGCTCCCAAAAAATGGATGACCCGGCTCGCGGTGAGACTGGCCTCTGCCACAAGATCGTTCTCCAGTGCCATGACTATCATCGGCTCCGTGGTCTCCTCGGGCTCGGTGCTCGCTTCCGGCTCCGTGGTCTCCCCCGGTTCGGCGGTCTCCTCCGGTTCGGTGGTCACTTCCGGTTCGGCGGTCTCCTCCGGTTCGGCGGTTGCCTCCGGTTCGGCAGTCTCCTCCGGTTCGGCAGTTGCCTCCGGTTCGGCAGTCTCCTCCGGTTCGGCAGTTGCCTCCGGTTCAGCGGCCGTCTCCGGTTCGGCAGTCTCCTCCGGCTCGACGATTACCTCCGGTCCGGTAGTCTCCTCGGCAAAAGCGGCAGCGCCCAGCGATGCCAGCATCGTCAGGATCAAAAAAACACACAAGATACGCCTTTTCATCAAATATCCTCCTTCTTCCCCCTTCGGGGAGCATGACTTCTGTGGTAATTATATCTGGATTCCAGATAAAAGTCAATATCTGAAATACAGATAAACCATAATACCGTCGAGGTGACGGTTATGGTATTCCCCAACATCAAAAATCTCCGGGAGGACCGGGACCTGCGGCAGCGGGAGCTGGCGGCGGTGCTGAACGTGAGCCAGAATACGTATTCCCAATATGAAAATGGCGTCATCGAGCTGACGGCGGAAAACCTCATCCGACTGGCGGATTACTATGATGTCAGCGTGGATTATCTCCTGGGCCGGACACGGGACCCCCGGCTGCGCCCCTGAGCATGGCAAAAGCGCCTTTGACATCCATCAAAGGCGCTTTTCTTATTTCATTCACGCGTCGCGGGAGACCTTGATCAGCAGCAGGCGGCCATCGGCCACGGATATCTCCGCCCCGCCGGGCAGGGGCTCACTCACTCTTTTTCCAGGTAGTCACAGGAGATATAGCCGTAGGCCTGGGAACTAAAGCCGTCTACTTTTCTTGTCCTGGCCTGATACCAGTCTCCGCACCTTCCTGTGATCTCGAGGCGATCTCCCTTATACAGCTCCACCAGTATCCAGTAATCTGTTCCAGGACCTGCACGGAAACGAACACAGTCCCCCGTCACGATACCAATCCCGCTGTCACCCGTTACAGTATAGCTCTCTTCATAATGGAATACCCCGTTTTTCTCCACGCTAAAAAAGTATTGAGAACTTACAAACGTATCTCCTACAACCGATAGGCGGAGACTGGATACATCGTCCTCTCCCCAGCCTTCCACCGTATTTATGATGTTTAAATCCAAATAAGAATCGGTTCTCGTGTAAGTCCCGCTGACTACGCCCCAGTATTCCATCAAATTGACGACCATGATGAATCTGTCCCCATCGGCATCCAGCGCCAGCGTGGTCCCCATCTCCATATCGTTGAGAACTGGAGCTTTATAAACATTGTAGACATGTTCTCCGGAAAACGACCCGTCCTTCTCCTCCCCACCTGGCATTGGCGTCTCATCAGGCACTTCCTCTGAGGGGGTCTGCTCCATAAAACTGTGCCATTCCAACGCCGTCAGATCTAGACCAGTGGCTATGTAATCCTCTCTCTTAGCATCCATCTCCTCAATGGAGACTTCAGAACAGCCCGCGTCCCGCAGTTCAGCGAAAGCCCCTTCCGCCATCCGCAGATAATCCTCGTCGGGATCCATCACGACGCCCCCGGCGATAGCGTTGCAATAGCAGCTGTCATACGCCTCGGGCTCTGCCCAGGAGCTACCAATCGTTACGATTTCCAACGTGCTCCCGATCGGTGCGACAAGGATGCGGCAATTGATCATGATCGTCCCGTTGGCACCTATATATACATTCTCCATGTAGTTGTGTTTCTCATCGAAGAACCTTTTGATCTGGCCGTTTTCACAGTAAAAAATCTGCACGACCCTGAACTCGTTCAGACTGTATCCCGTTCCGATGAGCATTTCCGGTTCTTCATCCTTGTTCACATCATAGAAAGCATACTGCGGGTCGCACTCCGGGAAAAAACCGCCAAAACCGACGGCACCAGCATATTCGCTGCCCCCTTCCCCGATAAGCATGTTCACGCCGTCCTGAATGGCACCTCTGTAGGCTTCGATCACCGGAAAAAATGCTTCCTGCATCCCAGCCGTGTCAATAGCCGATTCCCCGTCTGCTGCAAGAAAGTCCTCTTCCTCCAACAGCTGATCCGCATTCTCCACGGGCAGGGAACCGCTGTCCGCAGAAGCGCTGTCATCATCGACTGCCAGACTTCCCTCCTGCTGTTCCGCCGCGACCGCACTTGGCGCTGTCATTATGGTCAACAGAAGAACGAACAGTATCACAAGCGAGGCGTACCGACGCAGATGCATATATGTCACCTTCTCACAGTTTATTCTTCCCTTTCAGCATATACCGGACATGCCGATAACGCAAGTAAATTTTGACACGGCCCGAAATATCGGGCCGTGCCATTTTTCGTTCACGCGTCGCGGGAGACCTTGATCAGCAGCAGGCGGCCTTCGGCCACGGAGATCTCCGCCCCGCCGGGCAGGGGCTCGTTGCTGACGCCGTACTGGTAGGCGGCGTCGATGCGGGCGTCCTGCAGGGGGTACTTGGCGTTGCGGATGCAGACGCCCGACGCCGGGCCGTCCACCGACAGCAGGGAGAAC
>CANROZ010000025.1 GCA_947632365.1 uncultured Oscillospiraceae bacterium
GCGTCTTGAGACGCCTGCCGATCCCAGGCCCTTCTAGGGCCTATTCAAGCCTCCGGCTTCGCCGGAGGTTTTGACTTCCCTGTTTTTGCGGAAATAGGAGCCCATATCCCGCGGTAAGTTCCCTTTTTGTAGAGCCTGCCCAGCGATAGAATATAGTCAAGCCGGGAGGGAGACCGCAAAACGGCAAAAAATAAAAAACAAAGAACAAAGGAGAAAAAGAAGATGAAAAAGGTTATCAAGAAAATGGTCGCGGCGCTGCTGCTCATCGCGATAGGGATTGTGATCTGTGGTTGTTATTTCAAGTATGAGCAGAGCAAGAGCGAGAAGGTAGTAGAAAAGACAGGGATTGTGGAAGTGAAGAGCATAGTAACACGGAACGAGGTAGAAGGAAAACTCAAGGCTGTCGAGCAGGCAGTTTTCTATTCCGACGAGTGGACAGTTCATAGAGATGAAGAATGGGTAAAACACATTTCGGACAACGTTCCCCTCGTTGGCGGGGCCCGCATCCCCTTCACGAAAAGCACCGTCTCTCTGGTATGCCCAGGGGTCACGAAGGTCGGATATGACATGGACGACATTGCTTTTGCGATCGATGACGACAGCCAGAAGATCACCATAGACCTGCCGGAGGTCAAGGTGCTGGCCAACTATGTGAAGTGCGAGGAGATCACGGGCGAGGAGCATGAGAGCTTCTTCAACCAGATTAAGGGCGAGATGTATTGGAAGCTGATTAGCGAGGTCGAACAGGAAGGCCTGAAACAGGCGGAGGCGGACGGTATCTATGAATTGGCGGAAGCTAATGCAAAGGTGGTAATACGCGATACCCTCTCGGAGTTCAATTATCAGGTGGTTTTCCAGTAATACATATCTTTACCAATGAGACATTGAAAATGGCTGAAAAAAGTAAAGGAGGAAGTATGACGGTTCGGGAGAGGATACTGGCCCTGCGGGTCCTGGAGGCTGTGGAACAGGACCCGGACTACGCCAAGAAGATTGGCGTGTCAGTGAAAATGGTGACGCTGAGAGAGGATGACCAAAAGGAAAATGGCATATTTAAGGGCGGGGCGGGGGAGCCCCGCCCTTAAATACGAATTTTTGTTGTAATTTTGTAAATAATACTTGTAATTTGTAATTTTTGTAATATAATAGACTTTACTGGCCCCTTTGCGCCGAGAGAAGGCGTGGGGGCAGGGAGAAATGGAAGGGGGCGGACGAGCTGCCCACCCAGTGGAAGCGCTCCCCGGAGGAGCTGCACAAGACCTATATCGCCAACACCGAGGCGTTCTACCGCGTGGCGGGACGGAGCCTGGCGGAGCAGATGGACCAGTTCTGCGCCGCCTGTGCGCTGCAGCTGTTCGCCCGCAGCGCCTCGCTGACCGAGGAGCATGCCGAGGCGGTGAACGCCCTGTATTCCAAGGGGCAGCCCAAGCCCACCTGGCTTTTGTGGGCGCTGACCACCGCCGTGGGCAAGAGCGGAGATTTTCTGCCGCCGCTGTTTTTCTGGTCCCTGACGGACCAGGACGCCAAAAAGGGCACCGACTGCTCCCGGGTGTTCATCCGCATGCTGACCAACATCCTGCTGTGTCTGGCGGCGGTGGACGACGACGTGACCTATGCCGAGGCGGAGTACATCACCGAGTGCGCGGACAAGCTCTCGGCCCTGTGCGACAGCGCGGGGGTGAAAAAGGGCAAGCCGGGCCTGCGGGCGGCGGATTTCGTCACCAGCGCCCAGCCGTCGTTTTTGGAGAAGAACCCGCCCCGGGCGGCGGGCCAGACGGGCCCCGCCCAGCCCCAGACCGGGGACAAGGCCGCCGGAGAGACGGCGGAAAAGCCGGACCTGGACGCGCTGATGGCGGAGCTGGACGGCCTGGTGGGCCTGGAGGGGGTCAAGAAGAACGTCAAGAGCATGATGAACCTGGTGAAGGTCCGTCAGCTCCGGAAGGAGAACGGCCTGCCCGTGCCGCCCATGAGCCTGCACATGGTGTTTCTGGGCAATCCCGGCACCGGAAAGACCACCGTGGCCCGGCTGATCGGCGGGCTGTACGCCGCCATCGGCGCGCTGAGCAAGGGCCAGCTCATCGAGGTGGACCGCTCCGGCCTGGTGGCGGGCTACGTGGGCCAGACGGCCATCAAGACCCAGGAGGTGATCGCCTCGGCCCTGGGCGGGGTGCTGTTCATCGACGAGGCCTACTCCCTGGCCAGCGGCGGGGAGAACGATTTCGGCCGGGAGGCCATCGAGACCATTTTGAAGGCCATGGAGGACCACCGGGAGGAGCTGGTGGTCATCGCGGCGGGCTACACCGGGCCCATGGAGAAGTTCCTCTCCTCCAACCCCGGCCTGGAGAGCCGCTTCAACAAATATATCTTTTTCGAGGACTACGACGGCGGCGAGCTCAACGCCATCTTCCACCTCCAGTGCAAGAAAAACGGCTACGAGCTGGACGATGAGGCGGAGGCGTATTCCAAGGAATTTTTCGACGCGCTGTACCAGGGCCGGGACGAGAATTTCGGCAACGGCCGGGACGTGCGAAATCAGTTCGAGGATATGGTGATCCGCCAGGCGGACCGGGTGGCGGCCATGGAGGCCCCGACCAAGGAGGACCTGGTGCGGTTCACAAAGGCGGATTTTCTGCCGGAGACGGAGCAAGCGGAAACAAAAAATTTGGAATGAGCGTCTATGGAAGATAGAGAAGACAAGCACCTGGGGGTATACATCCATATCCCCTTCTGCGCCAGCAAATGCGGATACTGCGACTTCTACTCCCTGGCGGGGTGCGAGAAAAGCATGGGCAAGTACCAGGACGCCCTCATCTGCCATATCAAGGAGGCCGCCAGCACCATGGCGCCCTATTACATCGACACGGTGTATTTCGGCGGCGGCACCCCCAGCTATTTCGGGGGCAAGCGCCTGGCGGAGGTGTTCAACGCCCTGAAGCGGGCGGGCAAGGTGCTCAAGAGCGCCGAGGTCACGGTGGAGTGCAACCCGGACAGCGTGAAGAGCCGGGACATGCATCTGCTGCGGAAAGAGGGCGTCAACCGCATCTCCCTGGGGGTGCAGTCCACCAGCGACGATCTTTTGAAGATCATCGGACGGCGGCACAACTTCACCCAGGTGAAAAAGGCGGTGAAGACCATCCGGGCGGCGGGCTTTGACAATCTGAGCATCGATCTCATCTACGGCCTGCCCAACCAGACCAAGGGGGACTGGGCGGAGACCCTGGCCCGGACGCTGGACCTGGAGCCGGACCATCTGAGCTGCTACGGGCTGAAGCTGGAGGAGGGCACGCCCATGTACCAGGCGTACAAGGACAGCCCCGTCATCCCCACCGACGACGACCAGGCGGACATGTATCTCTACACCGTGGAGACCCTGACCCACTACGGCTATCAGCAGTATGAGGTGTCCAATTTCGCCCGGCGGGGCGCGGCCTGTCGGCATAATATGAAGTATTGGGACATGGAGGACTACCTGGGCTTCGGCCCCGGCGCCCATTCCTGCATGGGCAACACCCGCTTCAGCTTCGTGCGGGACATGTGGGCCTATATGAAGGGCGTCACGGAGGGAGGACCCATCCTGGACGAGCAGGAGCAGCTGGAGGAGCTGGACCGGGCCTCGGAGTACCTGATGCTGGGCATGCGCCGCAGTAAGGGCATCTCCCAGGAGGAGTACCACAAGATATACCGCAGCGACTTCGCCCCCATCGAGGCGCTGCTGCTGGAATACGAGAAGGACGGCTGGACGAAAAAGGTCAACGGCCGCTGGAGTTTCACCCCACAGGGGTTTCTGCTGTCCAACATCCTCATCGGGTCCCTGTGGGAGGCCCAGGCGGAGTACCGCATCAGCGGCAACCCCTGGATCGAGGAGAATATGGACGTGAAGGTGGGGGACCTCACCGGAACGTCGGGCAGCGATCTGCGTATATAAGATAAGGAGGGGAGCATCGTGGAAGATTTTGACGGCCTCAGCTTTGACGAATGGCTGGACCGGGAGAGCCGCGCCCTGGCAGAGGAGGAGAATGAGGAGCAGCCGGAGGACCAGCAGGTCTATGCGGCGGCGGAGGCAGAACCTGCCCCGCCCCGGCGGCCTGCGCCCCAGCGTCCCGCGCCGCCTCCCGGGCGGCCGCCGAAGCGCCGCTCCGGCAATTTGATGATGAAGATACTCATCCCGGTGGCGGTGCTGCTGGCGATGGGGGTCATCGTGCTGGCGGTGGGCTTCACTTACGCCGACCGGGTGTCAAAGATCACCACCATCTATCCCAACGTGAACGTCAACGGCGTGGACGTGGGCGGCATGACGATGGAGCAGGCGGCCGCGGTCCTGGGCGACGCCCCGGATCGGTATGATAACGCCGCCGTCACGGTGAATTTCCCCACCGGGGACAGTGTCACCGTCACGGCCCAGGACCTGGGCTTGCAGCCCATCGACGGCACAGGCTTTGCCCAGGCGGCCTACAGCTACGGCCGGACGGGCACCATGCTGACAAACCTGATGGACTACCGGGCCTGTGAGAGCGGACCTGTGTACCTGCAGGTGGACAGTGCCCAGACCAACACCATCGACCGCTCCGTCATCGAGGCCATGGCGGCCCCGGTGGCCCAGGAGGTGAACCGGAAGCTGTCCACCACCCAGGCCCAGGTCAGCGACACCCAGATCGCCCTGGAGAAGAACACCGGAGCCCGGGGCGTGGACCTGTCCACCCTGGTGGGACAGATCGCCGACGCCTTCGAGCGGGAGGATTACACGCCCATCGAGTATGACACCACCCAGCTGAGCCAGACAGACGGGGCCAACGCCTCCATGGATACGGAGACCCTGCTGCAGACCCTGTATGAGCGCATCCATGTAGAGCCTGTGAACGCCACCTATGACCCGGTCACCGGGACGGCCACCGAGAGCGTCACGGGCGTGAGCTTCGATATGGACCAGGCCCGCCAGCTCTGGAACGAGACGGCCGAGGGCGGATCGGTGGTCATCCCTCTGATCCACCAGGAGCCGGAGGTCACCCAGGCCCAGCTGACGGAACGGCTCTTTGCCGACGTGCTGGCCGAGAAGAGCACTAGTCTCTCCGGCTCCAGCTACGCCCGCATCAACAACATAACCCTGGCCGCCAAGGCCATGAACGGCACGGTCATCCAGCCCGGCGCGGAGTTTGGATACAACGATTGCCTGGGCCAGCGCACCACGGCCAAGGGCTATCAGGAGGCGGGGGCTTATTCCAACGGCAAGCACTCCACCGCCGTGGGCGGCGGCATCTGCCAGGGCAGCTCCACCCTCTATTACTGCTGCCTGTACGCCAATCTGGACATCACCCTGCGCTACGACCACTACTTCACCGTCACCTACCTGCCCATGGGCCTGGACGCCACGGTGAGCTGGGGCGGGCCGGACTTCAAGTTCCGCAACAGCCGCAACTACCCCATCAAGATCGAGGCCTGGGTCTCCAACGGCTCGCTGACCGTGCGGCTTCTGGGCACCAACGAGGACGGCAGCTATGTGAAGATGACCTCCGACACCTGGGAGGACGCGGATTTCTATTACGCCCAGACCTACCGCAATGTATACGACGCCAACGGCAACCTGATGAGCTCCAGCAAGGAGGCCTACAGCCGCTATCACAAGCATGAGGACACCACGGAGACGGAGACCGCCGCGGCGCCTGTCCAGAACACCACCGCCAACGTCACCACCAACTCCGGCGGCGGCGACAGCTCCGGCGGCAGCACCCAGACCGAGGCGCCGCCCCCCGCCGCGCCGGACCCGGTCCCCGGGGCGGAGCCTGAACCGGAACCCGTACCGGAGCCGGAGTCCGAGGTCCCGCCTGTGACGGACGAGACCATTAACGCCTGAGAAATATCCACAACGGAGGCAGACGACATTGAGCAAGAAGACGTTCTACATCACTACGCCCATTTATTATCCCTCTGACAAGCTGCACATCGGCCACGCCTACTGCACCGTGGCCACCGACGCCATGGCCCGCTATAAGCGGCTGCGGGGCTATGAGGTGATGTTCCTCACCGGGACTGACGAGCACGGCCAGAAGATCGAGGACAAGGCCAGGGACGCCGGGGTCACGCCCCAGCAGTTCGTGGACCGCATCGTCACCGGGGAGCGGGGCGTGCTGGACCTGTGGAAGCTGATGAACATCTCCAACGACCGCTTCATCCGCACCACCGACGGCTATCACGTCCAGGCCATCCAGCGCATCTTCCGGAAGATGTACGACAACGGCGACATCTATAAGGGCAAGTATGTGGGCAAGTACTGCAAGCCCTGCGAGAGCTTCTGGACCGAGAGCCAGCTGGTGGACGGCAAGTGCCCCGACTGCGGGCGGCCTGTGGTGGACGCGGAGGAGGAGGCTTACTTCTTCCGGCTGTCCAAGTATGCCGACCGGGTCCGGGACCTGCTGGAGAACACCGATTTTCTCCAGCCCCGCAGCCGGGTCAACGAGATGGTGAACAATTTCATCAAGCCCGGCCTGGAGGACCTGTGCGTGTCCCGAACCAGTTTCACCTGGGGCATCCCGGTGGATTTTGACCCGGGCCACGTGGTGTATGTGTGGATCGACGCGCTGTCCAACTACATCACCGCCCTGGGCTACGCCAACGACGCATATAACGATTACGATAAGTTCTGGCCCGCAGACGTGCACTTCGTGGGCAAGGAGATCGTCCGGTTCCACTCCATCATCTGGCCCGCCATGCTCATGAGCCTGGGCCTGCCCCTGCCCAAGAAGGTCTACGGCCACGGCTGGCTGAACTTCGGCGGGGAGAAGATGTCCAAAAGCCGGGGCAACGTGGTGGACCCCTATATCCTGGCGGAGAAGTTCGGCGTGGACGCGCTGCGGTTTTTCATGCTGCGCACCTTCCCCTTTGGCTCCGACGGCAACTTTACCAACGAGCTGCTCATCCAGACCATCAACACGGACCTGGCCAACGATCTTGGCAACCTGGTCAGCCGCACCACCGCCATGGTGAACAAGTACTTCGGCGAGAGCCTGCCCGCGGGCTGCGGCCAGTGGGCCGCGCCGGAGAGCTTTGACGCCGAGCTGCGGGAGATGGCTGTTGGCCTCCGGGATCGGTACGAGGAGCAGATGGAGGCCTTCCAGTTCCAGAACGCTCTGGAGGAGGTATTCAAGCTCATCCAGCGGGCCAACAAGTATATCGACGAGAACGCCCCTTGGGCCCTAGCCAAGGATATGCAGGCCAACGGTCCGCGTCTGGCCCATGTGCTCTACAACCTTCTGGAGACCACCCGCATCGTGGGCGTGCTGCTGACCCCCTTCATGCCGGAGAGCATGGACAAGCTGTTCGCCCAGATCGGCGCGGACGAGACCTGCCGCACCTGGGACAGCGCCGATCGGTGGGGCGCCCTGCCGGAGACAGTATCCCCCAAGAAGGGGGAGAACCTGTTCCCCCGCATCGACATGGAGGCGGCCATCAAGGAGCTGGACGCCGCGGCGGAGGCGGCGAAGAAAGCCGCCCTGCCCGCCATCGAGCTGGAGCCCCAGGCCACGGAGCAGGTGGACTTCGACACCTTCTGCAAGAGCGATTTCCGCGCCGTGAAAGTGAAGGCCTGCACCCACGTGAAAAAGAGCGAGAAGCTCCTGTGCTTCACCCTGGACGACGGCACCGGGACGGATCGGCAGATCCTCTCCGGCATCGCCAAGTGGTATGCGCCCGAGGACCTGGTGGGCAAGACCCTGGTGGCCATCGTGAACCTGCCCCCGCGGAAGATGATGGGCCTGGAGTCCAATGGTATGCTCATCTCCGCCGTCCACAAGGAGAAGGGCGAGGAGAAGCTGAATCTGCTCATGGTCTCCGACGCCATCCCGGCCGGCGCAAAACTTTGCTGATGTCGTTTGAAAGGCACAGATTGCGAATATTATAAAACCGCCTCCCATATTCTTGTAAAAAGACTATGGGAGGGTTTTCTATGGCCTATGAGGAGAGCAAGACGCCTCACCGCCTGACGATGGACGACTGCAAAAACCTGTGGATGAACGGGGTGCAGGAGGTAGAGAGCTTCGACGAGGGGGAGGTGGCCGTGCACACGGTGAAGGGCCTGCTCTATGTACGGGGCACGGCGCTGAAGGTGGATAAGCTGGAAAAGACCAGCGGCGAGCTGACCATCTCCGGCGAGATCACGGGCCTGGAGTACCAGGGCGGCGCCGGGGGCGGGTTCTGGTCGAGGCTGTTCCACTGATGGCGCTCCCGGCCTATGTACAGATGACGGAGCTGGGCTGGTTCCTGCTGCTGGGGGCGGGCCTTGGGCTTTTCTATGACGTGCTGGGCGGCGCCCGGGACCGGGCGGGGCTGCCCGCCTGGATCGGAGACGGGCTGTTCGCCCTGGCCGCGGTGACGGGGCTCTTTCTGGGGGGCATGGCCAGTCTGGAGGGGCGGCCCCGGCTCTATATGGCCCTGGTCATGGGCCTGGGCACGGTCCTCTGGCGCTGGGCGGCGGCCCCGATCACCCGGCCCTTTTTCGCCCGCGTTTGGGCCGCCGGGGCACGGGCGGCCGGAGTTTTGGCGGGCCCGGTCCGCGTCGCGCTGGATTTTTTCCGGAAAATCGGCAAAAAACTCTTTTCAAATGGCCGGAAATGGTTTACAATAATAGTTACACATTGGAAACAAACCATCCGTAAATGGAAAGGAGGCGTCCGGCGTGAAGTTTCGCAGGACCAGCTGGATGACGGCGCTGGTGATCGTGGGCCTGATCGCGTACGCCTGTATCGCCCTGATGAATATGCGGACAAAAGTGGCCTCCGCCAACGAGACGGAGGCGCAGCTCCAGCAGCGGGTGGAGGAGATACAGGAGGAAAACGCCGCCCTGCGCTACGCCATCGAACATCGGTACGACGAGTCCACCATCGAGGACATCGCCCGGGAAAAGCTGGGGCTGGTCATGCCCGATGAGAAGATATTTTACGACAGCGGCCAGTGACGCGCGCACGGCAGTCGGAGAACGAAGGGGGATGGGGATATGTCCCTGTTGGATGCGGTGAAACGTCTCTTTTCCAGGCCGACCGACGCCCCGGACACGCTGCGGGACGACCTGGGCGGCGGAGCCTACTGTACCTATCGGGAGGTCCCCAACGGATACGGCGGATATCACGCCGTGGACATCTGCCTGAAAAAGGAGGATAAGCCCAACTTCTGCGCCAGGATCACCGGGCCGGACGGGAGGTTCATCTCCTTTCCCGGGGTGGTCCACGGGCCGTGGGAGAAGGCGCTGGATATGCCCTTCCGGCCCGCCGCGGCGTTCAGAAACGAGCTCTGTCCCTTCCGGGATGGCCGGGCGGAGTTTCGGTGGCTGCTCCAGCCGGACGGCAGATACTTTGCCGACGAGGACGGCTTTGGCGCCGAGAACTGCCAGGAGATATGGCTCCACTCCTATGTGGATGAAAAGGGCCGTTTCCTGGAGCCCTTTTCCCAGTATGACAGCTGCTGAGAGACCATGAAAAAGTCAGCCCCCGGGCAGAACAGGACGCGTTCTGCCCGGGGGCTCTCTCATCCGCCGGAGGTCAGCCCCGGCGGAGGTTGGCGGAGATGTCCGTGAGGGCCGCAGCGGCCTCCATGGCCAGCCGCTGCCGCCGGGCCATATCCCCCAAACTCACCATGCCCACCAGCCGACCGTTCTCCGTCACAGGCAGGCGGCGTATCTGCTCCCGGGCCATGGCGGCGGCCGCCTGGCCCGCCTCGTCCTCCGGCTGGCAGGTGAGGATGCCCCGGCTCATGATCTCCCGGAGCATGGTGTCCGTGGGGTCGTAGTCCATGGCGATGCACCGGGTCACGATGTCCCGGTCCGTCACCAGTCCCCGCAGACGGCCCTCGTCGTCGCACACCGGAAGCGCCCCCAGATTGTGGCGCTTCATCAGCCGGGCCGCCGCCGTCACAGGCTCCTTCTGGTTGGCGGAGACGACGCTCCGGCTCATGATCTCTGCTACTTTCATTTTCAGCCTCCTCGTGGTATACTATGTAGCGCGCCCAGAAACAGTATGCCCGCGGGAGGCGGTTTTTATACGCCGACTCGCTGGGCCAGAGCGGGCCCCACCGCGTCGGCGAAGAGTTCCGCCGCCGTGACGGCCTGGGCCAGGGTGTTGCCCGCCGCGCCGATCTCCAGCAGCACGCTGCCCCGGGTCAGCTGCTGGTTGTAGCGGTAGGGGCTCACCATGATGGGGCGCATCAGGTGAGGGTACTGCTCTTCCACCAGGTCCTGCAGGCTGGCGGCCAGGGCCAGGTTGTCCCGCCAGTGGGGATGGTCCAGGTCGGCGTCCGTGCCCATGACGAACATGATCTGCGCCGCGTCCTGCTCCAGCGCGTCGGACACAGGCTGATACATCAGCTCGTCGTCTCCCAATGCGTCCCGGTGCAGGTCGATGACCATGGCGATGTCGGGCTCCGCCTCCAGGTATCGCTTGACGGCGGCCTCGCTGCGGCTGTAGGAGCCGTTATAGCTGGGCCAGTCGTACAGCTCCGTGTCCACCAGCACATGCAGCCCGTAGGACTCCAGGGCCTTGCCCAGGGCCAGGCCCACGCGGATGATGGTGTGGTCCGTGTCCGTGGTGCGGTAATCGGCGCTGGCCTCATACTGGTCCTCCCCGTCGGGGGTGAAGGCCTCCGTGCCGTGGGTGTGGATGATGAGGACCTGGGTGCCGTGCTCCGGCAGGGAGATATCCAGCGGCCCGTTCAGGAGGGCCTTGCCGTCGATGGAGTAATCCGTCTCGTTCTGGATGGGGTCGCTCCATGTGATGGTGGTGGACACTACCCGGGCCTCCGGCTCCCAGAGATGGAGTTCTGGCTCCACCGCCGCGGTGGGGACGGGCACGGCCGTGGGCGTGGGCTGCGGGGTCGCGGGACTGGACGGGGCAGGCGTGTCCTCCAGCGCGGCGGCCGTCTCCGCAGACGGCACAGGCGACGGCGCCTCCGGCGCCGCACTGGCTGTGGGCGCGGGCGTGGCGGTACTCGCCGCGCGGGCGGTGGGTATGATGGGCGTGGCCGTGGGCGGCGGCGTTGGCGAGACAGGCGCGGCGGACGGGGCCAGCAGGGCCGCCACAGGGGCGGCGTCCGGGCCCGATACGGGGATAAGTCCGGTGAGCACGCCCAGAAAGACGAAACACACCAGCAGCAGTACGACGGAGAACAGCTTGAACTTCAAGAGGAAGCCCCCTTTCGGATGTATAGCGACACAAAAATATGTATCAATGATATATATGTTCGGTCCGGGGGAAATATACCAACTGCATAATAATTTTATAGGAGGACATAAAAATGGAAGTGACTTACGAGACCCAGGGGACGTGCTCCCGGCTGATGCATGTGACGGCTGAGGACGGCGTGATCAAAAGTGTGGAGATAGTGGGGGGATGCAACGGAAATCTCCAGGGAATCTCCCGCCTGGTGGTAGGCATGGACGTGAAAGAGGCCATATCCAAGCTGGAGGGCATCCGCTGCGGCGACAAGCCCACCTCCTGCCCGGATCAGCTGGCGAAGGCCCTGAAACAGTTGACATAATCTGCAAGAAAATATTCATTTTTGTAGACATAACATTGGATAGGGGGTGCGGTCCGGGGTCGATTTTTTGGAAATTTCTGTCGAAATTTCGGGCGTATACCAAATTCTTCCAATTCGCGACCACAAGATATTGAAGAAATTTCGGCAGATGTGCGCAAAATGAACACAATAGATTGTGCATTTGTTACAATTTCCAATTTGAAAAGCCGTCTTTTTGACACAATGCCGATTGTTTTCTCGCTTTTTCTTTCGCTATAATATAATCACCAAAATGAATTTTGGGACACTATGTCCTGCAGTTCTGGTGATCATGCGAAAGGGAGGCAGTCCGAATGAAAAGTCGGTGGTTGGCGAAAATAGCGGCGATCGTCTGTGCGATCTGCCTTGCCATGGGTGTGATGAGCCAGACGGTTTTTGCAAGAGACAATGCATCGGCCGCGGGCAGATACGCGCCGGAGGAACCGATGACCACTTTCATCGTGCTGGGGGCGGAGGAGCAGAGCGCCACGCCTGTCCCGGAGATCACGGACAACCGTACCGTGCTGCCCATGTACGCCGACGGCGTGCAGGTGGGCCAGTGTGCCATCGTCAACGGCCAGCCCTATATGGGCGTGGCGGCGTTCTGTCAGGCGCTGGGACTGGGCGCCCAGACCCAGGACAACGGCAACGCCGTGTCCCTGGCCATGAACGGCGTGATGCTCCTGGCCCAGGCGGGACAAGCCTATTTGGCCTGCAACGATCGGTACATATATCTGGACAACGGCGTACAGGTTCTGGACGGGGCGGTGGCCCTGCCTGTGGAGCAGCTGGTGAAGTGCATCGGCCTGACGGCCTATTGGGACCGGGTCCAGTGGACCCTTACGGTGGACAAGACCGTGGGCGAGCCCCTGGAGCAGGGCAGCACCTTCTACAACGAGTCGGACCTCTACTGGCTCAGCCGACTGATCTTCTCCATGGCGTCCGGGGAGCCTCTGGAGGCCAAAGTGGCCGTGGGCGAGGTGTGCGTCAACCGCTTGCGAAACGAGGCCTTCGGCGGGCAGAAGAACATCTATGAGGTGGTCTTTGCCAAGAACCAGTTCGACGTGGTGACCAACGGCATGATCTATGTGGAGCCGGACGAGAGTTCCGTGATGGCGGCCAAGATGGCCCTGGAGGGCACTGACCTGGCCAAGGGCGCGTCCTATGTGGCGGCCCAGGAGATGGGCGACGGCTATCAGTGCGTGGCCCAGCTGGGCGATCTGCGGTTCTACACCGCAGCTTGATTGGACCGCTCCGCTGTGCTATACTGCCAGCAGGCGTAAGAAAATAAAAACGGGGCACGCCGAAGGGCGTGCCTCTTTTCTGTGAGGAACGGCGATGGAAGATATCCTGCGGGAGGGGCTGGCGGCCCTGGGCGTGACAGCCACGGAAGAACAGATCGGGACCCTGGCGGCGTACGGTCGGCGGATGCTGGCGGCCAACGAGGTCACCAACCTCACCGCCATCCGGGACCCGGCGGAGACAGCCCGGCTGCACTTTCTGGACAGCGCCGCGCTGCTGACGATGGCGGATTTTTCCGGCAAGGCGGTGGCGGACGTGGGCTCCGGGGCGGGCTTTCCCGGGGTGCCGCTGCGGGTGCTGCGGCCGGATGTGCGTCTCACCTGCCTGGACAGCGTGGGCAAGAAGATGGACTTTGTGCGCCAGACCTGCGCCGACCTGGGTCTGGGGGACGTGACCTGCCTCTGGGGCCGGGCGGAGGAGATGCCCCAGCTCCGGGAGCAGTTCGACGTGGCGGTGAGCCGGGCGGTGGCGGAGCTGCCGCTGCTGGCGGAGCTGTGCCTGCCGCTGGTGAAGCCGGGCGGGCTCTTTCTGGCCATGAAAAAGCCGGACTGCGACGAGGAGGCGGCCCGGGGGGACTTCGCGGTCCGGACCCTGGGCGGCCGCATCCGGGAGATACGGCGCTATACCCTGCCCGGGACGGACGTGGTCCACGCGGTGGTGGTGGTGGAGAAGATCAAACCCGCCCCGCCCCAGTATCCCCGCCGCTGGGCCCAGATCAAGAAAAAGCCCCTGCTGGGGTGAACTCTACGCTCCGTCGGTTGCCAAAACGCGCCCCGCCGGATATGATGGCGGGGAGGTGAGGTCGATGCAGGAGATAGATCGGGAGCGATTCGGGGCCTTCGTGGCCGGGCTGCGCCGGGAAAAGGGGTTGACCCAAAGGGAACTGGCCCGGCGGATATATGTGTCTGATAAGGCGGTGTCCAAATGGGAACGGGGCGCCGGGCTGCCCGACATATCCATGCTCATCCCGTTGGCGGAGGCGCTGGGGGCGTCGGTGACAGAGCTTCTGGAGGGGCGGCGGCTGGCGCCGGACGAGTCGGTGGACCCCCAGCGGGCGGAGGAGCTGGTGCAAAAGGCGCTGGCGCTGTCCGGGAGGAGCGGGGGCCGGGGCGGTCCGGACCGAAAAAAGTGGGGCGTGCGCTATGGGCTGTGCCTGCTCCCGGCCCTGGGGGAGGCGGCCTGGCTGGTGTACAGGATGGCGCAGGACAGCGCCCACTGGAGCGTATACTACCCGGCGCTGCTGCTGACCGCGCTGGCCGCCGGATTCGGGATCTACTTCTGCCTGTTTGCCAAAACCGACCTGCCTTGGTATCACGATGTGGACCGGATCGGCCTCTACTATGACGGGCTTGTCCATATCAACGTGCCGGGGGTGCGCTTCACCAACCGGAACTGGCCGCATATCCTGCGCTGGCTGCGGGCATGGTCGCTGCTGACCATGACCCTGAGCGGCGCGGTGTGCCTGGGGACAAAATGGCTGTTCGGACCGGGAGCGTTGGCCACGTGGCTGCCCATGGCGTCGCTGGCGGGCCTGCTGGCGGCGATATACGTCCCCGGCCGGAGATATGATGGATAGAAAAAAGCCGCTGCGATGGGCAGCGGCTTTTGCTGTGTATGTTTATTGCAGCACGTTGTGCTCCAGCCATTTCTTCCCCCGGAACCGGAACACGAAGCATATCGCCCGGACCAGCCAGTCCGTACACCAGGCGAACCACACGCCCCACAGGCCCACCGGGGTGTAGCGGCACAGATACCAGCACATGGCCACCCGGAACACCCACATGCTCACGGTGCTCACCAGCATGGGGAAGGACACGTCCCCCGCGGCCCGCAGGCCGTTGGGCAGGGTGAAGGCGCAGGGCCAGAGCAGCACCCGCATGACGGACACGAACCAGGTGATCTGGCACACCAGACGCACCCCGTCGGGGGTGAGGGCGGTGAAGCGGGTGATGAAGGGAACCAACGCGGAGCAGACGGCGCTGACCACGATGGCGATGAGGGTGGCCAGCTTGGTGAACTGGATCATATACCGCCGGGCCTCGTCGGGGCGGCCGCTGCCGATGCACTGGCCCGCCACGGTGATCAGGCCGATGCCCACGGCCTGGGCGGGCATGACGGCGCAGGTCTCCAGGGTGGCGATGATGGCCTGGGCGGCGATGGCGGTAGTGCCCAGCACGGAGACGGTGGACTGGACCACCAACTTGCCGAACTGGAACATGCCGTTCTCCACGGCGGAGGGCAGGCCCACCCGCAGGATGCGCCGGAGCATGGAGCCGTCCGGCCGGAAGGACCGGGGGCTTCGCAGGGAGATGACCTGGCCGGGCCGGGTCTGGTACCAGAGCATGACGGCGGCGCTGACGATGCGGCTGGCCAGGGTGGCCAGGGCCGCGCCCAGCACGCCCATGCCGCAGCCAAAGATGAGGATAGCGTTGCCGATGATGTTCAGCACGTCCGCCCCGGCCGCCACCAGCATGGGCCGACGGGAGTTGCCAGTGGCCCGGTGCAGGGCGGCGCTGGCGGTGTAGAGGGCCAGGAAGGGGTAGCTGGCCACGGTGACCAGCATGTACACATCCGCCGCGTCCATGACGGCCGCCTCCACTGTGCCGAAGATGAGCCCCAGCAGGGGCCGTCGCAGGGGGATGAGCACCAGGGCAAAGGCCAGGGCCATGATGAGGGCCAGGGCCGTCACCTGGTGGGCGGCGTGGTTGGCGTCGGAGTCGTCCTGATGGCCGATATACTGGGAGCAGATGATGGTGCCCCCGGCGGCCAGGGCGGAGAAGAAGTAGGTGATGAGCATGTTCACCGAGTCCACCAGCGCCACGCCGGAGATGGCCGCCTCGCCCACGTTGGAGACCATGAAGGTGTCCGCCACGCCCATGAGCCCGGTGAGCATCTGCTCCAGCACCAGCGGGATCAGCAGCGCGCGCAGCTGCTTTTTCGTGAACATGACCGCCCCTCCTTTGACTGTTTTCGCCAAAACCATTATAGGAGCCGCCCCGCCGCTTTACAAGGGGCAATAGCGCACAAAAAACTGCCCGCCGGAGATCGGCGGGCGGCGTTTTGCGTCAATTCGTCGGCTATGTGTTCTCGGTCTCGATGCCCATGTATTCGGACAGGTCCTTTCCCTCGGCCTGGGCCTTCTTGTAAAGATCGTAGTAATCCACCGCGATGACCCCGTCCAGCGCCTCCTTCACATGCAGGGAGCCGAGGCTGTACCAGGGCATGTAGCCCTGAGGGATCCCGGCGTCGTAGAGGGCCACGATCTCCTTCTGGATGGCCAGGGTGTCGTATTTGTAGCTGCCCTGGTCCCAGGTCTGCAGCCAGGTGCGCACCACCGCGGGGGTGGAGCACTCCGACTGCCGCTGGGCCACGTGCAGGCCCCACTCGTACAGCGTCTGATAGGGGTGCTCGTAGTAGCGGTACATCCGGCCTGTGGCGTAGTTGAAATAGGAGGAGAAGTGGTCGGGATAGGGCATGCCGCTGATCACGTCCACCACCGTACTGATGGCGGGCCAGTACTGGCCGTAGGGCGCCACGTAATCGTTG
>CANROZ010000026.1 GCA_947632365.1 uncultured Oscillospiraceae bacterium
TCAAATCGTTTTTTCCCAGGGCGTGTACCTGGGAAAAAACTCTTCTCAGCCCGCAAACGTGGAAATCCCCCGCCTGACAGCGGGGGATTTATGCGCTGCAGCGGGCTGAAGCCTTCTCGTTGGAAAGGCTCAGCCTTTCCAACGACTATGTCAATAGCATGGCCCCCAGCATGATGAGCAGGTCTTTGTCCCCGCTCTCCCGGTACATCAGGTACAGGATCAGCGCCATGATGAGATCGTCCGTCTCCATGTGCATGGACTCGATCCTGTGCATCAGCGCCCCCACCGCCCCGGACAGTCCGTCGGGCTGCTTCCGGGGCGTTCTGTCCTCCTGGGGCCTATCCGGCGCGGCCCGGTCCGGCTCCGGCCGTCTCTGGGGGTGGTATGCGCCGCTATAGGCCATGGCCGCCCTCATATTGGCGCATCACCGCCCCGGCGATATGGGCCATCCGGGCAATTTGAAGCGCCCGGTCCAGCTTTTCCTGCTTCTCCGGCTTCATGTAGGGCCGCATGGCCAGCAGCAGCGCCGTGGAGCGGCTGCTCTCACCGTTCACGGCAAAGGCCCTGCCGATGGCGGAGAGGAACTTGGCGTCCCCCTCCGGGAGCGGCGCCCCGTCCGCGGGCGCCGCTGGAGCGCCATCTGTGGGCGTCGGTCCGCCCATCTGACCCATCAGGCCCTTGGCCATCTGGGTGAGCTTTTCCATCTGCTCGGGGTCGGACAGCACCGCCTCCAGCTTCGCGCCCAGATCACCGTCCACCGTCCCGCACCGCCTTCTGCACCTTTTCGGCAAAGCGCCTGCCCTCCGGGGTGGCCAGCACCCCTTGCAGCAGCTTCCCCAGCGCCTGCATGTCCCCGGCCTTGGCGGCCTTTTCCATGGCCGCCCGGTCCAGGCCCGCCAGCAGCTTCTCCCCCGCCGGGTCGTGGGCCAGCGCATCCAGCGCACCGCCCGTTTCCCCCTGGCGCACCTGCTTTGCATATTTCTCCAGATCCACAAAAAACACCCCCTCTGCCTGGCCCATACTATGCGGGCCTCACAGAGGGGGTGCCTATTTTTGCAGACGCTTACCCGTTCAGGTATTTGTCCAGATTCATGAAGATGGTGGCCACCACGGCCCGGTTGGCATTGGCCTTGGGATAGAGCTTTCCGTCCTCATAGCCGTTGATGACGCCGATGTTCACCAGGGCGTTGACAGCTTCCTTAGCATACCCGGAGATGTCTTTCGCGTCGTCAAAAGTCTTGGTGGCGTTCGTGTTGAGCACGACGCCCCGCACATCCTGCAGATAGTTGTAGAGGATGACGCACAGGTCCTCCCGGGTGATGGTGCCGCGGGAGCCGAAGCTGGTCGCAGACTGGCCGTTGATGATGCCGTTCAGATAGGCCCACTGGACGTAGCCGTAGCTGTACTTCACGTCGCTGGCCTCCAGGTCGGTGAACTCGCACACATCCATCAGCAGCTTATTGTTGGAGGGGTTCTCCCGGCGGACCCAGCCCGTCTTGCCGTTGTACTTCACCTGGTACCACCGGGCGCCGTTCACGTCCTTCACGCCCGTCACGTTGACGGTGATGCCTGCGGCCTCGATGGTGGTCAAAATGGGCGTGCTGCTAAGACTGGCCTTGGGCCGCACGTTGATCTCCACGCCGTTGGACACGCCCATGCGGTTGCTGGTGGTGATCTTATCGGCGGCGATGGTGTCGGACTTGTTGTAAGATGTCCAGTAGGTGACGCTGGCCTTGTCGTAACGGCCCAGGATGGTGACGAACATGGACCGGGTGGTGTTCATATCCGCGTCGAACTTCACGGTCCCGTTGCCGTAGTCATTGCCGCTGATCAGCCCGTTGGCGTAGGCAAAACCAGCCGCTCCGGCATACCAGGCGCTCTCCGAGACATCCTTGAAGGGCGTGGTCAGGATCACGGCGATGGTGTGGTCCTTGTCCACCTTCGGGAAGGTATAGCTCTTCTGGCTCTTGTCGATATCCTTGCCGTCCACCTTGATGGCACCGATGTTGTATCCCTTGCTGTTGCTGATCTCAAAGGTGACGTTGCTGCCCGCCAGCACGCTGATCTTGCCGTCCTTGACGGTCAGGCCCGCCGCGGGCTTCAGCACGCCGTAGGGATCGTTCACCGTGATGGTGTACATATCCGCCGCCTTGACCGTATAGGTCTGCACCCCGCTGGGGACGCCGTCGGCCTTCACCGTGAAGGCCTTGATGACCGTCTCCTTGCCTGCGGAGACCGTGATGGACCCCTTGCCGGACTCCATCTTGCTGCTGCTGGTGGTGGGATCGCTTCCGTTGGTGGTGTAATAGATGGTGTCGCCGGACTCCGCCACCAAGGTCACGGCGCCGACGCTTTTGGCGACGTAACTGACGTTGTTATACAGGAAGATCGTCCCCGTCTTGTCGCTGGGCACGTCCAGCCTGGGAGCCGCGGCCAGGGGCAGGGTCTCGTTCAGCGGCGCGCTCTCCTGGTCGCCGTTTTTGGCCACGGCGCGCACCGTCACGCTGCTGTTGACGTTCTTCAGCTCGATGGGCGCTTTGTAGAGGAAGTTGTCGTTGAACTCGACGCCCTTGGTGCTGTCGGTGCTGTAGTATATCTTGGCGCCGGACTTCTCATGGGCCAGAGTGATCTGCACGCTGCTGGGCCCCAGGGCCTTGACGGTCATGGTGGGAGCGGCCAGGGCGTTCAGGCCAGCCACATCCGTGGGCTTTTTCACGCTGCTGGACACATTGCGTCGATACAGCTTGTAGCCATAGTTGAAATAGGTGTTCTCCAGGTTATTCAGATTCAGATGTCTGTCGTAGCGGTTGCCCGCGATCAGATATTGGGTCTCGTCGCCCTTGATGTACTGGGTGACCCGCATCTTGGGCGGGGTCTGCTCGGTGATCTCCACCGCCACCACGTTGCCGTTGCTGTCATAGCCGATATCGGTGACCAGCAACACGTGGCTGCTGGGGTTGTTGATGGCATCGCCCACCTTCAGGCAGCCGGGCCCGGTGTAAGTGATGGGGCTGGTGGAGTATTTCAAAAGGCTGGTGCAGGTGCACTTGATGGGCGTATCCCAGGCGTAGGACACGAAGCCGGAGCAGTCGCTGCCATAATAGGGCGCCGTGCGGGAATAAGTGGAGTAGCTCTTGTAGAACGCGCTGTTCTTATCGTTCACCGCGTCCAGGAAAGTCTTCAGCGTCACCTTGCCCCAGTCCACATACCCGGTGTACACCGGCTGGGAGTAAGGCACGCCCCGGTAGGTCACGTTGGCCAGATATCTGTCTGTCGATTTGTTTCCGCCCTTGTAGTCATAGACCGTGGTCTTGCCAGTCGTATTGTAGGTAGGATCGTCGCCGCCCCAGGTATAGCGCCAGATCTTTGGGGTCCAGAGGACCTCGGAGTGCTGTTTGGCCCGCAGGACGATGTTCTGCTGGTTGGTAGTCAGGGGCTGGGTCTGGACCGCGGAGCGGCTGCTGATGGACATGATGCCGCTGCCCACGGCAGGCTCTGTCAGGGCGGCCTCCAGCGCCGCGTATTCGGCGGACTCGAGATAGGCCTGCTCGCTGGCCAGCTCCGCCTCGTCGGACAGGACGCTGGCGGCGCTCTCCTGGTGCAGGGAGTAGGTCTGCAGGTTCAGCTGGCCCTGGAACAGGTTTGCCATGGGCGCCTGCCACAGGTCGTCGCCCTTGCTGATGAGCAGCCAATCCCCCTCGGGATAGCAGATATCGATACCGCCCATGAGCTGGTATTCTCCGGCCCACAGGGCGTAATCAAAGAACGATCCGGTGAGGAACAGGTTGCCGTACGGGGTGGGCATGAACTTCTTCACCGTGCCCGGCGTCTCCAACTGCTCCAGAGCGCCGTCATTCATGTCATAGGAATACACACAGCCGTCGGCCAGGAAACGGATCTCCTGACCCATCACGTACATCTGGGTGACGGAAGCAGGCGCCGTATAGACGACCTCCTCCCCGCCGCCGTTGGCGGATACCCGCCGTATCTCGGTGCCGCAGGAGAAATACACCCAGCCGTCCACCAGGTTCAGGTTGTCGGCGGGGGTGCCGCTCAGCTGGGTCTTGCTGCCACCGACGTCCTTCCAGACGCCGTACTCGCTGAAGTACTCCACGCCGTTGGCGGACAGGGTCCAGCCGCCGTCCATCAGCACAGCGATGCTGTTGCCGGGCTCGGTCCAGGGCCACTGCTTGGGTCCCGGCTCCTCCGTGGGCTCCGGGCTGGCCGAGG
Source organism: uncultured Oscillospiraceae bacterium (assembly GCA_947632365.1). Taxonomy (GTDB): domain Bacteria; phylum Bacillota; class Clostridia; order Oscillospirales; family Oscillospiraceae; genus CAJOIG01. The sequence continues at coordinate 4,231 of CANROZ010000026.1, forward strand.
GCTCGATGGAGGGCTCAGGGCTCTGCTCCGGCTCCAGAGTGGGTTCGGGGCTCTGCTCCGGCTCCGCCGTAGGCTCCGGGGTCGCCACAGGCTCCGCCGTGGGCTCCGGGGTCACCGCAGGCTCCGCCGTGGGCTCCGGAGTCGCCACAGGCTCCGCCGTGGGCTCCGGGGTCGCCGCGGGCTCCGCCGTGGGCTCGGGCGTCGGGTCCGTGCTTACCACGCCGTCGTCGGCGGCGGTGCCGTCACCGACGGCCTCACTGGCCAGCACAGCGGACTCCCCCACGGAAAATATCATGATCAAGACAAGCAAAAAAGCGAGCAGTCTTTTCATTCTTGTCATACTGTGATCCTCCCTGTGACAAAAAGGCATACGTGTCCCGTATTACGATACACCGTAACTATACCACGCTTTTCCATGTATTGCAATAGTTTTGTCACAGATTTTGTATCTGAAATGTAATTTTTGATGAAATTTGTATTTATGTAAACTGTCAAATCGAATTATGTAAACTTCTGTCACAAAACGCAGGGCCGGGATGTTCTCCCGGCCCTGACGGCTGTTTTTTCTCTCACAGCACCCGCACCCGGTGCACATGGGGCACGGCGGCGATGCGCGCGATCAGCTCCGGGCCGATGGGGCTGCCCAAGTCGATGACCGTGTAGGCGATGGGACCCCGGGCCTTGTTCTGCATGTGCTCCACGTTGATGTTCTCCCCGCCGATGATGTCCAGGAAGCTGTTCAGCATCCGGGGGATGTTGTCGTGGATGGCGCAGAGGCGGCACACCCCCGCCCGCTCCAGGGTGAGCTCGGGCATGTTGACGCTGTTGTGGATGTTGCCGTTGAGAAGGTAGTCGGCCAGCTCCTGGGCGGCCATGATGGCGCACTTCTCCTCGCTCTCCGGGGTGGAGGCCCCCAGATGAGGGAAGGCCACCACGCCGGGGGCCCCGGCCAGTTTGGCGCTGGGGAAGTCGGTGACGTACCGGGCCACCTTGCCGCTGGCCAGAGCCGCCAGCATGGCGTCCTCGTCCACCAGGCCGCCCCGGGCCAGGTTGATGATGCGCACGCCGTCCTTCATCTGGTCGATGGCGGCGGCGTCCAACATGTGGTGGGTCTTCTCGTTGTGGTGGACCTGGACCAGGATATAGTCGCAGGTGCGGTAGATAGCGGCGGCGTCCTCGGCGTGCTTCACGTCGCTGTGCAGGTGCCAGGCAGCCTCCACGGACAGGTAGGGGTCATAGCCCGTCACGTCCATGCCCAGGTTCAGGGCGGACTTGGCCACGCGGGCGCCGATGGCGCCCAGGCCGATGACGCCCAGCTTCTTGCCCCGGATCTCCGGACCCACATAGGCCTTCTTCCCCGCCTCCACGGCGGCCTCCACGTCGTCGCGCCCGGCCAGGCTCTTCACCCACAGCGCGCCGCCCATCACGTCCCGGGAGGCCAGCACCAGCGAGCAAATGGCCAATTCCACCACCGCCTGGGCATTGGCCCCGGCGGTATTGAACACCACGACGCCCTTCTCCGTGCAGCGCTCCACAGGCACGTTGTCCGTGCCCACGCCCGCCCGGGCGATGGCCAGCAGACGGTCTCCGAAGGTCATATCGTGCAGCTTGGCCGAGCGGATCAGCAGCCCGTCCGGATTCGTCTCCTCGTTCTTCACGGCGATGCCCTTGGCGGCCAGCACATCCAGGCCCGCCTGGGCGATATTGTTGATGGTCTTGATCTCAAACATGGTGCTTTACCTCAAATTCCTTCATGTACTCCGCCAGGGCCTTCACGCCCTCCATGGGCTGGGCGTTGTAGAGGGAGGCGCGGATGCCGCCCACGCTGCGGTGGCCCTTCAGGTTCATGAGCCCCCGGGCCTGGCCCTCCTTGGCAAAGGACGCATCCAGCCCGGCGTCCCCCGTGCGGAAGGTCACGTTCATATCGCTGCGGGCCTCGGGCCGGGCGCAGGGCTTGTAGAGGGAGCTGTTGTCGATGATGTCGTAGATGATGGCCGCTTTCTCATGCTTGATGGCCTCCATCCCGGCCACGCCCCCCTGCTTTTCCAGCCAGTCCAGGGTCAGGCCCAGCATATAGATGCACCAACAGGGCGGGGTATTGTACATGCTGTCCTTGTCGATCATGATCTTGTAGCTCATCATCAGCGGCGTATAGGGGACCTCCCGGCCCGCCAGGGACTTGTCGATGATGACCACCGTGACCCCCGCCGGGGCCATGTTCTTCTGGGCTCCGGCCAGGATGAGGCCGTACCGGGACACGTCCACGGGATGGGACAGTATCTCCGAACTCATATCGCACACCAGCGGCGCCTTCGTCCGGGGCACATAGTGCCAGGCGGTACCGTAGATGGTGTTGTTGGCGCAATAATAGAAATACTTGGCGTCCGGGCTCAGGTCCAGCTGGTCCTGGCCGGGGATGTAGGAGAAATCATCGTCCTGGGAGGAGGCGGCCACGTGCACGGTGCCGTACTTTTTGGCCTCCTTCATGGCGATGTTGGAGAAGTTGCCCGTGACGGCGTAATCCGCCGTGCCGCCCTCCATCAGGTTCAGCGGGACCATGGAGAATTGCAGCGACGCGCCGCCCTGCAAAAACAGCACCTCGTGGGTGTCCGGCACAGACAGGGCTTTTTTCAGCTTCGCCTTGGTGCTGTCGAATATCTCCTGGAAAAAGGCGCTGCGGTGGCTCATCTCCATCACGGACATACCGCTGCCGTTATAGTTGAGCATCTCCGCCGCCGCCCGCTCCAGGGCCTCCCGGGGCAGCACAGACGGCCCCGCGGCAAAATTGAATACTTCCTCTCGCTTCATGGCTCCTCCACGTCCGATCAAAATAACAAAATAAGGTACGAATAATTATTATAGCACGCCATTTTCAGAATGCAAATCCATCCGCCAATTCCGTCGATTCGCCCAAGAGAACGTCGCCCTCCACGGCGGTGATGCGTACATTTTTCACGCTCCCCCGCTCCGCCGTGCCCCGGATGCGCACCTGGCAGTAGTTGTCGCTGTGGCCGCCGTGGGCGTTTTCAAAGAGCACGGGCAGCACCCGGCCCACGCAGCTGTCCAGATAGGCCCGCTGCATCCGGGCGATGACCGTCCCCGCCCGGCGGACCCGGTCCTCCTTCTCCGCCCTGGACAGCTGCCCCGGCATATCCGCCGCCCTGGTGCCCGGGCGGACAGAATAGGGAAAGGCGTGCACGAACAGAAATCCGCACTTTTCCAGAAAGGCCAGGGTCTGGGCAAAGTCCGCCTCGCTCTCCCCGGGAAAGCCGCAGATCAGGTCCGCCGTCAAAGCGCAGCCGGGAAAATGCCGCCGCAGCCGCTGGCACACGTCATAGAACGCGGCGGTGTCGTACTTGCGCCGCATCCGGGCCAGGGTGTCGTCGCAGCCAGACTGGAGAGACAGGTGGAAGTGGGGGCACACGTTCCCCAGCGCCGCGAGCCGGGCGCAGAACGCCTCCGTCACCACCGTGGGCTCCAACGACCCCAGGCGGATGCGCGCCCCCGGCGCGGCCTTGGCCACAGCCTCTACCGCGTCGGCCAGGCCCGGCCTGCCCGGCAGGTCCTTGCCGTAGGAGGCGATCTCGATGCCCGTAAGCACGATCTCCGCAAAGTCCTCCCCCGCCAGCGCCGCGGCCTGCTCCGCGCAGATATCCAGGGGCATGGAGCGCACCCGCCCCCGGGTGTAGGGGATGACGCAGTAGGCGCAGAAATTGTCGCACCCGTCCTGTATCTTCAGCATGGCCCGGGTGCGGCCGTCCACGGCCCCGGCGGGCAGCGGCTCAAAGACACGCCGCTGGAACGGATCGTCCACGTTCCGCTCCGGCAAGGCCCGCACGATGGCCTCCGCCAGAGCGTGTTTATCCCCGCTGCCGAACAGGATGTCCGCTCCCAGGGCGGCGGTCTGGTCCGGCTCCAGCTGGGCAAAGCAGCCGCACACCACCGTCAGCGCCCCGGGGTTCTGCCCCTGGAGCCGCCGGATGGCCTGGCGGGATTTCCGGCCGCTCTCCGCCGTGACGGCGCAGGTGTTCACGATCACCACGTCCGCCCCGCCCTCGGTCCGCTCAAAGCCACGGTCCCGGAGCATGCTCTCCAGGGCCTGGGTCTCGTACTGATTCACTTTACAGCCCAGGGTATACACGGCGTACTTCATATTTCTTGCCTTTTCCCGCCGCCCGATATATAATCGGAGCGGTGATTTTTGAGATGATCTATTTGGATAACGCTGCCACCACCCAGGTGTGCCCGGAGGCCGCCCAGGCGGCCCTGGAGGCCATGACCCGGGATTTCGGCAACCCCAGCTCCACCCACGCCCCGGGCCGTACCGCCCGGGAGGCGCTGCTGGCCGCCCGCCGGACCGTGGCCGACACGTTGGGCGCCCGGCCGGAGGAGATATTCTTCACCTCCGGCGGCTCCGAGGGGGACAACTGGGCCATCCGCGGGGCGTGCGCGCTCATGCGCCATAAGGGAAAGCACATCGTCAGCTCCCTCACGGAGCACGACGCGGTGCGCCGGACCCTGGACCATATGCAATCCCAGGGCTATGAGGTCACCCGCCTGGCCCCCGACCCCGATGGGGCGGTGTCCCCGGAGGCCGTGGCCGCGGTCCTGCGGCCCGACACGGTGCTGGTGAGCCTGATGCTGGTGAACAACGAGACAGGCGCCGTGACGGATATCCCCGCCGTGGCCCGGGCCATCAAGGCCGCGGGCTGTCCCGCCCTGCTGCACACCGACGCCATACAAGGATACATGAAGGTGCCGCTGGCTGTCAAGAGCCTGGGGGCGGATATCGTCACCCTCTCCGGCCACAAGGTCCACGCCCCCAAGGGCGTGGGCGCCCAGTACGTCCGCGCCGGGCTCAGGCTGCCGCCGCTGGTGCTGGGGGGCGGCCAGGAGAACGGCTATCGCTCCGGCACGGAGAACATGCCCGGCATCCTGTCTCTGGCCGCGGCGGTGCGGGCCTATCGGCAGGACGCCGACGCTGCGGCGCGCATGGCCGCTCTGCGCCAGCGCATCCTGGACGGCCTTGCCCCCGCCATCGCCGATCTGCAGGTCATCAGCGGCGGCGCGCCCCACATCCTGTGCCTGTCTCTGCCGGGATACCGCAGCGAGGTACTGCTCAACTATCTGGACGGCCTGGGCATCTGCGTGTCCAAGGGCTCGGCCTGCAAGCGGGGCGCCCGCAGCCATGTGCTGGAGGCCATGGGCCTCCCCGCCCGGGTCATCGACGGGGCCATCCGCATCAGCCTGGGCCGCTTCAATACCGAGGCGGACGCGGACGCGCTGTGCCAGGGGCTCATCCGGGCCCACGACACGCTCTATAAAACGCTGTGACGCAAAAAGACGGGGGCTCATCCCCCGTCTTTTCATCAATATAACGCTGTTACTGCTGCAAATATTTGGTCACGTCCGGGCCAAAGCTGGCCGGGTCGGCGGAGACGGTCACGGTGAAGGTGATGCTCTCCGTGTTGCCGAATTTCTCCAGCCAGGCCAAAAATCCGCTCAGCTCCTCCTCGGAGGCGGGCCGGATGATCTTGAAGAGATTGTCGATGAACACGTGGGTGATGTCGAAGTTCCCGGCGGCCAGGCCGCTGATGAAGCCCCGCATCAGATCGATGGAGTTGATCCCGTACTGGGAGGCGTGGATCAGCCGCGCCTGGTAAGGGATATCGTATGTAAGGACTTTATCTTTCTCGATGCAGATCACGTCGCCGTGCTCTTCATCCACCGCTTTGCGTACAAGTTCTACCAATTGCTTCGTTTTGCCGGTCCCTTTGAGACCCATGATCAATCTGATCAAGCGATCACGCTCCCTTCATGAGTTATCCCTATAATAACATCTTTCCCGTTGCACTGCAACGGGAAAGATGTTATTTTTCTGGGAATTTTTCCGTCAAAACGGGAGAAGGGTCACGCGCCGGGCTTGCCCAACATGCGGAACATATTCTTCTTGTAGGCCTCCACACCGGGCTGGTCGAAGGGGTTCACCCCCAGCATATAGCCGCTGATGGCGCAGGCCATCTCGAAAAAGCACACCAGCTCCGCAAAGCCCTCCTCGTCCCGCAGGGGGACGCTCACGCCTATATTGGGCACGCCGCCCGCCACATGGGCGGCCTTCACCGCCTCCATGGCCACGCGGGATATCTCCCCCAGGCCGCGCCCGGCCAGGTAGTTCAGCCCGTCGGGATCGCCCATCACGAAGGGCATCTCATAGTCCCGCCGGGGCCGCTCGAAGCTCACCACCGTCTCCATCAGGGTCCGGGGGCCGTCCTGGATGTACTGGCCCATGGAGTGCAGGTCCGCGTTATACTCCACCGACGCAGGGTAGATGCCCACGCCGTTTTTGCCCTCGCTCTCGCCATAGAGCTGCTTCCACCACTCGGCCATATACCGGAAGGTGGGCTCGTAGCTGGCCAGTATCTCGATCCGCTTGCCCTTGGAATACAGGGCGTTGCGGGTGGCGGCATACTGCCAGGCGGGATTCTCCGGGCTGCGCAGGTCCAGCTCATACAGGGCCTCCGCCGCCGCGCCCACCATGGTGCGCACGTCGCACCCGGCCGCCGCCAGCGGCAGCAGACCCACCGCGGACAACACGCTGTAGCGCCCGCCCACGTCGTCGGGCACCACGAGGGTCTCGTACCCCTCCTTGTCGGCGATGGTCTTCAGCACGCCCCGGGCCCGGTCGGTGGTGGCATAGATGCGCTTGCGGGCCGCCGCGCCGTATTTCTTCTCCAGCAGGCCCCGGAAGATACGGAAGGCCGCCGCGGGCTCCAGCGTGGTGCCGGATTTGGATACCACGTTCACGGAGAACTCCCGGTCCCCCAGCCGCTCCAGGGTGTCGTTCAGTCCGTCCGGGGAGAGCCCCGTCCCGGCGAAGATGACCTCCGGCCCGTTTTTCGGCTTGATGAGCTCGATGCCGGCCCGGGCGCCCAAGTAGCTGCCGCCGATGCCCACCACCACCAGCACCTCGCTGGTGTCGCGGATGCGCTCCGCCGCGGCCATGATCTGTTTCAGTTCCTCGCCCTGCACCCGGCGGGGCAGCTGCAGCCAGCCTGTAAAATCGGCGCCTGCGCCCTTCCCCTCCGCCAGGGCCCGATGGGCCTGACCTGCGGCGCCGTAATCCGGCCCCGTATTGTCCAGGAAGCTCAGCGCTCCCGACAGATCCACTTTTACCATATCCAGCAGACCTCCCTGCCTCATTAGTCAGCGGTTTGCCTGTTTCTGCCGCTTGCGGACACTATAACACAATCTGTGCTGATTTTCAACCTATTTATCTGAAAAGTGGGGCGAGATACCGCTAAATCGTTCTTTTTCGCCATTAAAATGGGGGAATCATCCCAGTTTTCTGCCAAACAGGGTCCCCAACAGCCGTCCGTAGATGGTCCAGAACCCCAGCCGCTCCACGCTCTCCGCCGCCACGATCCGCACCTGGGCCAGGACGGTGTCGCCGCTGCGGACGGTCATCTGCCCCAGCTCCTGTCCCTCGGCCACGGGCGCGGCCAGCTCCTCCGCCAGGGACAGCCCGTACTGAACGTCGGTGACGGAGCCCTTCTCCCCCAGGATGAACTCCTGTCCGGTGAATTTGGGCTGCACGCTGTCCGCCTTGCCCAGTGTCACCGGGACGGGCGGCAGGGCCTCTCCGGGCCGCAGGGAGACCAGGGAGTAGTTGGCAAAGCCGTAGTTGAGCAGGGTCCGGGCGTCCTCGAACCGCTTCGCCGAGGTCTCCCCATGGAGCACTACGGCGATGAACTCCACCCCGTCCCGCTCCGCCGTGGCCGCCAGACAGTACATGGCCTTGGTGGTGAACCCGGTCTTCAGCCCGGTGGCGCCCTCGTAGCCGGAGATGAGCCGATTGGTGTTGGACAGGCCGAAGGCCCCGTCCCGGATGGTATCCATCCAGATGGTGGTATATTCCTTGATCATCTCGTGGCCGATGAGCTGACGGCTCATGAGGGCGATGTCATAGGCGGAGGTATAGTGCTCATCGTCGTCGTGCAGCCCGGTGCAGTTGGTGAAGTGGGTATCCTGCATGCCCAATTCCGCCGCCCGCTGGTTCATCTTCTGCACGAAGGCCTCCTCCGACCCGGCGATCAGCTCGGCCAGCGCCACGGCACAGTCGTTAGCGCTGACCACGGTGACGCATTTGAGCATCTCCGAGACGGTCATCTGCTCCCCCGGCTCCAGCCATATCTGGCTGCCGCCCATGGAGCAGGCGGTCTCCGAGGCCGTCACCACCTGGTCCAGCGCGATCTTCCCCGACTCCACCGCCTCCACGATCAGCAGCATGGTCATCACCTTCGTCACGCTGGCGGGCGGGCAGCGGTCATGAGACGCCTTCTCATAGATCACCGTGCCCGTGGCCTTCTCCATCAGCACCGCGTGGGGCGCGCTGACGGTGATGGCGTCGCCGGACAGCGGCTCCGCCGCCAGCGCGGGCGTGGTGAGCAGCACGACCGCCAGCAGCAGGGTCGCGGTCTTTTTCGTCAATGAATACATACGAACACCCCCATATCCACATGAATATGGGGGCATGGACAGGAATATGACCCTCTCGTCCGCAAGCGGCCTGTTTCACACACCGTCAACACGCTTTTACACAAACGGCCCGCTCCGGGCGGTCAGGTCCGGTCGAAGGCCGTCGAAAAGCTCATATCTCCCGGTACATGGCGGGGGCGTCCGCCTTGGACACCGCCTCCGCCACGGTGAGCACCTCCACCCGCACGGTGCGCTCGCCGAAACGCAGCTCGATCACGTCGCCCACCTTCACGTCCCTGGACGCCTTGGCGGGGGCGCCGTTGACGGTGACCCGGCCGCCGTCGCAGGCCTCGTTGGCCACGGTGCGCCGCTTGATGAGGCGGGATACCTTCAAATATTTGTCAAGGCGCATAGTTCCCTCCTATAAAAGGCCCAGGCGGCGCGGGTGTTCCCGTGCCGCCTGTTTCTCCTGATGCTAAAATTACTTTGCCACAGCGTCCTTCAGGGCCTTGCCAGCCTTGAACTGAGGGACCTTGGAAGCGGGGATCTTGATCTCCTTCTTGGTCTGGGGGTTGCGGCCGATACGGGCAGCGCGCTCCTTCACGTCAAAAGCGCCGAAGCCAACGATCTGGACCTTGTCGCCCTTCTGCAGGGCAGCGGTGACAGCGTCGATAGCCGCGTTGACAGCCTTCTCAGCGTCCTTCTTGGAAAGATTGGTCTGCTCCGCCACAGCCGCGATAAGTTCTGCCTTGTTCATAGTAAACCTCCTAATTTTTGGCGGTCTTCCGCCTCTTTTGTTTATTCAAAGTTTGCCCGCGGGCAAATCTTTTACGCTTTCATTCCTCGCGCTTGGCCTGCTGCCAGAGCGCCTCCTGCTCCTCCAGCGTCAGCTGGGAAAGTTGCCCGCCGCTCTCGGCGGCCAGTTGCTCCATGCGGCTGTAGCGGTGCACGAAGCGGTCGCTGGAGCCGTTGAGGGCCTGCTCCGGGTCGATCTTCAAAAGCCGCGCCAGATTCACCGCCGCCGCCAGCACGTCGCCCAGTTCCTCCTCCACGCGCTCTCCGTCGCTGATGGCCTGGTCCAGCTCCGCCAGCTCCTCCGAGAGCTTGTCCCTGGCGCCGTGCCAGTCCGGCCAGTCGAAGCCGTCCTTCCGGGCTTTCTTCTGGATCTTCTCCGCCCGCCACAAAGCAGGCATGGCCCGGGCCACGCTCTCCATGGCCTCGGCGGAGGAGCGCTGCTCCTTCTCCTGGCGCTTCACCTCGTCCCAGGTGGCCAGCACCTCCTCCGGCGTGTTCAGGTCCATGTTCCCAAACACATGGGGATGGCGGTGGATCAGCTTCTTGCAGATGCCGTCACACACATCGTCGAAGTCGAAGCGTCCCTGCTCCTCCTCGATCCGGGCGTGAAACACGACCTGCAGCAGCAGGTCGCCTAACTCCTCCTGAAGGTTGTCCACATCCCCGGTGTCGATGGCGGTGGCCGTCTCATAGGCCTCCTCCAGCAGGTCCCGGCGGATGGATGCGTGGGTCTGCACCTTATCCCAGGGGCAGCCGTTCTCGCCCCGCAGGATCGCCATGATGGCCCGCAGATCGTCCAGTCCGTAGTTTTCCTTATACTGAAAATTTAACATATATTCTTGCCCTCTGCAATAGTAAAATTCAATAAAACCGCTATTTGCAAGGGTTTTCGTGCAATTTTCACCGGATGTGAAGCAGTTTTGCGATCTTCTCCCCCTTGGGGATCAGCTTCATATCCTCCAGGGTGATGGCCCGCAGGGCGATGATCAAAACCAGATACACCACCACGCCTGTGCCCACCGCGGCCACAAAGGGCACCAGCACATTGATCATACGGCCCGCGACAGCGCCGCCCACGCCCGCCATCAGCCCGCCCAGCAGGCTCCACACCGCCCAGGCGGCGATGCCCATGACGAGGGCGCTGAGACCGCTGCGGCCCAGGATGCGGCCGACGTTCATGGGCCGGGCCATATGCCGGGCCATGAAGAACAGATTGCAGCTGACCATCACGAGATAGCAGCTCAGGGTGCCCAGCGGGGCGCCATAGATGTTGATATTGGGATTGCCCACCAGCAGATAGGTGACGGTCACCTTCGCCGCGCCGCCCAACAGAATGGAGATGAGCGGCAGCCGCTCGTTGCCGTTGGCGGGCAGGATGGAGTTGGTCATCAGGCTCATGGTCATGAAATAGCAGGTGATGCCCAGCTCGAACAGCAGCAGCGCGCCCTGGCCCGCCGCCTCGGGATAGAGCACCCGCATGCAGGGCTCCGCCAGCACCGCCATGCCGATGGACATGGGCAGGCACAGCAGCGTGCACATGCGCAGCGCGCTCTCCGCGATATCCGTGGCCGCCTCCGCCCCCTGCTTCATCCGGGCCGCCGCCACAGCGGGCACGATGGAGGAGAGAAACGGCACCACAAAGGCGGAGGGGACGTTGTACACCGTCATGGCCTTGCCATAGACGCCGTACAGCACGTCGGCCGCGTCACTGGCGTATCCGGCCACATTTTTCAGCTGGTTCATGGTGATGCCCGCGTCCAGCAGCTGGATGACGCTCATGATGGAGGTGGAGATGGTGATGGGGATGCCGATGCGCAGCAGGTTCGACAGCACCCACTTGTTGGAGGGTGGCTTGTCAAAGGCGTCCTTGGACGGCCGCACCTGATACTTCCGGTGGACCTTCACGATCATATACAGCATGGCGGCCAGGGAGCTGACGGTGGTGCCCAGGATGGCGCCCGCCACGCAGATCTCCACGCTGTAGCCCTCTTTGTAGAGCCACCCGGCGCAGCCGAGGCCCACCACCACCTTTACAGCAGTCTCCACCACCTGACTGACGGTGGTGGGGATCATGTCGGCGTGGCCCTGGGCATAGCCCCGGTAGGCCGCCGTGACGCACACCAGCACCACGCTGGGAGCCATGACGAAGATGCTCCGGGCGGTCTGCACATCGTTCATATAGGCGCCGATCTCCGCCGGGAACAGCATCATGATGGCCGTTCCCACCGCGCCCAGCGCCAGGAACGTCAGCGTGCCCACCCGGAAGATGCGGTAGACCTGATTGTCCCGGTCCAGGCTGTCCGCCTCGGAGATGAGGCGGCTCATGGCCACCGGGAAGCCCGCCGTGGCGATGGTCAGGAAGAAGTTATAGATCTTATAGGTGACGTCGAAGTGGGCAAAGCCCGCGTCCCCCAGGATGTTCCCCAGGGGTATCTTGTAGACCGCGCCCAGTATCTTTACAAGGATGATGCCAACGGTGTAGATGGCCGCTCCGTGTAAAAAGTTTTGTCCCTTTTTTTCAGCCATAACTGCTCCTCACCATCAACGGATCGCGCCGGATAAACGAATATATGCCGGGATATCTTATAAGATGAACCTTCGCCCGGAGGCCCGGCAAAATCACAAGGGCGGCTTACGCCGCCCTTGTGGGGAAAATAGCGTCTTACTTGCCGTGACGGACAGAGTCGATATACTTGGTCAGGTCCAGCATCTTGTTGGAGTAACCCCACTCGTTGTCGTACCAGGCGATCAGCTTGACGAAGTTGCCGTTCAG
>CANROZ010000027.1 GCA_947632365.1 uncultured Oscillospiraceae bacterium
AGCACGATGCAGTTTTGCACCGTGCTCTTTTTATGCCGTGGCTCCGGAGAGCGCCGGGCGGTTCCTGATCCTCCTCCCGCCGGCGGATGGGGCGGCACCATCCCACGGCTCCATTACGGCGAGAGCCGGAAAAATCTATGGCCGACGGGCCCTAAACGGAGGGAATCTATGGACAACGAGACCAACACCGTGACCAACGCCACCGAACAGACTCAGAGCGCGGCTGCGGGCGCATCGACGGCGGATGCGGAAAAGACCTTCACCCAGGCAGAAGTGGACGCGCTGATCGCGGCGCGGCTGGCCAGGGCGGCAAAGGGTATGCCGGACAAAGCGGAGCTGACCGAGTTCCGCAACTGGAAGAACTCCCAGCAGACGGAGGCAGACAAGCTGTCCACCGCCGAGCGGGAGCGGGACGAAGCAAGGAGCGAGGCGGAGCAGTATAAGCGCCAGCTTTACCTGCTCTCCCAGGGGGTCCCGGCCAACGACCTGGATTACTACGCTTACAAGATAGGCAAAATGGTGACCCAGGAAAAGGACTTCGAGACAGCGGCTGGTGAGTTTCTCAAAGGGCGCCCGGTGAAAGCAGCGGCTCCGACGCAGGCAGCTGAGGCTGCGGGTGGCTCCGGAAAGGGAGAGCCCGCCTCCGCTGGCGAGAGCGATGCCAAGGAGACCGCACAGCAGAGCGGCGCCCGCTTCACCACCAAGCTGGGCTCCAACGAGGGGCCCAAAACGAAAGAGGACATCATGGCCATCAAGGACCGCAAGGCCCGGCGGGCCGCGATAGCCGAACACATGGATCTTTTTGAACCGAGAAAGGAGAAATAACCAATGGCAGACGAGAACCTGATCACCAGAAGCGACCTCGCCCGTGTGCGCGAGGTGGAGTTCGTGGAGATGTTCGCAGGCTCCATCAAGAAGCTGATGGAGGCCCTGGGCATCACCCGCCAGATCCCCAAGCAGGCTGGCACTGTGCTGAAGAGCTACAAGGCCAAGGGCACGCTGGATGAGGGCGGCGGTGTGGTGGCCGAGGGTGAGACCATCCCCCTGAGCAAGTACAAGACCGAGGCGGTGACCTACAAGGAGATCACCCTGAAGAAGTTCCGCAAGGCCACCAGCGCTGAGGCCATCATCGACCGGGGCTATGACCAGGCGGTGGACATGACCACCAATGAGATGCTCCGGGACATCCAGAAAGGCATCCGCAAGGACTTCTTCACCTTCCTGGGCACCGGTACGGGCAAGGCCTCCGGCGAGACCTTCCAGGCGGCTCTGGCCCAGGCCTGGGGCCAGCTGCAGGTGCTGTTCGAGGATGACGGCGTGGCCAGCGTGTACTTTATGAACCCGCTGGACGTGGCCGACTATCTGGCCAGCGCCAACATCACCATGCAGACCGCCTTCGGCATGACCTACATGGAGAACTTCCTGGGCCTGGGCACCGTCGTCCTCAACAGCTCCGTGCCCAAGGGCAAGATCTACGCCACCGCCAAGGACAACCTGGTGATGCCCTACATTCCTGTCAACGGCGCTGACATGGGCGAGGCTTTCAACTTCACCTCCGATGAGACCGGTTACATCGGCCTGCACGAGGAGGCGAACTACTCCAACATGACCGCCGAGGACACCGTGTGCTATGGCATCGAGCTGTTCGCCGAGAAGCTGGACGGCGTGGTGGTGGCCACCATCGGTGCGGGCGACCCTTGATCGGGCCTGATGGAGTAAAAGTCCCTGACCAGCAGGCCCAGACGGGGATCGGCGCCAAAAAGGTGTCCGATCTTATCGGGGAGACCTTCGCACTGGCCGTGAAAGGTACCACGGTCACCGCGACCGGCGATGTGCATAACATCGCAGAGGCGTGGGAGGAGTTCAGTACGTCGGACAATACCGGCCACTTCGCCGTGATCATCCTCCCGGCCATTTTGAAAGGCCAGAAGATCACGCTCGAGGGCAGGACGAAAGGCGCCCGCACCGTGAAGGTCGATGACGACCTGATGCTGGTGCAGCGCATCGAGAACCTGACCGAGGTGAAGAAGCTGACCATCAAGAAGGACGGCGAGCTGGTGATGGCGGTGGACTTCTCCGGGATCACCGAGGAGGAGTAAGGAGAGCCGGCTATGGCGTATGCGACCTATGAGGACTTCAAAGCGCTGTACGGTGACAGCAAACTGGCGGAGGCGGGGTTCTCCCGCCTCTCCTGGGAGGCTGAGCAGCTGCTGGACATCGCCACCACAGGCGTGGATGGAGTACGTAAGCTCCGCCGCGCCTTCCCTGTGGATGAGCATGATGCTCAGGCAGTGCGCCGGTGCGTCTGTGCTCTGGTGGATACGCTGCAGCAGCTGGATGACGCAGCGGAGTCCATCCGCAAAGCCCAGGCTCTGGTGGAGAATGCCGACGGCACCGTACAGAGCCGTCTGGTGGCTTCCCGCTCCTCCGGGAGCGAGAGCATCAGCTATGCCACGGGCAGCGCGGCCCGGGCCGGAGGCACAGCTGTTGACGCCGCTGTGAGCGATCAGACGGCCCGTGCCCGGCTTTTGGACGACATGGTGCGCCGGTATCTCTCTGGCGTGCCGGATGCAAACGGGGTCAACCTGCTGTTCCTTGGCCGCTATCCTGTGAAGCTGGAGGTCTGAGTATGTACCAGGACACGGTGACGCTCTTCAACCGCCGGCGGGATAAGACCGGGGACACCTGGTACCCGACTGTGTTGCAGGGCGTGGATCTCAACGTGGATCATGCGGCGCTCGTAGCCAAATATGGCAGCTCCTGCAACGATAAGGCCGTGCTGCATATCAGGTATGGCTGGCATGACGGCCCGATCATTGGCAGCAAGAGCTACCTGACGCCCCTGCTCTGGCAGGCCGTTGCGGATCCTACGGAGATGATCACATTCCAGAGCGGCGAGAGCTTCGACTTTTTCATCGAGGGCACGTGGCCCGATGAAAAGCCCATCAACGATGCTGACTGGCCAGGTGGCTTCTATAACCACCTGGTTCGGACGCGGGATGGGGTCTATGCCGTGAGTGCCGCCGCACAGTACAGCGTCATTCCGCACTTCGAGGTGATGGGCAGATGAGCGCCAAAACATTTCACTTTGAGGGCTTTTCCATCGTGCTGGCCAACATGCGCTGCGACATCCGCCTTGACCGCTTTTCCAGGCAGTTCACCGAGGCCCAATTCTGGCTGGATAATCAGATCATGACCGACATGGTTCCGCATATGCCTTTCCTGACAGGCACTTTTATTGCTCTGACAAGAGGCCAGAGCGCGTCTCTGGCGGGCAGCGGCATGGTGGTGGCAGGCGTCGGGCCTATGGGCCGATACCTGCACGAGGGCAAGGTCATGGTCAATGCGGCCACGGGAAAAGGCCCGGCGAACATCCCCGGCGTGGGCCCGCGATTCAAGCAGGGCGCAAAGCTCATGGCTACCAGCCGGGGGCTCAAGTACTCCAACGGCCGGGGCCCGAAGTGGGTGCCTGTCACCATCGCCCAGCATAAGCAGGAGTGGGTCAAAGAGGTCAAGCACATCGCAGGAGGTGGCTGATGGAAGAGAAGAAAAAGGACATCCGCTACGATCTGGACGGCGATGAGCTGATGACCCAGGTGCTCTGTGATCTGGTCAACCAGTATCCGGGGCTTCCGGCGGATGATGTGATCACCTTCGCAACGCTGCCGGAAGCGGGCGGCATCTCGCTCTATCCCGACACCGGCGCGGCCATCGACAGCGAGAGGACGTCTGTGACCGGGAAGGTGCGCCAGGTGTGCCAGTACCCGTTTTTCATCACCTGGCGGGCAGCTGGCCCCAGCGAGGCACAGAAGGCCGCCATGAAAGAGTGGCTGGATCGGCTGGGCCGCTGGCTGGAGCGGCAGCCTGTCATCATCGACGGGCAATCGCGGCAGTTGGAGGCATATCCTCCTGTGGCTGCTGGCCGGAAGATCACCGCTATCTCCCGACAGATCGCGGGGTACCTGGAAGAGCGAGATGATCACCAGATGGAGACCTGGGCTATTTCCATGGTCGCCAAGTACGAAAACATCTATCAGAAATAACTATTTGGGAGGTTTTTCAACATGGCAAAGCTCAATCGTGAGGCCCTGGGCCACTACCTGGACACGGGCTTCCACACCAAGGTCAGCGAGGCTGCGGAGGCCGAGTTCGAGATCATCGGTGATGACATCGAGGAGATGAGCGTGGAGCTCAACTCCGACACCGAGCAGATCAAAAACATCCTGGGCCAGACCAAGACGAAGGACAACGGCTACACCCCCAGCATGGATGCCGATCCCTTCTACGCTGACCCGGACAAGAAGCTCTATCCCAAGCTGCGGGACATCGCCATGAACCGGCTGAAGGGCGATGACAGCAAGACCCTGATGCTGGAGGTCCTGGTGGAGGACACCGCAGCCGAGACCCACAAGGCCTGGCTCAGCGAGGTCATGGTCAAGCCCCAGAGCTATGGCGGCGGCACCGAGGGTATGAACATCCCCTTCAACGTGAGCGAGGATGGCGAGCGCGTGGAGGGCACCGTCACCGCCGCGAGTATGAAGGCTGGCAAGCCCGTGTTCACCGTCGGCGCGGGGGACCCTTGATCGGGGCTGACCGGGTAAAGACCTGGCCGAGAGACGGTCAGCCCCTGGATGCAAAGCTGGGCGATAAGAAGCCCGACGACCTCATCGGCGATAACATCGTCATCGCGTGGAGTGGCACCACTGGCAAGGTGACGGGGGATATTTACAACATCTCCGAGCCGTGGCTGGAATTCGACGAGACCAAAAACACCGGGCATTTCTTCCCGGTGAAGCTGGACGCGAAGTACGCCGGCCGGGAGATCACCTTCATCGGCTCCGTCACCGTAAAGGCGCGAGACCTTGACTGGGTGGTGCGCGTGGACGACCTGCCGGACAAGAAGGCTACCTTTATGGACGGCGAGGACGTCATCGCCAAGCTGGACTTCACCCCTGCCACACTGGCGGCGTGAGTACAGCATCATACCGGGAGCCCGCCGGCAGCTATGTCGGTGGGCTCTCACAATAATTTGAACAGGAGGATCATCTGATGAGCGAGATCAAGAACATGGAGAATGTCATCAAAGAAGAAACCACGGCTGCCGTACAGGAACCTTCGGCCCCGGAAGTCCCGGCGGCCCCGGTGCCGCACCGGGTAGTGGTAGATACGGGCCTGGAGGCCGTGGAGATCTGCAACCTGCAGGGCGCGGTAATCGGCACTTTGTACTTCCACCCGGCGGATTTGGGGATCATCGACCGCTGGAACGCCATGGTGAAAGACTTCAGCGAGGTCACAAAGCCGCTGGAGGACGCGGCGGAGACTGAGGAGGGCGCGCTGCCGGCGCTGGCGGAGGCCAAGGAACGGCTGTGCGCGGCCCTGGACAAGGTGTTCGACGGCAACGTGAGTGAAGCCTTTTTCTCCCGAGTGCATCCCTTCTCCCTGGTGAATGGACGCTTTTACTGTGAGAACGTGATGGACGCAGTGGCGGACTATATGGGCCAGCGGTTCAGCGCGGAGTTTGAGCGCGTCAACCGCCAGCAGACGGAGCGTATGGCTGCCTATACCAACGGGGCCAGAACGGGAAAGCATAAAAACGGAAAAACCCGCCCGGCGGCGAAGAAATGAACCGCATCGGGCTTTTGCCCACCAGCCTGACGGTGAATGGCACAGATTACCCCATCAACACCGATTTCCGGGTCTGTCTGAACATCATGCAGGCCATGGCAGACCCGGAGCTGGACGCCTGGCGGAAGGTCTATGTGTGCCTGTACTGGCTTTATGACGCATTCGAGGCCGAGCCGGACGCACCGCTGATCATGCCGCCGGAAGACTATGACGACGCTTATAAAGCGGCCTGCGAGTTCTTGGATCACGGGACCCGCAGCGATGGGAAGAACCACCCGGCACTGATGGACTGGGAGCAGGATGCGGACATCCTGTTCCCGGCCGTCAACCGCGCGGCGGGCTTCGAGACCCGCAGTGCGGAGTATATCCACTGGTGGACGTTCCTTGGCTGGTGTATGAGTGTGGATAGCAGCAGTGTGTGGGCCAATGTGCTCAGCCTGCGGAGCAAGCGCGCCAGAGGGAAGCCGTTAGAGAAGTGGGAACAGGAATACTGGGCGGCAAATAAGGCTATCTGCGTGCTCCGGCACCGGGATACGCCGGAGGAGAAAGCCCAGAAGGAAGAGCTGAAGAAACTGTTTGTATAGCCGCAGGCCGACCAGCCGGCGGTGTTTTTATCGCCCGAAGGAGTGAGATACATGGCCGGACAGGCAGATGGTCGGATACTGGTTGATTCTGCGATCGACCCACAGGGATTTGAGACGGGCTCTAAGCGGCTGCAGTCTGCCGTAAAGAGCCTGAGCACCAAGGTGGAATCCTTGGGCACGACTTTCCAGAAGGCCCTGGGCGGCAATCCTAAAGCCCTGGAGACCTTCCAGGCAAAGGCTGCTGAGCTGCAGCAGACCGTGGATCGCCTTGCGGCGGACATGGCCAAGCTGGGAGCCAAAAAGGCGCCGACGGACGCCTATAAGGATCTCAGCGCAGAGACGGAAAAAGCGGGCAGCGAACTGGAGAAGCTGCTGAACAAGCAGGAGAAGCTGGACAACCGGGGCACCAGCAAGACCTCTCAGACCTACAAGAATCTGCAGGCGGACATCGCGGCGGCTTCCGCTCGGTATGATGAGCTGGCTGCGAAGAAGGCCCAGATGGAGGCCGACGGCACGGCTTGGACGAGCGGAACGGAGACTGCGGAGTATCAGAGCATGGCTGCCGCTGTCGACGCTGCAAACGCCCGTCTGGGCGCTATGAGAGAGCGGATCGAAGAAGCATCCAGCGCGTCGCACGGCCTGTCTTCGGTACTCCAGCGGCTTCCCAGCCCCCTCTCTGTTGCCAAATCGGTGTTCGGCGGGATCCTGAGCGTCGTCAAGAGTATCGGCTCTGCCGTCGGTAAGGTCGCCAAGGGCGTGCTGAATCTGGCGAAGAATGCCGCGAAGAAGCTGCTCTCGGTCTTCAAATCGATCCTGTCTACCGTAAAAAAGCTGTTCGTCGGGCATAAGTCCTTGTCCGGCTCGGTAGGCAATCTGACGTCAACACTGAAGAAACTGATCCCGGCGATGCTGGCCGCGAGGGGCGTCATGGGTATCCTCCGCAAAGGTGTCAATGCCTTTTTGGAGGCCAATGAGCAGGTCTCCAATCAGCTGCAGGCCTGCTGGGGCAGTCTGGGGAATATCCTCGGCCCGATCATCACCCGTATCGTGAACCTGGTGGCCACCGCGATCTCCTATGTGACCGCATTCTTGCGGCTGCTGGGCTTCGGTGTGTCGGGCGGCGGCGCCAGCACCATCTCCGCCATGGGCAAGGCCGTGACCAGTGTGGGCAACGCCACAAAGACCGCTACCAGTGGTACGGCAGCCTACGGGAAAACGGCTATCGCCGCATACGGCGCAGCAGGGAATGCCGCCCGGATCGCAGCCGTCAAAACGGACGAATTCGGCAACAAAAGCGCGGTGGCGCTCAATGCTGTCGGCGGCGCGGCCACCATCGCGGCAGATGAGATCAACACCGTGGGCGATGCTGCAGAGAGCACCGCCAAGAAGATCCAGAATCTCTCCGGCCTGGATCAGCTCAACACCTGGAAGAGTGAGCAGGACGCCGGGGGCGGCGGCGGTGGAGGTGCCGGCGGAGGTATCGGAGACCTGGGTGTAACGCTGCCGGAGGTAGAGCTGCCTGACTGGGCAAAGCTCTTGGCCGAGCAGTTGCGCAATGGCGAATGGGAAGCTGCCGCCAAGACGCTCTCGGACAAGCTCAACGAAATGGTGGACAGCGTGGACTGGCCCGGACTGGGAGACAGGATGGGCGAGAAGATGGCGGGCGTGCTGAAATTCCTGGCCACCTTCATCCGGGAGTTCGACTTTGTGGATCTGTTCACCGGGCTGTTCACAACGCTGGAGCACGCCATCGATAAACTGGACGCCGAAGACCTGGGTGCGCTACTGGCAGCCAAATTCGTGCTCATATTCTCCGCGCTGCAAGGAGCTGTGGAAAGCGGCGTCATCCCCACGGCCATCGAAAAGCTCGGTGGTGCCATCGAGGGCTTCTTCAAGACGATCCGGGAGAAGTTTAACGATGAGTCGGATCCGGCGCACGGCGGCTGGTATGTAGTAGGCCAAAACTTCGGGAACGTGATCGGGCAGATCATCAACTCCATCGCTTCCCTGCTCAGCGGCACAAACTGGAACCAGATCGTCGGGGACATCGGGGAGTTTTGGAGTGGATTGTGGAACGCTTTGAGGAGCGGCTCCAACGCACCCGACTGGGGCCGCCTGTTTGATGCCATCCAGACGGCCTGCAAGCGGCTGCTGGTTCGTATGCTCCAGTGGCTCCCCCAGAGCAGCGAGAGCAAAAAGACCTGGCAGGATCTTGAATCCCGGCTCGAAAAAGGCGGTGATTCGGTCAGTTGGGGCGATATACTCCGGGCGCTATGGCATACGCTGGGGGACCTTGTACGCCTTTTGATCGACAACATACCTTCGGTCGGTGAACTCAAGAAGTACTGGAACAGCCTGAAGGATGAGCTGGCCCAAGCCCTGGGATATGCCAACTGGAAATCGCTGTCGGCTGATTTCAAGAACAAGATCGTCGAGGTTCTGACAAGCGCGTTCAACATGGCGGGAGATGCCCTCTATAACACTCTGAAGGAGTCGCACCCCAAATGGGCCGCTGCACTATTCCCTGAGCAGGCGAGAATAGAGGAAGCCGCAGAGCAGTTCAGAAAAGACTACGACAAGAACCTAAGCACCGCTCTCGGAAATCTCAACCTTACGATCCAGGATATGATCCTCAGCGGTGGAAACGCTGACGTATTGAAAGAGCAGGCAATCCAGATCATCGGCGATGTTACCGGGGTGTATCTCAATTCCTACGATGACATCTACGCGGCTATGGAGAGCGGCGTCCTGCAGCCCACGGTGGATGCGATGTACGATGGTACGGAGCTTGCCTTCCAAGCGGGCGATGCCGTTGGAGAAGCTGCCTCGAATGGCGTTGATGCTGGCGCTCGTGAGGGTGCGGCAGCCAGTGGCGCGACCTGGCTGGCTGAGAACTTCAGCGATGCTGTGGCAAACTGCAAAGCTGCCATGGCACAGGGCGGCTCTGAGGCCGGGGCCCAGTTCATCAATGCACTCGTTGACGAGGGATCCCTGAATATCGGAGAAGCCGCTCAGCTGGCACAGGAAGTGGCGAACCAGCTGAAGAACGAAGGGTCGCAGTTTGCCGCTGCAGCTCAGTCCCTTGCTGATGAGTACAACGGCAAGCTGCTGGAAAATGTGCCCGGCGCTCGTGCCGCCGGTACGGCGTTGGGAGATGCCAGCGCAGGTGCTGCATCTGGCGTGGCGGAGGCTTCTGCCGATATGAGCACCGCTGCCGAGACGGCCGCCCAAACGGTGGCCCCGGCAATTGAAGCTGAGCAAGGTTCGGCAAGGACCGCAGGTGAGGCTGTCGGAGCGGCTGCAACGGAAGGAGCAGGTGAGGGCATCGAGGGCTTTGAGGATACCGTGAGCGGCGCGATCGAGGGCAGCGCAGGCCGGGCAGGGGCCGGGGCGCGAGTGCTGAGAAATCGTGTCCACAACGAGATCCGGCCTATGCGCCCCGAAGTGGCTGCAGAGTTCGAGGGGATGGGTTCGGATATGTCCGACTCGTTCTCCTCGTCCAGCTCGTCTGTGGGCTCTACAGCGCAGTCCATGGCTTCGACCATCCGGCAGGTGCTCTCCTCCATGCAGAGCAACCTGGCGTCCGTCCTGGCCACCATGAAATCTGGGCTGACGTCCAACTATCAGGCCATGAAGAGCACGGTCACAACGAATATGACCGCCATCAAGACCACATCCTCAACTAACTGGGAGAGCATCAAGACCACATCCTCAACTAACTGGGAGAGCATCAAGACCTCTGCTGTAAATACTGGTTCGACGGTAAAATCCAGTGTGATCTCGAACTGGACATCCATCAGATCCAGCCTGACTGAGAGCTTGCAGGGCATCGCAACATCTTCCAGCGAAAATTGGGCGAGCATCAAAAGCAACACCAGCGAGGCCAATTCCAGCATAAAATCCAGCGTTTCCAGCAGCTGGTCGGGAATTACCAGCACGATCTCGTCCCAGATGAACAGCGTGAAGAGCACGGTGTCGTCGACCTTCTCCTCCCTGAAAAGCAGCGCCTATAGCTGGGGCAGTGATTTCGGCTCTCAGCTGGCCAGCGGCATCCGTAGCGCCATCGGCCGGATCGCCAGCGCGGCATCCAGTGCAGCGGCAACGGCGAGATCGTACCTGCACTTCTCTGTCCCGGATAAAGGGCCGCTGGCCGATGCGGATGAGTACGGCCCGGACTTCATCAAGCTGCTGGCTGAAGGGATGACCAAGAACCAGAGCCTGGCCGCCCGCGCAGCGTCCCGCGTGGCCACGGCGATCTCCGCCGGGATCCAAGACGGGGAGTATACACTGCCGGAGATCCAGGTCTCCCAGGTGGACGCGGCCATGGACACCTTCGGGGATCGGATCACTGCGGGATTCTCCTCAATGGTAGATCGTCTACAGGCGATCGCAGACAGCATCACCTTCAGGCTCCCCACCGTGGCCACTGCCGACGCGATCCCCTACAGTGTGACGGGAAGCTCCGCCCCTACAAAAGCAGACAACGAGCTGCTGAGTAGCGTCCGGCAGATCGCCGCAAAGGTAGATGCCCTGAGCCGGAGCCGGCAGGGCGGGCAGTACGTATTCAAAGCCCAGCTTAACTCCCGCACAGTGTTCCAGGAAGTGATCGCGGAGGGCAAGTTGGTACAGGCCCGGTCGGGACGGAATCCTTTCGAGCTGGGGGGGTAACTAATGGCTCAGGAACGTATCAAGATGAACGGAATTGACATACTCCAGCCCGATGAAGGGCTGGGGTATGATTTCGAGACCACCTATACGGAGGATTCCACCCGGGTACAAAGCGGAGTGTTGCACGCATCGGCTATGTTCACCGTGGAGTCTTATTCATACGAAGCAACAGATGTGTCGAAAGAGGACGCAAAGACCATCCTCCAGATCATCGCACCAGGCAAGCCGTTTATGCTGCACTATTTCTCCCCGTACCATGGAGAGTGGAGAGACGCAAGGTTTTATGTCGGGAAAGGGTCTCTTCAGATCGGGCGGCTCAACACGGAAAATGAGAGATTTGATTATCTCTCCTTCAACATGATCGCCGTAGATCCGATAACAAAGGGATGAAAAACACCTGTACCAAGTGCCGGTATTGCCGATATGCAATCCGGATAAGCACAAATTGGAGCATGGAGGAGTTTGACCGGGGAGAGAGGTGGTGGGCCTGTGGCTATATCCTATCTGCAGGCACCCGCCGCCCGTGCCACGCGGGGGCACCGTGCTCTGTGTTCCTGTTCCGGGCCCATCGGCCCCCAACGATTCGGGCGGGCGTTTTAGAGGGCACCAGCTTCTACAGTTGGTACCAGCGCACGGTGAAGGGAAGATCCAGCGATCCCTATACCCCGCGCCCTGGTGACGCCATAGCCATAATAGACCCCGGCCGCTCATACGACTACATCCGCCGGATCGTCATCGACGCAGATGACACCCGCGTCTATTATTTTTCCGGGGCGCGGGGCGGGCGGGCCTTCCGCAGAGCATTAGATCTGACAGACCGCCTGATCATTGGATACCAGCCGCCTGCGGCAGTTCCTGACGACCCCATGTTTGTGCTGGCGGACGGACAGCGCAGGCTGGGCCTGGCCCCGTCTGGGATCTTCACAGAAGAGACCCAGCACGCTCTGCTGGCCGCTTTGAATGGCGGCTACTCTCTGACGACGCTCTGGCCGATATTTCTGGCCGGACTTGGCTATGCTCCCGATGACACGAAGCGATTCCAGATAGTCGAGGACCTGCCCCCGACAGGCGTGGCAGACTGGGCCACCTGGCGCCGGGCGTATCAATATCTTCAGCCGCTGAAGGGAGCAGGTACATGAGCAAGTGCGAATCCTGTCGGTTCTCTACCCCCGTCAACTATTTTGACGGGCACCAGAAACCTATCGCCGCCTGTGTTTATATCCTCCGCTGCGGGACGCGCCGCCCATGCCCGGCTGGTGAGGCCTGCACAGTGTATAAACCTCGGCCCCGGATACTGCGGGAGGTGACGAAGCCGTGAAGCGGATTCTGTAATAACTGCAAGCACTTACACAAAAACACATCTGGAAAGGAACGGTAAAAGAATGAAAGAAAATGCTATCAAAATGCTGGTGTCTGCCATCATAGCGGCCGCCGACGCGTATTTTCGTGAGCTGATGTTCCCGGTGCTGATCCTGGCGGGAGTGATGCTCCTGGATTACATATCCGGCATGGCCCGGGCCTGGGCCAGTAAGGAGCTCTCCTCCCGCATTGGCGTGCTGGGGATCATCAAAAAGCTGCTTTATCTCTTCGCTGTGGCTGTGGCCGTGGTTGTGGACTGGGTGATTCAGACGGCTGCTGCAAAAGCGGGGATCGATGTGGGCGGTATGTATCTTTTCGGGCTGCTGGTTACTATCTGGCTGATCCTCAATGAGTGTATTTCGATCCTGGAGAATATTTCCGAGCTCGGCGTCCCTATCCCAGCTTTCTTGCAGAAAATGATTGAGCGGCTGAAGCAGACGACTGAGAACGAAGGAGAGGAGGGCAGCCAGCATGAGTAACGCTGCACAGGTGGTGTCCATCGCCCTGGGGGAGGTCGGATACAAGGAGAAGGCTTCCAACGCGAACCTCGACCTTGCCACGGCCAATGCCGGAAGCAATAACTGGACCAAGTATGCCCGCGATCTCTGGAACGCGGGTTATTACAACGGCAACAAAAACGGCTACGCCTGGTGCGACGTCTTTGTCGACTGGGTGTTTTACAAGGCCTTCGGCAAGACTGAGGGGCAGCTGCTGGAGTGCCAGACGGGCCCTCTGGGTGCGGCCTGCCCTTACTCCGCGTCCTATTACAAGGCCCAGGGTCGGTACGACAAGAATCCCAAAGTGGGCGACCAGGTGTTCTTCCAGCAGTCTGGCAGCCTGGTGCATACTGGCATCGTGGTGGCTGTTTCTTCCAGCCAAATCACCACGGTGGAGGGCAACAGCTCCAACATGGTGAAGAAGAACACCTACAGCCGCTCCAGCTCTTACATCGGCGGCTACGGCCACCCCAAGTATACCGAGGCTACGACGACTGCTGCTGCGCCCGCGTATACCTACGGCGCCGAGCAGAGCGTGAAGGTACATCTGCTGAAGAGCGGCTCCTATGGCCCGGAGGTGAAGGCCCTGCAGCGTATCCTTTACGCCCGGGGCATTCTGGACAACGCCGGGAAGACCATCAAGGTGGACGGCGATTTCGGCACCAGCACGAAACAGGCGGTGATAAAGCTGCAGAAAACGCTGTTTCCCAGCAGCTCCGCCGAATGGGATGGCGAGGTCGGCGCCAAGACCTGGACCGCGATGCTCACGCAGCTGTGGTGATAACTGTGTAATAATGCCCCTCTCTGTGCTTTGCAGGGAGGGGGCCAATTTTGGTGCTTATTTGGTGTTTATCGCCATCAAAAAGTGCTATTTGGTGCTTGATGGAACGATTTGCAGAATCCAGAAAATGCAGTATTATCAACGGTTACAGCCGTTGGCGCATCATTACAAATTGATTTTAGAGCAATTGGTAATGACGAGGTCGGCGGTCCGAATCCGCCCAGCAGCTCCACAGCAAAGCCCGCAATCCCAACGGATTGCGGGCTTTTGTTTGTATGTTCTCAGCGGGGCGGGGCCATGTAGTCCCGGTCGACGGTGACGGACACGGTCCCCTGGGGATAGAGCTCCCGGACCATGTTCTCCAGCATCCGCCGCAGCTCCGGTTCCGGGATGGCCACGTCCGGGGGCACGAAGCAGTCGAAGCTCACGGCGGTGTTTTCCCCCTGGGCGGCGACGCTCACGTCGTGGACGGTGATGCGCCTGTCGACGATGGCGGTCCGCTCCGCCAGGTGGGCCCGCAGGCGGTTCTCCGCCGAGTCCTTCTGGGAGATGGGGTCCAGCTGGAACACGATGTGCAGCCCGTCCCGCTCCAAAAACTCCTTCGCCAGGTCCACCAGTACCTGGTGGCAGGCCATGATGTCGTCCTCCGCCGCCATCTCCACATGGGCGCTGGCGAACCGCTGCCCGGGGCCGTAGTCGTGGAGCATCAGATCGTGGGTGGCCAGCACATGGGGGCAGGCCTCGATCCGCCGCCGGATGGCGTCGATGACCTCCGGCTCCGGCTTCCGGCCCACCAGGGGGTCCAGGGTATCCCGCACCAGCTCGTAGCCGCTGAACAGCACGAACAGCGCCACGCCCACGCCCAGCCAGCCGTCCAGCACCAGGCCGCTGAGGTGGGACACGATCATGCCCAGGAGCACCACGGCCGTGGCGATGGCGTCGTTGCGGCTGTCCGCCGCCGTGGCCAGCAGGGTCCCGGAGGCGATCTGCCGCCCGCTCTGCAGGTTGAAAAGCATCATCCACAGCTTCACCAGGATGGAGCCCAGCAGCACTGCGGCCATCACCCAGGAGAACTCCGGCGCCTCCGGGTGGAGCACCCGCTCCACGCCCGTGCGCAGCAGCTCCAGCCCCGCCGCCAGGATGAGCACCGCCACCATCAGCCCGGCCAGGTATTCATACCGCCCGTGGCCGTAGGGGTGCTCCGCGTCCGCCGGGCGGGCCGCCAGGCGAAAGCCGATCAGGCTCATCAGGTTGGAGGCGGCGTCCGACAGGTTGTTGACCCCGTCCGCCACGATGGCCACCGAGCCCGCCGCCAGTCCGGTCAGCAGCTTCAGGAGGAACAGCACCACGTTGGACACGATGGCCATAACGCTGGCCAGCTGCCCGTAGGCCACGCGCACAGCGGGCCGATCGGTGTATCTCCAGTCCGGTATGAACTTTTTGGCCAGCCATCGGAACATGTGTCCGCCTCCTTTCGCTCATATCATGCTATGCTGAACGCGGCCCTATGGTCATCCTAGTAGGAACGATCATAGGGCCGGACGCCGTTTTTGTCAATGCTAACCGCGCCGCTCACAAAGGGACGGAGGCGGCGCCAGCGCCGCCCGCCTGTGCCAGCGCGGCGGCAAATCGTTTGGCCTTGGCGGCGGTCCAGGGGCCGGGCTGAAAGACCAGATACCGCATATCGGTCCCGCTCTCGGGGGCGGTATAGGCCACCAGGAGAAGGACGGAGCTGTCCCGGACGGACCGGGGCCGGGCCGCACCGCCCAGCAGCGCCCCGATGGGGCCAAAGAGCATCCCGCCCGCCACGGCGCCGCCCGCGCTGGAAACATACTGTCGGCGCACGGTGCGCACCGTGGCCGCCTCTGCCGCCGCGATGCGCGCCAGGGGCAGTTCATAGGTCCGGCCCAGGGCGGTGACGGCGAGATGATCGGGCCAATAGGCCAGGGAGCATCTGGCCCCGGCGGGGATATCCAGGCCGCTGACCAGGGTGAAGGTCCCGGTGAGCACGGGCCGCCCCTTTTTCCGGGCACGGGCCAGCTGGGCCTCCGTCACCGCGTGCCCGGAGCGGTAGGCGAGCATCCGCCAGAGGGGGACGGCGACCATGGCCGCGCCCAGCAGGAGCAGCGCGATCCAGGCCCCGCCGCCGTCGGGGAGCATGGCGGCGGCCCCGGCGGCCAGGAAGAGCCCGGCGAACACCAGCAGGGTATACAGGGCGATCTTTATCCCGCTCACAGGTCCCACCTCCTTTGGTACAGTATGACGCAAAATCCGCCGGAACGCAACCTTAAATTATATTGTACGCGGGCCGCGGTTTGTCTTTCCAACAGCGGGAGAATATGCTATAATCCCTGTGTATAGCCGATAGGTCCGGAGAAATGGGACATACTACATATCAATAATTGAGGTGAATGCTATGACGTACCACAAGGAATTTGCCGCCACGCCGGAGCTGCTCCACACCATGGACATGTACTGGCGGGCATCCAACTACCTGGCCGCGGGACAGCTGTATCTGCTCAGCGACCCGCTGCTGCGCAAGCCCCTCACCGAGGAGAATTTCAAGCACAAGATCGTGGGCCACTGGGGCACCGTGCCCGGGCAGAACTTCATCTACACCCACCTGAACCGGGTCATCCGGGCCTATGATCTGGACATGATCTATCTGTCCGGCCCCGGCCACGGGGGCAACGCCATGGTGGCCCAGGACTGGCTG
>CANROZ010000028.1 GCA_947632365.1 uncultured Oscillospiraceae bacterium
AGTTCACCCCCTGGTGTTTTCTATCTTACACCAGGGGGTGGCTTTTCCTATTGCCTGTTTTTTCCGGTACAGTTCACAGATCGCGGCAGGTCCGTTCATATTCATAATTCTATCCTTTTTCCTTTTCTGTCCAGGCAGGGGCGGGAGCTTCTCCTGCGCCGCCGTTTTGCCAGGCCCACAGCTGGCGCCGCGCGAAAGATCACGCGGTCTTTTCTGCCCTCAGCGAGAGCCCCAGGAGCAGACCGGGGGCAGCCAGGACCACCGCATGGGTCACGCACCAGTAAAACACGGCAAAGGGAAGCCCCTGGATAGAAACTGCCCAGCAGATCGTCAGACAAACATAGACGGCGACCAGAACGATGCCTGCTATTTTCAAAATACGCTTGACGCTGTCCGCCATTTTAAAGTTCTGAGCCAGCAGGGCTCCCACCAATATCCCGACGCATACCCACAGAAGCGGCGCAGCCAAAATGGTGCTCACCAGTCTGATCGGCGGAACGGTGAATGTGAGCGCCTGCTGGGTCTTTGCCGCGCTGCCCCATATGTTCACGATGATGCAAACGACTATGAGTATGAGAAGAATGACAAGACTTCGTTTCCGCATTATGGTCCCTCCTTATTCCTTTTTCTTTTTCCGCCCGGGCAGGGGCGGGAGCTTCTCCTGCACCGACTGCTTCTGCCGGGCCCACAGCTGGCGCAGCGCCCGCTTGTGGTGGCACAGCTTCTCCTGGCAGTTGGCGCAGGCCAGGGCCTTGTTGGTGTCCTCGCAGAACCGCTCCGGGTGCCGGGCGAAGGTGATCTCCCACCGGGCCAGCAGCGCCAGAGCCAGGGCCAGGATGCTCCAGGTGTAGAAGCTGGGGATGAACACCAGTGGCGTGAACATCATGGGGTAGTCCCAGTTATAGATGCGGCAGGTGGTGCAGCACTTGTTTTTCATGAACCAGGTCTGGAAGGGGCAGAAAAACAAAATGCAGATCATGTCGCACACGGAGTACGCCAGGCTGACGAGCAGCAATATGCCCTCGTCGATGACCCCGGTGAAATAGAGCGCGCCGATGGCGCCGTTCAGCCCCACCCAGGCCGCCAGCACCGCCAAGGCGGAGCGGCTGCCCGCCAGGCCCCGGGGCGCCGTGCCCCGCCGATCGGGGATGAAGTTCTTGGCGAACTGCTTCTGGCAGCCCATGCTCTCCAAATGGGAGGGAAAGAACCGGAACACCATCTCCACGGCGAACACGATCCACACCAGGTCCATCACCAGATTGCGCCGCAGCAGCCAGCGCAGATCGCCGCTGCCGCCCCGGACCCGCTGGGCGATATACAGCCCCGCCGCGGCCAGCAGCAGCGCGGAGCGGTATACCAGCTTCACATAGTGCATGGTGGAGATCAGGCTCAGGCGCACCCGGTGTTTTTGCTTTTCCACGAGCCATTCCTCCCCCAAAATGATTTTATACGATCATATCACGCTTTTCAGCGCCGCGCAAGCGGTGCAGGGGCGGTATTTTTAAAGTTTCTGGGCAAAGTCCCACAGCCGGGACACGTCCGCGTCCTCCACCTGCCCGCTGTCGCAGGCGGCGGCCACGGTGGGATCCATGGGCAGGCTCACGGTGTTGCCCACGCCGTATTTCAGCCCGGTCTGCTCCACATGGCTCTGGCCGAACACGTTCAGCTTCTGCCCGCAGCAGGGGCACTCATACCAGGCCATGTTCTCCACGATGCCCAGCACGGGCACGTTCATCATCCCCGCCATGTTCACGGCCTTCTCCACGATCATGCCCACCAGGTCCTGGGGGGTGGTCACCACCACCACGCCGCTGACCGGGAGGGACTGGAACACCGTCAGGGGCACGTCCCCGGTCCCGGGAGGCATGTCCACGAACATATAGTCGATGTCGCCCCAGACCACGTCCGTCCAGAACTGCTTCACCGCCGAGGCCACGATGGGGCCCCGCCAGACCACCGGGTCGGTCTCGTTTTCCAGCAGCAGGTTGATGCTCATCAACTTGATGCCGTCCCGGGTCACCAGGGCGGGCATGCCGTCCTCGGAGCCGTAGGCGTGGTCATGGACGCCAAAGGCCGTGGGGATGGAGGGCCCGGTGATGTCCGCGTCCAGCACGCCCACCTTTTTGCCCGCCTTGTTGGCGCATACTGCCAGCAGGGACGTGACCATGCTCTTGCCCACGCCGCCCTTGCCGCTGACAACGGCGATGACCTTGCCCACATGGGACTTGGCGTTCACCGCCTCCAGCAGGCTGCTGGGGGACGTGCGCTGGGCGCAGTCCACGCCGCAGCTGCTGCAATCATGAGAACAATCGCTCATCGTAAAATCGCTCCTCTATCATCAGATATGAATTTGCTCAATATTCCATGGAGAGCTTCGTGCGCACCCGGGCGGGCTGTGGCCCCTTCAGCGCCCCGCACAGACGACGCCACAGCAGGCACAGCACCCCGAAGCCCCCCAGGACCAGCAGCGCCGTCCGCGCCAGGGGCCACGGGTCCCAGAAATGGTCCAGCAGCAGGTCCAGCGCCGTCAGAGCCGCCGCGGCCAGTAAAAGCCAGCATAGGTTTTTCGGCCGGAACAGCTCCCGCAGCTTCGCCTTGGGGAACAGCAGCTTATACACCAGCGCGAACAGCGCCAGCAGCACCGCCATTTGCAGGACCAGGCCCAGCAGCGCCCGCCACAGGGGCGTCAGCGCCGTGAAAAGCGCCGCGGGCACCGCGCCCACCGCCCACAGAGGCAGCAGCACCGTGGCCCGCACCGCCAGGGGCAGACGCAAAAAACGGCTGCGGAGCTTGTCCGCCCGGCTCATCCGCTCCTCCTCCGTATAGGCGGCGATCTCGTCCGCCTCCGACACCGGGGCGGGCTCGCTGTACTCCACCGCCTCGGGCTCCGGCGCGGACTGGACCAGCTCCCGGGGGTCGAAGGCCTGGTTCACCGCCACGCCCGTGGACAGCACCGCGGCCGCCGCCACCGCCTTCACCTTCCGGCTCAGCTTCTTTTTCTCTTTTTTCCTCCGGCGAAAGCGCACGGCCCTCCCCCCCTTTTTTCTCTGTATCAGAAAGTATAGCACATTTTTCCAAAAAAGAAAACGTTCAGTCCTCCCCCATGGCCTGGAGCAGGAGCTCCTGGGTCCGCTGGCTCAGGTCCTTGGTGGAGGCAGCCGCCACCTCCTCCCGGCCGATGAGGCCGCAGAAGCGGATGGTCATATCCGTGCAGCGCCAGGGGGCGTTGCCGTGTATCTTCTCCGTGCCCGTGGTAGCCGCCACCAGGACGGGCACGTCGGCCCGCTTGGCGATCTTGAACACCGCATTGTGGAACGGCAGCATAGCCTTGCCCTTGCTGCGGGTGCCCTCCGGGTAGACGCCCACGTTCACCACGTCGTTCGTGAGCAGGTCCGCCGCGGCGTGGATGGTGACGACGGCCTTGCGGGGGTCCTCCCGGTCGATCACCAGGTAGTTGGCCTTGTGGATCAGCCGCACCAGGGGGATCTTCATATTCTCCGGCTTAGTGATGAAGGCCACGTCCACCCCCCGCTGGCGCATGGCCCAGACGGCGGCGATGGGGTCGTAGTTGGAGCGGTGGTTGCCCACCAGCAAAAACCGCCCCTGGGGCACGTTCTCCCAGCCCTCCACATGGATGCGCAGCCGTCCCACCCGGCACAGCAGCCCGATGATGGTGATCACGAGCCAGCGGTATACCGGATGGTCCTCCGGCACGGGCTTATCCAGGTCCACCGTCAGGGAGATGCAGAACACGATCACCACCCACAGGACCACCAGCCCCAGCAGCCACGCGGCGTAAAAGCCCGCGTACGTCGGCACGATGACCCAGCCGTGCACACCGCAGGCCAGGGTGCATACCACAGCCCCCAGCAGCGCCAGCCAGGCAGCCCAGTACAGGATATCGTCTTTTCTGCGGCCCATGTCCATCCCCCCGCATTTTTTCTGCCCCTATCATAGCACAAACCCGTCCCCGCGTCCACACTTGCATTCCCCTCTGGCCCGTTGTATAATGGAGCCAGAATCAAAAAAGGAGGACGCGACCATGAAATACGTATGCGACCTGTGCGGCTGGACCTATGACGAGGCCGCCGGAGACCCGGAGCACGGCATCGCCCCCGGCACCAAGTGGGAGGACCTGCCCGCCGATTTCGAGTGCCCCCTGTGCGGCGCGGACAAGAGCAATTTCTCCAAGGAATAAGACCCATATATGATAAGGCCGCCGCGGGATGTCCCGTGGCGGTCTTTTTCGCGCATTTTATATCCTCTTTTTCCGCAGGACCAGCAGCAGGCCGACCAGGCTCACCGCCAGCATGAGCCCGTACAGGCCCAGGGGCGTGCCGTCCCCGGTGTGTGGGGCGGCGGGCATGGAGGTGGGCGTGACCGCGGGGCTGGCCGTCGTCACAGGGGCGAGCGTGGGCGTTGTCTCCGGGCTCGCTGTGGGAGGTGCCTCCGGTGTTGCCGTAGGCGTCGTCTCCGGCGTTGCCGTGGGAGACGCTTCCGGTGTGGCCGTAGGCGTCGTCTCCGGGCTCGCCGTGGGAGATGCTTCCGGCGTGGCTGTAGGCGTCGTCTCAGGCGTTGCCGTAGGCTCCGTTGTGGGTTCGGCCGTGGGCACCGCTGTGGGCACCGTTGTGGGCTCGGTCGTGGGCTCGGTCGTGGGCACCGCCGTAGGCTCGGTCGTGGGCTCCACCGTAGGCTCGGTCGTTGGCTCTGCCGTGGGTTCCGGCGTGGGCTCCGCCGTTGGCACTGGCGTGGGAGAGGGACTGGGGATCGGCGTAGCATCCGGGGGCGCCGGAGCCTCCTCATCGGAGTATACAGAGGTGAACGCCTTGATGCGCAGGGTCGGCACAGTCATGACATCCCACGGGGTCAGCGTGTGGGTGTTCCTCCAGACACCGTCCACCGTCACAAAGGTCAGGTCATTTGTCGATTGCCTGATGGGTTCCTCCGCGTACATGACACTGCCGCCCGGTATCTTCACCACTACGGTGAAATACTGACCCTGCTCCAGTTTGATGGGGTGGCCCAGCTTGATGGTGTAAAGGCCAGCATGGGACAGGCCGCTCCGGTGGCCTGTGGCCGCAGGCTGCTTGTAGCCCCATGTGGGGTCTAGCTCGTCGCCTTTCACCTTGTCCTCGGGAACCCCGGTATAGACCTCCACCGTGACGTCACTGCCGTAGCTGACACCCACATTGACGGCCTCCAGGTATTCGTCTTGGCCCGTTTCCGCCATTCTGGCCTGAAA
This sequence comes from uncultured Oscillospiraceae bacterium, assembly GCA_947632365.1. GTDB lineage: Bacteria > Bacillota > Clostridia > Oscillospirales > Oscillospiraceae > CAJOIG01. The sequence goes on from CANROZ010000028.1 coordinate 5,243, forward strand.
GGACACGGCGGCCCCGTCATCATTCAGAGCCTGGGACTGATAGCCTTCCACGTTTTTGACGGTCCCGTCATAGAAATAGTTGAAATCATAGGTGCTGCGGGGCATCATCTTATAGGCGATCGGATTCTCTCTTGTGGCGTCGTAGGACAGATAGAAATACCCGTGCCCGTCGCCATGTTTGTCCACACCCCAGGAGTTCTTCACGATCCAAGCGCCGTCCTGCCTTGCCGGAATCTGGAACAGGTTCCTGTCTACCGTGTCGTCCCAGCCCACGATGGCGCTGCAGTGCCAGCCGTTGCCCTTTGAACTCTGGTAATGGTATAGGACCCCTTCCAGCGGGGACTGGTATCCGAAGGCAATGCCGCCGTACTGAACAATGACCCGTTTCAGCTCATCCACTTCCCCGGTGACAAACACCACGTCCTCCGGCACGGCGACGCAATTAGAATAGCCGTCGGCACTATATAAGGTAGGATCATTGGTTTTATCGTGTATCGGGCCGTTCCAATGGGTCATGAAAGTCCCCGCCGCATGGATGCGTATCGCCTCATTCTGCCAGTTGAGGTTGGTAGTGACATCCGGGGCGCTATACCCCACGGGGTCAGCGGTGTGGTTGAAAAGATGGTAGACCAGGTGGCGCTCCGCCAGATCGGCCTGCTCCTTTGTCAGAAAGCCCTCCCTGAGGATGGACGCCTCCATGGCGGCGATGTTGCCCTCCATGCCGCAGATACCGCCGACCTGAAGGTTGACGTCGGTCATGATGCCTAGGTCCCGGGGGTCATAGATGCTCAGCTGGGTGGCCGGGTCGCTCATCGCTTCGATATCGCTCATGGTCATGCCCCACGTAGTACTCCCGTCCTGGACCACGTGTACGGCACAGGTCACACTTTCATACTTTGGCACGATGCTTTCGATCCAGTCGTCCGTTGGCGCAACGGTGATGGTGGCGTCACCCGGCTTCAGGGCCCAGAGCTTGATCTGTGCGGATCGGTCGACCCCGTTCATGCCCTTGCCCTCGACCTGTTCGACCTTGACCACATCCGGGGCGGAACTGGTGACCTTCCACTTGTTACGGTTATTGGACTCATACGGCTGCATGTAAACCGTCAGCGTGATGGGCCGCAGCGTGCTATACATGGTCACTTCTGTCTTATCCAGGACATATTTTCCGCCTTCCTCCGCCAGGAGCATGATCTCGCCGTCCGGCTCCGGGCTCTCCTCCGGCCCTTCGGTGGGGTCCGCCATCTCCTCCGGCATCTCTGTCGGCTCCAAAGTGGGGGTAATGGTCTCTTCCAGTGCTATTATTGGCTCCAAAGTGGGAGAGATTGTCTCCTCTGGCGGCACTGTAGCCTCCGAAGTGTGGACAACTGTTCCCATCGGCACTTCCGTCGGCTCTAAAGTGGGGGTGGCCGTCTCCATCGGCGCCTCTGTTGGCTCCGTGGTGGGGACGACTGTCTCTGTCGGCGTATCTTTTGGCGCTAAAGTGGGGGCAGGCGTATCCTCTGGTGCGTCCCCCAGGGCGGGGACCCCCAGACTCAGCACCGCCAGCGCCGCCAGCAGCAGCGACAGCATCCGTTTTTTCATGGATACGCCTCCTCTCCCATGCCCGACAGTACGGCCCGGGGACAGGGTCTGTCCCCCGGGCTTTCCTGCCGGGACGAACAAATGCGGCGCAGGGATGAGCATCCCTACACCGCATCTTACAGCTCGGTCCTATCACGGGCGGCCCGCCCTTGTCAAAGCAAGGGGGAGCGGCTATAATAGGCTCGGCGCAGTGATCTGCTGTGTGGGAGGGGCTTCTCCTGCATAGGGGCGTGAGGTGTTGCGAGCGCCTCACGTCCTGCCTTTTGTCCGTCTCGTGTGTCCATTGTACAGCATTCCCGCCCACAACGCAAGACATATTTTGGCACGGCCCACTGCGGGCCGTGCCGTTTTTCTCAGCTCCTGTGGTCCTCCAGGATAGCTCCGGCGCGGTAGGCGTCCAGCAGACGGCGCAGATCGTCGATCTGGGCCTGGAGACGGCGGCCGTTGTCGGTCCCGGCGATGGTGAGCCGATGGTCCAGGTTCTCCACCACCGCGGAGGTGGAGGCGATGTCGAAATTCTCCTTCACCGCCTTTTCCCGGCCCGCGAAGGGCTGGTGGGCGATGATGCGCAGGCAGTAGGAGTTGAAGGTCAGGGTATAGCCCGCGATGCCGCTGGTAGCCTGGTAGGCCTTGCAGAAGCCGCCGTCGATGACGATCAGCTTCCCGCCGCCCTTGATGGGGCTCTCACCCCGGCCCGCCTTCACGGGCACATGGCCGTTGATGATGTGACAGCCAGGCCCCTCCAGGCCGAACTCCCCCAGTATCCGCTCGCAGACGGCGGGGTCGTTGTAGAGGGAATAGTAGGGGTTTTTGGGCTCGGCCCAGGCGCTCTCGTCGGCGATGAGCCGCCGCTCGAAGGTGGTCATCCGGTCCCGGCCGAAGATGGGGCTGTTGCGCCCGGCCCACAAAAACCAGAGGAAGTCCATCCCCAGCTGCCGCTCTTTGGAGCCCAGGGGCAGATAATAGGCCCGGCGGGCCGCGGCGTCCGCATAATCGAGAAACTCCCGGCCCCGGCGCTCCTGGCCGCCGATGGTGAAGCTCATGAACGAGCCGTCCTCGTTCATGGGGATGCAGCCATGATAGAGGAGATTGCCGTTGTATATCTTATAGAGGCTCCCCTTGGAATAGAGGAAGCGCACATGGCGCTGGAGCTTCTCGCTGTGCAGGAAGGAGGCGGTGAGCTGGTCGATGACCGCGTTCTCCTCCGCCGTCAGCTCGTAGGGATGGGCCGGGTCCACGGTGGGAAAATCGCAGTCCTCCAGAGCATACTTCTTCCCGCCGATGGTGACGGAGCGGTCGGCGTAGTCGATCTTGTCCAGCAGCAGCCGATCGGCCATGCCGTAGGAGGGGTGGCGCATGATCTTCTGCCCCTCCAGCTTGAAGAGGATGACGGTGATGGCCTTGTGCATCCGGGCGGACAGGAGCTTGTCCTTCTCCGTATACTGGGCGGCCTCGTCGGTGATCTTCACGGCGAAGCGGGACACGTCGCAGTCCTTATAGACCTCGTTGGCGAACACGCTCAGCGGCCGCAGGGAGATGCCGTAGCCCGTCTCCACTACCTCCAGGTTGTTGTAGTGGATGGAGTTGGAGAGCACCGTGGCCACCAGGGTCCGGGAGCCGGAGGCCGCGCCCATCCACAGGATGTCGTGGTTGCCCCACTGGATGTCCACGCTGTGGTGCTCCAGCAGCGAGTCCAGGATGATATCCGCCCGGGGGCCCCGGTCGAAGATATCCCCCACCAGGTGCAGACGGTCCACGCTCAACCGCTTGATGACGGCGCTGATGGCGGCGATGAAGGGGGGCGCCTGGCCCGTGTCGATGATGGCGGCGATGATGCTCTCGAAATAGTCCCGCTTCTCCGGGTCCTCCCGGTGGGTGTGCAGCAGTTCCTCGATCATATAGGCGTAGTCCGGGGGCAGGGCCTTGCGCACCTTGGAGCGTGTATAGCGCCCGGCCACCAGGCGGCACAGCTCCACCAGCCGATGGATGGTGATGGCGTACCACTCCTCCATGTCCGCGATCTTCCCCTTCAGGTCCGCCAGCTTCTCCTCCGGATAGTAGATCAGCGTGGCCAGCTCCTCCAGCTCCGCCCGGGTCATGGACGTGCCGAACAGGTCCCGCAGCTTCTCCTTCACCACCCCGGAGCAGGAGTTGAGCACGTGCAAAAACGCCTCAAACTCCCCGTGCACGTCGGAAATGAAATGCTCGCACCCCTTTGGCAGGTTCAAAATGGCCTGCAGGTGGATGATCTCCCGGCTGGCGGCCTGGACCGTGGGGAACTGCCGGGCCAGCAGCGTAAGGTAGCGCAGCTCCTCCTCCCGGAGGGTCTCCTCTTTGGCTTGCATATCGTGATCCCTCCCATACAGAAATCGTTTCCGCCGCCATTTTACCACATCCTGACGGTTTTTGAAAGACGCGGCCGATGTTTGGCTTGACTATTTGGTTTTCTGTGCTAATATGATTGCCGAATCCGCCGGAAAGGAGGCGCTTGGCATGGAAACGGCACAGAAAAACGGCATCACCGAGGGCGTCATCTGGAAGCAGCTGCTGCTGTTTTTCTTCCCCATCCTCATCGGCTCCTTCTTCCAGCAGCTGTATAACACCGTGGACACGGTGATCGTGGGCCAATACGTGGGCAAACAGGCCCTGGCCGGGGTGGGCAGCACCGGGACCATCATCAACCTGTGGGTGGGCTTTTTCACGGGCCTGGCCTCCGGGGCGGGGGTCGTCATCTCCCAGTATTACGGCGGCGGCGACCGGGCGGGCCTGTCCCGCTCCGTACATACCTCCGTGGCCCTGGCCGTGGCGGGGGGCGTCGTCCTCACGGTGATCGGCCTGACCACCGCCAAACCCTCCCTGGAGCTGCTGCAGGTCCAGGAGGAGGTGATGGACGAGGCCACCACCTATATCACCGTGTTTTACATCGGCCTCATCCCCAGCCTCATCTACAACATGGGCACCGCCATCCTCCGGGCCATCGGGGACTCGAAAATGCCCCTGTATGTGCTCATCGTCTGCTGCGTGGTGAACATCGTGCTGGACCTGCTGTTCGTGGTGGTCTTTCACTGGGCCGTGTTCGGCGTGGCCCTGGCCACGGTGCTGGCCCAGCTGGTGAGCGCCGTGCTCATCATGCTGCGGCTGCTGCGCACCGCCGACGCCTACCGGGTGACGCTGCGGCAGGTGCGCTTTCACGGCCCCACGCTGAAAAAGGTGGTGCGCATCGGCCTGCCCTCCGGGCTGCAGTCGGTGATGTACGCGGTGTCCAACCTGGTGATCCAGGCCGCGGTCAACAGCTTCGGCACCGACGCCATGGCCAGCTGGGCCGCGGTGAGTCGGGTGGACGGCTTCGTGTGGATGGTCATGGGGGCCTTCGGCATCTCCGTGACCACCTTCGTGGGCCAGAACTTCGGCGCGGGCAAGTACGACCGGGTCCTGCGGGGCACCAGGGTCTGTCTGGGCATAACGGCGGGCACCATCCTGACGCTTACCGTGCTGGAGCTCACCTTCGCCGGGCCCATCCTGCGCATCTTCACCGGGGACGAGGCGGTGGTGGCCCTGGGGGTCGCCTTCATGCGGGTCTGGGCCCCGGCCTACATCCTGTTCGTGTTCATCGAGATATTCTCCGGCGCGGCCCGGGGCGTGGGCGAGGCGCTTCTGCCCACCCTCATCACCGTGTTCGGCGTTTGCGTGCTGCGGCTGGCGTGGATATGGTGGGTGCTGCCCCTGCACCGCACCCCCGCCATGGTGGCCGCCAGCTACCCCGTCACCTGGGGCATCACCGCGGCGGTGTTCATCGTCTACTACCTGCGGAAAAACTGGCTGAAGCGGCACATCCCGGCTTGAAAATGCCGCCCCGGCCCTGCGTCCCCTCTGCCGAGGGGTGTATTATTTGCCAAGCAGGACGCCTCCCTCTGACGAGGGAGGCGTCCTGTCTCATTTGCCGCAGCCTAAAATATATCTTGCACAGCAGCGGGAAATGCTGTAAAATAAACCTGCGAGACAAACAAAAGGCAGGGCGTGAGGTCTCGACCACCCCACGCCCCTATGCAGGAGAAGCCCCTCCCACACAGCAGGAATACTGCGCCGAAACCTATTATAACCGCTCCAACTTTGCTTGACAAGGGGAGATTGCGGTCATAACGGGTCGTGCTGTTATGATAGCGGTGTAGGGACAAGACGCCCTGCGCCGCGTTTGCTTGTCTCGGCGGGAAAGCCCGGGGCAGGCGCTGCCCTGTCCCCGGGTCGGTACTGCCGGGAGCGTATGAAAAGAGGTGCCGCCGCTATGACAAAACGGATCGGTTCCCTGACGCTGGTCATGGTGCTGGCCCTGAGCCTTTGGGTCCCCGCTCTGGGGGACGCGCCGGAGGATACGCCCGTCCCCACTCCAGTGCCCACAGCGGAGCCTGTGGAGACAGCATCCCCCACCGACGAGCCCACAATGGCACCGACAGAGACAATATCCCCCACTGCAGAGCCAACAACGACACCGACAGAGACCGCGTCCCCCACCACAGAGCCAACAACAGGGCCGGAAGAGACGGTTTCTCCCACTTCGGAGCCCACATCCGGGCCAGAGGAGACAGCATCCCCCACCAACGGGCCCGCGCCGGAGCCGGAGCAGAGCGCAGAACCCACCCAGGAACCAGGCCAGACCACGGAGCCTGCCCTGGACCCGGACCCCAGCACGGAACCAACAGAGACGCCCGAGCCCTCTCCATCCACATCCCCGGAGCCCACGCCGGACCCCGGCGTGATGCTGATGACGGTTCTGGCGGAGCATCCGAATGCCTACATCGGCTTTTCGGGCATCTATCAGCAGCTTATAGTGGGAGAGAAAACGGTGTATCAAAGCGGCAGCGGTCTTATGCTGTCGGCAGAGCCTATCCCCGATGACCAGTATAACGCCCAATTCCTGCCCCGGGACATGGGCGACGGCGGCTATGCCTTTGAGAACCGACAGACGGAGTACCGTATTGCAGGGGCCAACGCGGGAAGCGCGCTTCCTATGACGCTCTACAATATCCGGGCGAGCGTGACCACCAGCCCTTACGAATACGCGGGCATGGACGACAACACCCAGCACTGGGTCCGTGAGGCAGCCGGAGACGGAAGCGGATATTACCTTCGGAGCATGAATACCGACCTATATATGGGCCTGTCTGAGGACGGTACCCAACTGGTCGCTGTGGGAGCGGAGCAACGGGCCGTGGTCACTTTCAAACCCCTGTATGAGCAGAGCCCGCTGTATCTGCTGTCAATCCGGGATGACTATGCCCAACTGACCGACAATCAGCGAGCCCGTCTGGAGCGGGTCTACGAGAGCGTTGCGGGGGACGCGTTCGAGCATGGGGCAGTATATACTGATTCTAACGGCTTCTCCAGTGAGCCGAAGAAAACGCCTCGGGCCCTGATCGACGAGGTTTATAAGAATGTCACCTCTGGTGTGTGGAAGGACGCTGCCTGGCGGCTGAACAAAGTCTTCAGTGAGGGTGTGACACAACAGCTCCTGTCCAATTATTCGATCAGGCCGGACCTGCCGGGAACTGTTGGCGTTACATACAAACTGCAGCCTACAGCGGACAGCCAGTATTACGATGGCAACACCATGAAGCTCATGCAGGACTCTCTCATTCAGATTTATGATAAGGACGGCAATCTGCAGCAGGAGATCCGGATCGCTATTGAGCAATGCGAGACAGGCCAAAAAAATGCGGAGACTTTCGCAAAGGCCTTGACACATATCCCCTACGTTCTCCGCCAGCATATCAAACGGGCAAGGAGTATAAAATCAGAGGGTAACGGTCAACTCTCGGCCAGACTGGATGCCATCTATGTGGATTTGGCGACCACCTCGACCGATGGAGGCATGCTGTATCAGGTCATCCATGAGCTGGGGCACAGCCAAGATTGCGCTTACTATCTGTATCTTCATCCCATCTATCACGATTCATGGATGCCTTGGACTGTCTATGATGGGAGCGCGTGGAAACAGGCCAGAGAAGCTGACGTTTTTTCACCTTCCGATTATGCGACAGGAGCCGCGACGGAGGATTTTGCCGAGTTTTGCCGCTTTTACTTCACCGTCTATTCCCACCAGGACTGGTATCAAGCGTTACGTATTCTGTGCCCGAACCGCTACGAACTCTTTAAGCAGATTCGGGAAGAGATCATGGGCGGCTATTCGCTTTTCGACGACGGCACCAAGCAGCCCGAGGCTACGGCCACACCGAACCCCACGCCGGAGCCCACGGCTGAACCCACTCCGGAACCCACAACAGAACCTACAGCGGAACCCACGGCGGAGCCTACAACGGAACCCACGGCGGAACCTACAGCGGAACCTACAACAGAACCTACAGCGGAACCCACGACTGAACCCACGACTGAACCCACGGCGGAACCTACAACGGAACCTACAACGGAACCCACGACAGAACCCACATCGGAGCCTACAGCGGAACCTACGGCGGAACCTACGACGAGCCCTGCGCCGACGCCCACGCTCGCCCCTGTGACGGCGCCCTCCCCCACGGCCACGGCCAGTCCCGCCCCCGCCGCGCCGCACACCGGGGACGGCACGCCTCTGGCATCGTACGCGGCTATGCTGCTTCTATGTACAGCGGGCCTGGCTCTGACGCGCAAAAGGAGAAGCCAATGAAAAAACGTGTTTTGTCGTTGATATTGGCGATGCTGACGGTACTGAGTTTGTGTGTGCCGACCCTGGCAGAGCAGCGTCCGGAGACAGAGGACGTGCCCGATCCCGCCCCGGAGCAGACGGAAGCGCCGACGGAGACGCCTGCCCCCACGCCGGAACCAACAGCAGTCCCGGAAGAGACGGCCGCCCCCACCTCTGAGCCCACGGCGGAGCCGGAGCAGACAGCGGAGCCTATCACGGAGCAGACAGAAGCACCCCAAGAGACCCCGGAGCCCACGCCGATGCCGGAGCCCTCCACGGAGCCGGAGGAGACCCCGGACCCCAATGCGGAGCTGATGACCATCGCGGAAGAGGGAACGATCACACTGAACCGATCTGAGGTGACCGCGAAAAGCGCGCGCACCTTCATTCTCCTGGCGACGATAGACCCGAAGCCCGCCGGAAAGGTGGATTGGGCCAGCTCGGACGAGTCTGTCGTCAGATTCGTGTCGGCAACGACACCCGCTGCGGGGTACGCCGCACAAGGCCGATTCACCGCCGTCGGCCACGGCACTGCCGAGATCACCGTCTCCTGCGAGGGTTATGCGGACGCCGTATGCCAGGTGGAAGTGATCCAGGACGACACCACCACCTGGGGAAAGTCCCAGGACTTTATAGATAACATGACGGCGGACCAGATCATGAAACTGGATGTGTTCGATCCCCGGGACCTGGGCCTGGTGACCGACGTGAACGACCAGGCCAGCGGCATCTGTGTGGCGGAGGGCCACATTGGCTCCATGGAGGCGTCCATGCTCCGGCAGGGTCTGTTGCAGCCGCTGTCGCGGGGCCTCGCGGAGTACAATCTGTCCTATCATTTCTTTAACTATAGCGGTGACCCATTGGGCAATACCAGCAATGACAAACGATCCGGTCCGTGGAGCGACGGCCCTCTGCGCTCCGAACAGGTGCCCTGCCTCATGACCACCTGGAACGGTCCCGTGGTGGCTGACACTGTCAGCGATGCGGACGGATTTGCTAACTGCATCGCCAAGCCGGAGGACATCCTGTATGTGGGGACCATGGAGGCGGCGACCATCAAGCGGATGATAGCCACATATGGGGCCGTTGTGTTCGAGTATCGGACTCCGATCAAGTCGGCGCTGTATCAGTACCTGAGTAAGATCGGCGGGGACACCCATTGTAGCGTCATCGTGGGCTGGGACGACACCGTCCAGCGGGAGGATTTCGCCAAACCGGGCAACCCCGCGGAAATGCCGGATACGGACGGCGCATGGATCGTGAAGAACTCCTGGGGTGAGGGGGCCCACAGCGAGGGAAAGGGATATTTTTATTTATCCTATGAGGGCGGCGGATGGAGTCCCATCACCTATAAGATGATGCCCAAGGAGACCTACGACTTCAACTATTTCTATGATGGGTCTATCGTTACTCACTCGGATGATATGACGACTATCTGCGCCGGGCCCAATGGCTGGCTTGCGGCCAGCTTTGAGGCAAAGAGAGGGGACACCACCGACATGGACGAGTGCCTGGAGGCGGTGAACGTGGGCGTTTCCAACGCCTGCACCATCCAGGTGGAGGTCTATACGAATGTAGACGAGAGCGACCTGAACAGCGGCAAATGGAGTGACCAACCCGTATACCCTGTGAATGGCACCCACCAGCCTGCGGCCTCGGCCACCCGGACCGTCTCCTGCGGCGGGTTTTACACTATCCCGCTGGAATATCCAATCATACTGGAAAACGGACAGTATTTCACCGTAGCGGTGCAGCTTTCCAGCGGCGGCGTATATGCGGTGTACGAGACATTTAACGACAACAAGACATTCATCACCACAGGGGATGGCACCTGGCTGAACTCCAAGAGTGGGCCCAATCCCCACGGGACACTGCGGCTGAAGGCGTTCACCAAACTGGAGCCCGAGGGGAAATACCCGCTCCCTACACCCGTGCCCACACCGGAACCCACAGCTGAACCTACACCGGAACCCACGGCGGAACCCACACCAGAACCCACACCGGAACCTACCCCGGAACCCACTCCGGAGCCTACAGCAGAACCCACGGCAGAGCCTACAGCGGAACCCACGGCTGAACCCACGGCGGAACCCACGGCAGAGCCTACAACGGAACCTACAGCGGAACCTACAACGGCGCCCACATCGGAGCCCACATCGGAGCCTACATCGGAGCCTACATCGGAGCCTACATCGGAGCCTACATCGGAGCCTACATCGGAGCCTACAACGGAACCTTCGGCGGAACCCGAACCCTCAACGGAGCCCACGGTGAGCCCTGCGCTGACGCCCACGCTCGCCCCTGTGACGGCGCCCTCCCCCACGGCCACGGCCAGTCCCGCCCCCGCCGCGCCGCACACCGGG
>CANROZ010000029.1 GCA_947632365.1 uncultured Oscillospiraceae bacterium
AGGTCCCTGGCGCTTACGCATACCTGGGCACAGGCGATCCCGACAAGCCCGGCACCCAGGGGCCCGCCCACAACGGCACTTTCGATATTGATGAGGACGCGCTGCCCATGGGCGCGGCGCTCTATGCAGGCTACGCCCTGGGCTGGCTGCGGGGCGTCTTTGATTGAATAGCATCTCCCGCAGCGAGAAGTATACAACGCTGGGCTCCATGTATTTGTGAAGCTCAGCGTTGTTACAATTTTCGTCCTCAAAAATATTACCCTTGACAACTGCTCTCTTGGGGAAAAGGAAGAACGGCTTTGGCCGATGAATGGGCCTGGCTTGCCAGGACCATGAATCTCCAAAACCGTTCTGACGTGGTGCGGGGTATGGGACTTGAACCCACACGTCCTATTGAACACAGGCACCTCAAGCCTGCCTGTCTGCCAATTCCAGCAACCCCGCATTCAGGTGCTTGCTCATTATAACACGTTCCGGGGGATTGTCAAGGGATTTTCCCTTGTCCCGGGGCCGAAACCGTGCTATGATGGACGGAGAAAGAGGGCGAGCGAATGCGAGAACTGAAGAACCTTGGGGAGGATGAACACATCATCATGACGGCCCGATCCCGCTGGACCAGCTTCCTTCTGCCCGCCGTCGTCCTGGCGGCCTACATCGCCGTGGTGTGGGTGGTATACCACAGCGACGAGCGGAGCTTTTTCCATGACGCGGTGCTGGTGGCGGCGGGGCTCTGGCTGCTGCGGTTCTTCGCGCCCCGGCTGAGCACCTACCTGGCGCTGACCAACAAGCGGGTCTACGGCGAGGCGGGGGTGCTGGTGACGCGGACACTGGACGTGCCCCTGGACAAAGTGGGCGGCGTATATGTGGAGATAAACCCCCTGGGCCGGATCACAGGCCGGGGCACGGTGGCCATCACCACGGCGGGCAGTCTTTTCGAGTTCCCCTACATCCCGGGGGCGGCCAAATTCCGCGCCGCGCTGATGGAAGAGGTAAAAAACGCCCAGGACGCGGCGGAAAAGCGCCAGTCCCAGGTGCTGGGGGCGGCCATCGCGGCGTCGCTGCGCTCCCGGGGCAGCCATCCCTCCCGTCGGCTCCGGCCCTGACGAAGCGGCGGTCTTGTATTTTTTCCTTGACAAGCGGCGGAGAATGAAGTAGAATGATTTCCGCTGATTGGACGATTGGCGCAGCTGGTAGCGCATCCGCTTGACGTGCGGGAGGTCACAAGTTCGAGTCTTGTATCGTCCACCATAAGGCTCCGGGGCAGACAACGCCCCGGAGTTTTTGTATTTACTTCCCCGGCGGGACATGTCCATGGCATGTCCCGCGTTTTTTGTTGCCATCCGCGGGAATATCTCCCCCGCTGTCCGCTTATGATATCACAGGATATTGCCAAGCACCGACACGTCCGTCTGCGGCGGGGCCTTGGGGCAGCCTGGGAATATTTTGCACTGTCGCCGTACAGAATAACGGTATCAATCTACATGGAGGTCGTTACATGAAACGAACTTTGATCGCGTGGACGCTGCTGGTGGTCCTTGCTCTGGGCGTCACCCCCGCGCTGGCGGCGGGACCCTATCCCGATGTGACGGACTGGAGCCAGACCGACGCCGAGGACGCCGTCGTGTCCGGTGTGCCCAACGTCCCCACCCAATCCGTGGTATCCGTCAGCGGCGGGCTCTATGCCGCCGACGCCTCCTCCGGCGCCGCCCCCGGCACCGGAGCGGCCAACACCGCCCCTGTGGCCGAGAACCAGCAGATACAGACCTACCGGGGCGTGTCCGTCGGCGGGCAGCTCACCGCCCATGACGCCGAGGGCGACGCCCTCACCTTCGAGCTGGCCACCGATCCCATGAAGGGCACCGTCCAGCTGTCCCCCCAGGGCTACTTCGTATATTCCCCCAAGGAGGGCAAGCGGGGCAAGGATTACTTCGGCTTCCGGGCCACCGACAGCGCCGGGAACGTGTCCCAGGAGGGCACAGTCATCATCAAGCTGGTCAAGCAGAAGTCCAAAGTGACCTACTCCGATCTTTCCGGCAGCGGCAGTGAGTACGCCGCCATCGTACTGACGGAAAACGGCGTGTTTACCGGGGAGGATGTGGCCGGAGAACATGTGTTCAACCCCGACGCCCAGGTCACGCGGGGGGAGTTCCTCTCCATGTGCATGTCCGCGGCGGACCATAAGATCCTCCAGGGCGTCAGCTCCACGGGCTTCCAGGACGACGAGAGCATCGGCGCCTGGCTGAAGCCCTACGTGGCCACCGCCCTGATGAACGGCTATATCCAGGGCCAGTCCACCGCCACCGGGGCCAATTTCAGTCCCGACGAGGCCATTACCGTCCGGGAGGCCTGCGAGATGCTGAACTCCGTTCTGGGCGTCACCGACGTGGTCAGCGCTGCCGCCTATGTGGGCGAGGACCAGGCGAGCGAGAGCTGGGCCCAGGCCGTGGCCAATCTCACCGCCTGCGGCGTGATGATGCGGGACTGGGAAGACGTGGAGGCCGTGCTGACCCGCTCCGGCGCGGCGGAGCTGCTGGCCAACGCCATCGGCCTTCTCAGCGGGAAATGAATATGCCAAAGCGCGGCGCTCCTGCGCCGCGCTTTGCGTCTAAGGACCCGCTTCCTCCTCCCGGGAAGCAATGCACCGACAGATATACAAAATATCCTCATCCCGCAAGCCCTCACCCTCTGGCATGCCCGCATTCAAATAGAGCAGCCATTCCAGCTTTTTCGTGTCCATACTGTCGAAATCAAAACCACGCTCAGATGTCATAAAACTACCTCCTCTGACATGGGATATATCGTAGATTATAGCACAAATTTTATAATTGCGATATATCCCACACGAAATATCGTAAATCCGGCTATAGTTTTTTTACGATATTCGTTGGGAGGCTGAGGAACATGCGCGTGAAACAGGCGATCGCACAGCGCATCATCGAAGTGTGCAATGAGCGCTCCATCGCCATAAACGCTCTGGCCAATATGTCCGGCATTCCCCCTTCCACTTTATACAGCATCCTCAACAGCAAGAGCCAGAATCCCGGCACCGTCACCATCCAGAAGCTGTGCGACGGGCTGGGCATCTCCATTCGGGAGTTTTTTGACAGCGATCTTTTCGACGGACTGGAACAGGAGATAAAATAATATCATTCTATAAGCAAAGGGCCTGCCGACAGCAGGCCCTTTGCTTATTTCTTCCGTTCACTCCAATATCAGCGGCAGCAGCGTATCTTCGATATCAGCGGAGCCGCTGAGCACCAGCAGGGACAGCTCCCCGTTCCGGGCCGCCTCCACGGCCTCCGGCGTGAGGACCCACCCCAGTGTGAGCACGGCGCTCTCCCCTTTTGCAGGGATGTAAAAGGCCGTCCCCCAGGGGCCGCCGTCTATCACATCCTGCCCCCGCTCCGGGAACCAGACCGCCGTTGAGTCGACAGCCCTTCCGTCCACAGTGGGGCCCAGATCGGCGGCGTAGCACCAGACCGTTCCGTCCGTATCGATAGTCTCGTTGGTATAGCGCATCCGGGCGATGAGCATCCCGCCGCCGTCCGCAGCCCGCAGCACTTTGCTCTGCTCGGCCTCGGACACGATCAGCTCCTTCGTATCCACTCCCGCGGCGTCCCAGCTGGGGTATATCTCCCAGCTCTCCACCTGCCAGCAGGCGGTCTCCTCCGCCACGCTGTACGCCACTCGAGCTCTCGTCCCATTGCTCCGGCCGGAGAGCAGAACGTCCTCCCCCGGAGTGGCGGGCACAGGGGTGACAATGTGGACCGGGGCCGCCGTCGGCGTCTGGGCCTCCGGCGCTTTGCCGCAGCCCGCCAGGCAAAGGGCCAAGCATATGGATAGCAGACCGATCTTTCTTCTCATGGCTCTTTCCCTCATATCTCTTTCCGCGGCTCGGCCAGAACCGTGCGCTGGTCGGTGTAGATCACCATGCCGGGGCGGGCGCCCTTGGGCTTTTTCACGAACCGGGCCTGGGTCACGTCCACCGCCACATGGCCCGCCTGGCCCCCCTCGGAATAGAAGGCCGCGAGGCACGCCGCCTCATATACGCTCTGCTCGTCCGGCGCGGCTCCCTCGCAGCGCAGGATCACGTGGGAGCCGTGGAGCTTCTGCACATGCAGCCACAGGTCCGTCCGCCGGGCGGTACGAAGCGTCAGCTCGTCGTTTTGCAGGTTGTTGCGCCCCACCAGCACCTCCAGCCCGGCGCTGGTGAAAAACCGCAGGGGCTGGGCGGGCTTTTCCCGGCGCTTGCCCTTGGTCCGGGGCTCCCGCACATAGCCCGCCTGGACCAGCTCCTGGCGGATGCTGTCCAGGTCCGCCTGGGTCTGGGCCCGGTCCAGCTCCGCCGCCACGGAGGTGAGATACTCCGCCTCCGTCCGATTCTCGGCGATGAGGGCCGTGAGATGCTCCTGGGCGGTCTTTTTCTTCGTATACTGCTTATAACATGCCGCGGCGTTCTGCTGGGGGGACTTTCGCGGGTCCAGGGGCACCGTGACCGTGGGGCAGTCCGGCTCATAGAAATCCTCCGCCGCGAGGCTGTCCATCCCCGGCTTCATCCGCCATATGTTGGCGGTGATAAGATCGCCCCGGCGCCTGTCCTGCTCCCGCCCGGCGGTGGCCGCCAGCTCCTGCATCCGCAGGGCTAGCTTCTTCTCCGTGCGGTTCTTGGCGCTGCGGACCAGCTTGATCAGGCTCCGGGCCCGGCTCTTCAGGTGCTCTGTCCGGTCCTTCTCGGCGTAAAAGGCCTCCAGCAACTCCGACCAGCCGGGATATGCTATGCTCTCCACCGTGGGGCCGTACTGTAGGATGGGCATGAAGGTGAAATCCTTGGGCGCGCCGTCCTCCACCAGCATGGTGGGGATGCGCTCCAGGCCCGCCAGGCTCTCCGGCGCCGGGTCCAGCCCCCGCCACTCCAGCTCCCGCCGGATCAGGGGCGACAGACCGGAGAATTTGCCCGGGGCGGGCTTTGGCGGCAGGCGGTACATCAGCCCTGGCAGCAGCTGCCGCAGGGGGCTCATCTCGCTGTCCACCCGGCGGGCCGCATCCACGATGCGCCCCTGGCCGTCGATGAGGATCAGATTGGCGTTGCGGCCCAAAAGCTCCACGGCCAGGGTCTTCTCTACCGCCTCGCCCAGCTCGTCGTAGGCCGCGAGACGGATGAGCAGCATCCGCTCCCCCTCCGGCTGAGTCACGTCCGTGATCCGTGCCCCCAGCAGGTGTTTTCTCAGCAGCATGCAGAACATAGGCGGCTGGGCCGGGTTCTCATAGGCTGCCCGGGTCAGGCAGGCCCGGGCCGAGCCGGAGCCGAAGCACAGCGCCAGCCGCTCCCCGCCGCCGCTGCCCCGCAGCGTCAGCAAGACCGTGTCCTTTTCCGGCTGTTGGACACGGTCTATCTTGGTGCCGGGCAGCCTTTCGGCCAGCTCCCGGCACAGCTCTGTTATAAAAATACCGTCAAGAGGCATGTTCTTCCTCCAAAATGATGGTGAACAGCGCCCGGACCCGGTCCGTATCGCCCCGCAGCCACAGCCAGCCGAACAGGGCCTCCAGGGCCGTGGCGGCGTGGTACTGGGCCACGGTGCATCCGGCGGGGCAGCCGTGCACATGGGCGTTGCGGCCCCGGTGGACTACATGCTGCTCCTCCTCTGTCAGGCATGGCAGCAGCCGCTCCAGCGCCGCGGCCTGGGCCGGGGCGGCCACATAGGCCACCGCCCAGCGGTGCAGCTGTCCGATCCGGGCCCCGCCCCGGCCCGCCAGATGGGTGCGGACCAGAAGCTCGTATACCCCGTCGCCCACATGGGCCAGCTCCAGAGGCCCCAGGTCCCGCAGGACCTGCGCGTCCACAGGCTCACACAGCCCGCTCACAGCAGCTCGTCCTCTTCGCCGTCCGGCCCGTCCATGTCAAAGGGCGGCGTGTCCTCGTCGTCGCCGTCCTCCGGCCGGGCCGCCTGCTCCTCCGCCGTGGGGGCGAACTCGTCGCTCTCGGATACCTGGGCGAACTCGTGGGCGATGGTGTCCACCGGGGCGGTGCCGTGGGCGTACTGCATCTCCTGCCACTGCTGCTTGGTGATGACGATCTGACGGGGCTTGGAGCCCTCGTAGGGGCCCACCACGCCCACCTCCTCCAACTGGTCGATCAGCCGGGCGGCCCGGGAATAGCCCAGCTTCAGCCGCCGCTGGAGCATGGAGACGGAGGCCTGCTTGGTCTCGAATATCACGTCCACCGCCTGGGGCAGCAGCTCGTCGTAATCGCTCTTTTCCCCGCCGCTGTCCTCAGCGGCGGCATTTTTCTGGTCCTTGTCCACGGCGGCCTTCTCGATCTCGGCCAGTATCTCGTCGGAATACTCCGCCTCGGCCTCCTTCTTGACGAAGTTGATGATCTCCTCCCGCTCCTCGTCGGTGACGAAGGCGCCCTGGACCCGGATGGGTTTGCTTCCAATGGGAGAATAGAGCATATCGCCCGCGCCCACCAGCTTTTCCGCACCCTGCTGGTCCAGGATGATGCGGCTCTCCAGCGCGCTGGACACCGCGAAGGCGATGCGGCTGGGGATATTGGCCTTCATCAGGCCCGTGATCACGTCCGCCGAGGGCCGCTGGGTGGCCACCACCAGGTGCATGCCCGCGGCACGGCCCATCTGGGCCACCCGGCAGATGGATTCCTCCACCTCTTTAGACGCCACCATCATCAGGTCCGCCAGCTCATCGATGATGATGACCACCTGGGGCAGGGTCTCCTCCCCCTGGTTTTTGCGGATGGTGTTGTACCCCTGCAGGTCCCGCACTCCGGCCTCGGAGAACATCCGGTAGCGCTTGAGCATCTCCACCACCGACCATTGCAGCGCCCCGGCCGCCTTCTTCGGGTCGGTGACCACAGGCACGTACAGATGGGGCATGCCGTTGTAGATGCCCAGCTCCACCATCTTCGGGTCGATCATGATCATGCGGACCTCGTCCGGGGTGGATTTATAGAGCAGGCTCAGGATCAGGCAGTTGATGCACACCGATTTGCCCGAGCCGGTAGTGCCCGCGATGAGCACATGGGGCATCTTGGCGATGTTGCCCACGATGATGTTGCCGCCGATGTCCTTGCCCAGGGCCACGCTCAGCTTGTTCTTGGCGCTGCGGAAAGCCTCCGAGTCGATCACATCCCCCAGCCACACCGTACGTACGGTCTTGTTGGGCACCTCCACGCCAACGGTGGATATCTTGTCCGGGATGGGGGCGATACGCACGCTGACCACACCCAGGCTCAGGGCGATATCCCCGGCCAGGTTGGTGATCTTGTTCAGCTTCACGCCCTGCTCCAGCTTCAGCTCATAGCGGGTGATGGTGGGTCCGTAGACGGCCCCCACCACGCTGGCCCCCACGCCGAAGCTGCGGATGGCGCTCTCCAGCTGTGCCTCCGTCTCGTCGGCGTCGTCCCCGGCGCCGTACACGCTGTCGCCGCTGCTGTTGAGCAGGTCCACAGGCGGATAGATGTACTGGGGCTTGTCCTCCTCTTCCTTGGCCTCGATCTCCCTGGCCACGGCCGCCGCCTCGGCGTCCTTGTCGATCTTCAGCTTCTCCGGCGCCGCGGCGCCCTCGTCCATGTCCGCGGACTGGATCTGCACCCCGGCGATATCCTCCGCGTCCTCCAGGGTCATGGGCTCCACATCCGCCGTGGGCGCGGACTTTTTGGCGGTGGAAACGGGCTTTTTCGGCTTCTCCGGCGCCGGGGCAGGCTCCGCCTTCTTCTGCCCGCTCTTGGCGTCCAGCGCCGCCGCCACCCGGGCCATGGCCTCCGGGTCCACGTCAAATTCGGCGAACAGCCGATCCTTTTCCGTCTCCTTGTTCTGGTCATAGAGGCTCCGCCGGGCGGGCTTTTTCTTCCCCTTGGTGGCAGCGGGCTGCTTGGGGACAGGCGGCTGCTGGGGCGGCGGCTCCATCTTGCGGATGGGCTTGCCGCCGTCCAGGGGAAACAGATACTCCTCCGGGGAGAAATAGTCGTCCTCGCTGGGGGCGTCCGGGTCGGGCATAGGCTCATAGGGCCGCCGGGGCCGCTCCCGGTAGCGGTCGATCAGGTCCACCACCGACAGGCTCATCCCCTCCAGCATCAAAAAACCGAAAGCCACCACCAGCAGCACGAAGCTGCCGATGACGCCGATGGACTGCTTCAGCGCCAGGCCGATGGTACCGCCGATCACGCCGCCGCAGTGTTCCGTGTGGTCCTGGGCCACCCGCCACAGGGTCCCCAGGCCGTTGCCCACGCCGGAGGCGAACACGCTGTTCCAATTGAAGAACAGCGCGTGGATGAACGCGCCGAACACCAACGGCATCAGCAGCACGCATGTCAGCCGGGCCGCCACCGGGCGGCCCCGGTGGAACCCCAGGATGAAGGAGCCCCACAGAAGGCATATGGGCGTGATGTAAAAGCCCCAGCCGAACAGCCCCATCACCAGCCGCCGGATGCCCGTGACCAGCCAGGCGTCCACCGGGAAATAGCCGATGGCCGCCACCAGGCCCAGCACCAGCAGTACGCCGCAGCCCACCTGCCGCCGGATGGGCGGTCTGGGGGGCGGGGCGGTCCTGCTCCGGGACTGGGACGCCGGACGGCTGCCGCTCCGGGCGGACGCGCTCTTGGCAGGCGCCCGTTTGCTCTGGGTCTGGGTCCTGCCGCGGCTGCCGCTCTTGGCGGTGGATGCAGTTTTCTTCTTGGTCCCTCCGCTGCGGGCCGCGCCGGACTTCTTCGTCCCGCTCCGGCCGCCGGAGGAGGTCTTCCTTTGTGCCATATACGAACCTCTAAATCAAACGCTCAGACGAAGCCACACGATGATGCTCACCGCGCCCACGATCCAGCAGTAGTAGGCAAAGCCGCCGAAACGGCCCTTGCGCACGATGCGCTGCAGCAGCCGAATGGAGAGATAGCCCGTCACGCCCGCCACCAGCATGCCCACGCCGTAGGCCGGGAGCATAGCGGTGTCGATACCCTCCTCCAGCACGTCCAGCACCTGCAGGATCACCGCGCCGCTGACGGACAGCAAACTCATCAAAAAAGAGAACCGCACCGCGAAGGTCCGCTTCAGCCCCCGGGCCATGCCCGCGGTGATGGTGGTGCCGGAGCGGCTGAGCCCCGGGATGGTGGCCAGGCCCTGGGCCACGCCGATGACGAGCGCGTCCAGCACGGACATATCCTCCTCCCGCTTCCAGCCCTTGGGCAGGCGGTCCGATATGTACAGCAGCGTGCCCGTGAGGATCAGGGCCGCGCCGATGAACCAGGGGATGGTGTTCAAACTCTCGATGGCGTCGTTGAAGGGCACGATGACGAACAGCGGCACCGTGGCCAGGATGAGCATATAGATCAGCTTCCGGGCGGGCCGCCCCTGGGCGGAAAGCCCCCGGCCGTGGAACAGGTCCCCGGCCATGCTGCCCAGCTCGAAAAACATATCCACGATGTCCCGCCAGTAGGCGATCAGCACCGCCACCAGGGTGGCCAGATGCAGCAGGATGTTGAAAAACGCGCTGCCGTCCAGCTCCATCAGTCCGCTGCCTCCCAGGATGTTCTCCAGCAGCGCCAAATGGCCGGAGCTGGAGATGGGCAGAAACTCCGCTACGCCCTGCACCAGGCCCAATATCGCGGCATATAAAATGGTCATGTCCAAACTACCCCCAGGCATTATGTATACTGAAATAGTATATTAACATACTTATCAAAAAAATGCAACCTTTCCCTCCCCGGGTGCCCCCGGCCATTGACGGCCGCCGTCGGTCAGTGATATACTGAATGTCCAATCCACATGGGAGGCGGTCATGGCCAGGACGTTGGAGCCCTATCAGGCGATAGAGCGGAGCATCATAACCAAATACCGCAAGAGCATCTGGCGTCCCTTCGTGGAGGCCGTCAAGCGCTATGAGCTCATCCAGGCGGGGGATCGCATCGCGGTGTGCATCTCCGGAGGGAAGGACTCCATGCTGATGGCCAAGCTGATGCAGCAGCTCCACGCGCACAGCGAAGTGCCCTTTGATCTCACCTTCCTGGTGATGGACCCGGGCTACAACGAGGCCAACCGCCGCCGCATCGAGGAAAACGCCGCGCTGCTGCACGTGCCCGTGACCATTTTCTCCTCGGACATCTTCGCCGCAGCGGACAGCGCCGGGGGCAGCCCCTGTTATCTCTGCGCCCGGATGCGCCGGGGCCATCTCTATGCCAAGGCCCGGGAGCTGGGCTGCAACAAGATCGCCCTGGGCCACCATTTCAGCGACGTGATCGAGACCACCCTCATCGCCATGTTCTGGGGCGCCCAGCTGCAGGCCATGCTGCCAAAGCTGCACAGCACCAACTTCCCCGGCATGGAGCTGATCCGGCCGCTGTACTGCGTGCATGAGGACGCCATCGTCTCCTGGGCCCGGTACAACGGCCTGGCGTTCATCCGCTGCGCCTGCCGTCTCACCGAGGGCACCGCCACGGGGGAGCTCTCCTCCAAGCGGCAGGAGGTGAAGGAGCTTTTGCGCTCCCTGCGGCAGGACAATCCCAACCTGGAGCAGAGCATCTTCACCGCCCTGCACGCCGTCTGCCTGGACACCTTCCCCGGCTACAAGAGCCAGGGCCGGACCCACTCCTTCCTGGACGGCTACGACCGGGATGACGCTGTAAATCCGTGCGCCGAAGACGACGCACTTGATCAAGAAAGGATAAACTGATATGAAAAAGACCATCAGCATGCTGCTGGCGCTGGCCATCGTCCTCAGCCTGGGGACCATGGCGCTGGCGGCGGTGGACGAGCCGGACGACGAGGGTCTGGTGGACTACCTGCCCGCGGAGCGGCCCGCCGTGGAGGATGACCTCTACGCCTACGCCGACTTCGATCTGGTGACCCAGGCCGAGATCCCGCCCGGGTACCTGGGCTGGATGTACGCCTCGGACCTCTCCACCGAGATCGAGGATGAGATGGACCAGATCATCCTGGACTGTGTGGAGGGCGCCGGGACCTATGAAAAGGGCACCCCGGAGCAGAAGATCGCCGACCAGTACCTGGCCTACACCGACACCGCCAGCCGGGACGCGGCGGGCATCGAGCCCCTGCGGCCCTATCTGGACAAGATCAACGGCGCCCAGACCATCCAGGAATACGCCGAGGCCCTGGCGGAGATGGACAGCGACATCAGCTACTACAGCCTGCTGGGCTATTCGGTGAGCGTGGACCTTTACGACTCCACCCGCTACTGCGTGGTGCTGGGCGCGGCGGACCTGGGCCTTGACCAGCCCTATCTGCTCAGCGACGACATGGCCGATCTGTGGGAGCTGTACACCGACTACCTGGCAAAGCTCTTCACCCTCAGCGGTGTGGACGAGGCCGAAGCCGCCCAGAAGGCCGCCGACGTGCTGGCCCTACAGAAGGAGCTTGCCGCCAGCTCCCTCTCCCCGGAGGAGCAGGACGACTTCAGCAAGTGCTACGTCCCCATGTCCCTGGAGGACGTCTCCGCCCTGCTGCCCACCCTGGAGCTGGCCCCCATCCTGGAGGCCGAGGACCTGATCGGCGCCGAGGAGATATACGTGGAGGACCCGGGCCAGCTGGAGGCTGTCGGAGAGCTTCTCACCGAGGACAACCTGCAGCTTCTCAAGGACTACTCCACCGCCATCTTCCTGAAGGACACCGCCTATTACCTGTCCATGGACTTCCGCCAGGCCAGCGAGGACTTCTCCGCCGCCCGCTATGACTATGAGCCTCTGTCCCTGGAGGAGAACGCCCTCTATGACGTGCAGTCCGACCTGGCCTGGGATTTTGGCCGTATCTACATCCAGGACCACTTCTCCGAGGAGAGCAAGCAGTATGTAGAGGACATGACCCGGGATATCATGGACGTGTTTGAAAAGCACATCGACGCGCTGGACTGGATGGCCGACGAGACGAAACAGGCCGCCAAGAAGAAGCTGGACACCATGACCCTGAAGATCGGCTACCCCGATGACGACGCCTGGCCCGAGTACCTGGACGAGGTGGAATACACCTCCCCCGCCGACGGCGGCGTGCTCATCGAGAACATATTCAACAGCGGCCGTGTCTACCGGGCCTATATGGAGACCCTGCCCGGCACCGAGGTGGACAAGAGCGAGTGGAGCATGACCCCCCAGGAGGTCAACGCCTACTATAACCCCAGCGCCAACGAGATCGTGTTCCCCGCCGCCATCATCCAGGGCGCCTTCTTTGACCCCGACGCCAGCTACGCCTATAATCTGGGCGGCATCGGCTCCACTATCGCCCATGAGATCACCCACGCCTTCGACAGCAGCGGCGCCATGTTCGACGAGAACGGCAACTACAACGTGTGGTGGACCGACGAGGACCTGGAGCACTTCAACCAGCTGTGCAACGAGGTGGCCGCCTACTACGACGAGATCGAGATCATCCCCGGCTACAACATCAACGGCGAGCTGACCCTCACCGAGAACATCGCCGATCTGGGCGCTGTCAGCTGCGTGGCGGAGCTGTGCGGCGACGATCCCGAGGCCCTGCAGGAGATGTTCCTCAACTACGCCTACACTTACGGCGAGAAGTTCACCGAGGATTACCTCATCGACATTCTGCTCAACGACAGCCACTCCCCCGGCTGGGCCCGTGTCAACGCGGTGGCCAGCTCCACCGACGCTTTCTATGAGGCCTTCGATGTCCAGGAGGGCGACGGTATGTACGTGGCCCCCGAGGACCGGGTGGGCATCTGGTAACAGTACAAAACTTTATGACCAAGCGCGACCGCCCCTGTCGGGAGACAGGGGCGGTCGCATAAGTTTTAGCAGTTTAACGGCCGATCACAGCAGTGCGATCCCGGCGGCGCGGCAGGCGGCGTAAGTCACATCATCCCACACGCCGGACTGGACCTCGCCGATGTGGGCGCAGCCCATGAGCAGCATGCACAGGCGGCTCTGACCGATGCCGCCGCCGATGGTCAGGGGCAGCTCCCCCGCCAGCAGCGCCTTGTGGAAGGGCATGGTCCGGCGGTAGTCGCACCCGGCGGCGGTCAGCTGCTTATCCAGGCTCTCCGGGTCCACGCGGATGCCCATGGAGGATATCTCAAAGGCCCGGTCCAGCACATGGTTGCGGAAGATGATATCGCCGTTCAGCTCCCAGTCGTCGTAGTCCGGCGCCCGGCCGTCATGGCTGATGCCGGAGCGGAGCTTCTTGCCGATCTGCATGAGGAATACGGTCTCATGGCTCTTGGTGAACTCGTTCTCCCGCTCGGAGGGGGCCAGATGGGGATACAGGTCCTCCAGTTCCTGGGTGGTGATGAACGTCACATCCCGGCTCAGCTCTGTGTGCAGCTGGGGAAACTCCCAGCGCACCTCGTTGCAGGTCATGCAGATGGCGTCCACGATCCGCTGCACGGTGTCCTTCAGATAGGGGATGTTCCGCTCCTCGGCGGTGATGATCTTCTCCCAGTCCCACTGGTCCACATACACCGAATGGAGATTGTCCAGCACGGGCTCATCCCGGCGGATGGCGTTCATATCGGTGTAAAGGCCGTTGCCCACGTGGAAGTCATACTCCCGCAGAGCCCAGCGCTTCCACTTGGCCAGGGAGTGGACGATCTGGTACTCCCCCTCCCCGGTGGCGGGCACATCGAAACCCACCGGGCGCTCCACGCCGTTCAGATCGTCGTTCAGGCCCGTGTCCGCCCGGACGAACAGCGGCGCGCTCACCCGCTTCAGATTCAGCGCCGCACTCAGGTTCTTCTGGAAATGGGACTTGATAAACTCGATGCACCGCTGGGTCTCGTAGACATCCAGCACGGTCTTATATCCCTCGGGGATCGTCAGCATTCTTCGTGACCTCCATTGTAAGATTCTCAAAAAAGCCTCGCAGAGTTTGCGCCCGCAGGCGCAAAGAAAATGGGATATGATCTCCCAGGACATGCGCCTGGGAGATCATTCTTCTCAGCCTGCAAACGTGCGGGCCGCCTGCGGCCCGTGCGCTGCAGCAGGCTGTATCTTTCCCGATAAGAAGGGGCGCGCCCCTTCTTATCGAACAGAAAAGAGCATCTCGCCGTAAGTGGGGTACGGCCAATACTTGGCGCTGGTGATGGTCTCCATCTCGTCCACGTAGATGCGCAGCTCGCTCATGGTGGCGAAGATCTTGTCCCGGCAGAAGTTGGACAGCTCCTCGCAGGAGGCGATGTCAGCGGACTGGGCGATGGCGTCGTCCAGCTCGTCCGCCGCGCCGGCGGTCATGGCGGTGAGCTCGGCCAGACGCTTGACGGAGGCCTTCTCATAGCTCACGTCGATGTCCGCGCCCAGGGCCTGCTTGGCCGCCGCAGCCTTGGCCACCTTGCCGCCGTAGAGGCTCACCGCAGGCAGGATGTCCTTGCGGACCATGTCGGACATGGTCATGGCCTCGATGCGGATGGTCTTGGCGTAGTTCTCCTGCATGATCTCGTAGCGGGCGCGCATCTCGGTCTCGGAAAAGACCTTGTTGCCCTCGAACAGGCGGATGTTCTTCTCCGCCAGATAATGGGGCAGGGCCTCGGGGGTGGTGCGCAGGTTCAAAAGTCCCCGCTTCTCCGCCTCCTTCACCCAGGCATCGTCGTAGCCGTTGCCGTTGAAGACGATGCGGATGTTCTCCTTCACGGTCTCCTTGATGAGGTCGTGCAGCTCCGCGTCGAAGTCATCGGCGGCCTCCAGCCGGTCAGCAAAGCGGCGCAGCTCCTCCGCCACGGCGGTATTGAGCACGATGTTGGCCTCGGAGATGGACTGGGAGGAGCCGGGCATACGGAACTCGAACTTGTTGCCGGTGAAGGCGAAGGAAGAGGTGCGGTTGCGGTCGGTGGTGTCCTTGGGGAACCGGGGCAGGACGGAGACGCCGACCTTGAAGGGCTCCTTGCCGCCGCCGCTGTAGGACTCGTCGTTCATGAGGGCATTGAGCACGCCCTCCAGCTCGTCGCCCACATAGACGGAGAGGATGGCGGGAGGGGCCTCGTTGGCGCCCAGACGGTGGTCGTTGCCCGCGCTGGCGACGGAGATGCGCAGAAGGTCCTGATACTCGTTGACCGCCTTCAGCACCGCGCAGAGGAACGTGAGGAACTGGGCGTTCTCGGCGGGGGTGTCGCCGGGCTCCAGAAGGTTCTCGCCGGTATCGGTGGCCATGGACCAGTTGTTGTGCTTGCCGCTGCCGTTGACGCCGGCGAAGGGCTTTTCATGCAGCAGGCACTCCATGCCGTGGCGCTTGGCGATGGTGCGCATCAGCTCCATGGTCAGCTGGTTGTGGTCCGCGGCGATGTTCACCGTGCCGAACAGGGGCGCCAGCTCATGCTGGGCCGGGGCCACCTCGTTGTGCTCGGTCTTGGCCACCACGCCCAGCTTCCACAGCTCGTCGTTCAGCTCCTTCATGAAGGCCGCTACCCGGGGCTTGATGGCGCCAAAGTAGTGGTCCTCCATCTCCTGCCCCTTGGGGGGACGGGCGCCGAACAGGGTCCGGCCCGTGTAGATCAGGTCCTTGCGCTTATCATATACGCTCTTGTCCACCAGGAAATACTCCTGCTCCGCCCCGGCGGTGGCCCGGACGGACTCCACCTCCGTGTCGCCGAACAGCCGCAGGATGCGCAGCGCCTGCTTGTTGAGGGCCTGCATGCTGCGCAGCAGCGGGGTCTTCTTGTCCAGGGCCTCTCCCGTATAGGAGACGAAGGCCGTGGGGATGTACAGCACCCCGTCCTTCACGAAAGCGTAGCTGGTGGGGTCCCAGGCGGTATAGCCCCGGGCCTCGAAGGTGGCCCGCAGGCCGCCGGAGGGGAAGCTGGA
>CANROZ010000030.1 GCA_947632365.1 uncultured Oscillospiraceae bacterium
AGCGCGCCGGCGCCCACCATCACGTAGATGGGCTTTACCCGGAAACGCCGCAGCACGAAAAGGCTGACACAGAAAAGTGCTACAGAGATATAGTTTATCCCGCCCAGGTCCTCCGGCAGTGTCCGCTGGCCGTAGAAAGCCATGATCAGAAGCGATATGCCCGCCGACGCGATCATCGCCACCACAGCCGGGCGGAGGGCCGCCAGGATGCCCTTCACCGTGTCCAGGCCCCGGAACCGATAATAGACGTACGCCAGCGCCATCACGATGCAGCAGGCGGGCAGAACGCACCCGGCCGTGGCTACCACAGCGCCGGGGATGCCTGCCACCCGGATGCCTACGAAGGTGGCGGCGTTGATGGCAATGGGACCGGGGGTCATCTCCGCGATGGTCATGATGTCCGCAAACTGGGTCATGGTCAGCCAGGGGTGCACATCCATGACCTGGTGCTGGATGAGAGGCATGGCCGCGTAGCCGCCGCCGATGCTGAACAATCCGATCTGGAAGAAGCTCCAGAGAAGCTGTCCATAGATCACGGCCGCCTCACCGCCTTTCGATGGAACTGTCCGCCATGTTTGCGGAGGACCGTATCCGCCGCGCCCACCACGGCGCAGGTCAGGATCACGGCGACGATGTTCACATTCAGGAATCGCACGGCGATGAACGACAGGACCATGACCGCCGGGTACAGCAGCCGCTTCTGGCGCAGCACCCCCGCGCCCATGGTGAGCACGGTGTCGCATATCACCGCCGCCACCCCGGCCAGCATCCCGGTCATGGCCATGTTCACCACGGCGTTGTCCCGCACCGCGCCGTAAAACCCGGAGAGGACGGAGATGATGACCAGCGGCGGCAGCACCGTGCCCAGCACCGCCAGCAGCGCCCCCAGACACCCGGCCACATGATAGCCCACCAGGATGGAGGCGTTCACCGCGATGGCCCCCGGTGAGGACTCCGCGATGGCGACGAGGTCCAGCATCTCCTGCTCGTCGATCCAGTGCAGCTCGTTTACAAACTTCTCCCGCATCAGCGGCACGATCACAAAGCCGCCCCCGAAGGTCCCCGCGCTCAGCTTCAGCGTGGAGAGGAACAGCTTTCCATAGACGCCCTTTTCTCTTTTCAAGCCCTCGCCTCCTGTCGGGGCCA
The DNA here is from genome assembly GCA_947632365.1 of uncultured Oscillospiraceae bacterium. Lineage (GTDB taxonomy): Bacteria > Bacillota > Clostridia > Oscillospirales > Oscillospiraceae > CAJOIG01. The sequence continues at coordinate 1,147 of CANROZ010000030.1, forward strand.
TTATATCCCTTGCATTTTTATATTGGAAATATTATAATCAAATTATATCAATAACTAAATCAATATAAAAGGTGACACCATGACCATACGCCACATCAAGATATTCCTCGCCGTGTGCGACAGCGGCTGCAACACCACCCGGGCCGCCGAGGCCCTGCACATGTCCCAGCCCGCGGTGAGCCTGGCCATCCGGGAGCTGGAGGGGTATTACGGGGTGGCCCTGTTCGACCGGATCGGGCGGCGGCTGAAGATCACGGACGCGGGCCTGCGCTTCCGGGACTACGCCCTGCATATCGCCCGGCTTTTCGACGACATGGAGAAGGGGATGAAGGACTGGGACGCCTTCGGCCTCATCCGGGTGGGCGCCAGCGTCACCATCGGGGCCCAGTTCCTGCCCGGCTATGTGAAGGCCTTTTACGACCGCTATCCGGGCACGGCGGTGCGGGCGCTGGTGGCCCCCTCCGAGCAGCTGGAGGCGGAGATCATGGCCAACGCCCTGGACCTGGCCCTCATCGAGGGCATCCCCCACAGCCCGGACTTGGTGAGCGAGAGCTATATGGAGGACGAGCTGGCGGTCATATGTCCCCCGGACCTGTTCCCCTCCGGCGCACAGCTCACCCCGGAGCAGTTCAGGGAGCAGCGCTTCCTCCTGCGGGAAAAGGGCAGCGGCACCCGGGAGGTGTTCGAGCGGGCGGCCGCCTCTGTCGGCTTTCAGGCGGAGCCCGTCTGGGAGGCCATGAGCACCACCGCCCTGGTGAACGCGGTGATCAGCGGCCTGGGCATAGCGGTGCTGCCCCACCGGATGGTGATGGGGCCCATCGAGCGGGGACTGGTGCATACGGTGACGGTGCAGGGACTTGCCTTCCGGCGGGAGTTTCGCATCATCTACCACCGGGAGAAATACCTCACGGCGGCGGCCCGGGCCTTTCTGGACCTGTGCCGGAACTATGAGATAGACTACCCGCTCCCAAAGTATAACGGCCTGTTCTGAGAACAGGCCGTTACGCGAAAAAACGGCGGCCGTGTCGGCCGCCGTTCGCTGTTGCGATCAGGTTATTCAAAAAACTTCTATGCTATACGGTCCATGATCCGATGGCCGATCCCCGCGCAGGTCTCGCGGAGGGCGCACACCTTGTCGGCAAAGCACAATATCGCGCTCTCCCGGAAGCGTGGCGGCTGCATGTTCAGCGGGAACATATGGCACTGGATCATGTTGCGCTCGATCTCGTTCAGGCTGAAATCCCGGGCCGCATTCTCCAGCGCCTTTCCGGCGTGGGAGAATGCGTGCAGATCGTTCCCGGCGCGGGGCTCATGCCAGTCGTAAAGATAATAGTCGTGCAGCAGCGCCCCCCGGATGAGCGACCGCTCGTCTGTCGAAAGACGAAGCCCCCGGGAAAGGCGCAGGCACATCTTCGTCACGGATACGGAATGCTCAAAGGTGCTCACGCTCCCGTGCTGGAGAAAGCCCTTCTCCGCCTGCATCCCCGCAGAGGCGATGATATCGCCGCCATATTTTTCGATCGTCCGCATATCGTCTGCCATACCGCACTCCCGCTCATAATGATTATCTGATGGCGAAACGCCGTAAGGCGTTGCGCCGAGCCGCTTTGCGGCTCAGCAAAACAGCTGTGCTGTTTTGCCGGACACTCATTGCAATGAACATCGCGCAAATGATCCTCGGATCATTTGCCGCCAAACGGGTCGTTTGGCGGCGAAAACGTTCGTTTTCGCCTTGCGATGATCATTATCAGAATACGCCTATGGCAAAATACCACATCGGCCCGCCCCTGTCAACCAGTCTTTGGCGTCCGGTCAGCGCTTCTCCATCCGCTCCCGGAGAGCGGCGATGCGGCGGCGGTGTTGGTCCACGCTGTCCCCGGCGGTGGTGTTCCAGTCGGAGGCCAGCAGGTCGATCTCCTCCTCCGCGGCGGATATGGCCCCGGCCAGGTCGCCCTGTATCTCGCATATCTGGGAGATGGAGGTGAGACCGTCCGTATACCGGGGCGGGGCCTGCCTGGCCATGGACGCGCGGTAATATCCCTTGGCCGCCTCGTATTCCCCCGCCCGGGCCATCACATCCCCCATGTCGAAGGCCGCGGCCCAGTCGTCGGGCCAGCGCTCCTCCACCTGCCGGAAAAGGGCGGCAGCCTGTTCCTTCTGCCCGGCCTTGACGGCGGCGCGGCACCGATAGAGCAGGGGGCGGTAGCTGTCGTCGATCCGCTCCAGCGCGGCCAGATATGTCTCCGCCTCGGACAGCCGCCCGTCGTCTATGAGCTGGTCCAGAAGCCACCAGTATATCCGCCGATCGTCGGGATGGCGGGCGGCCAGGTCCTTATAAAATTCGATGAGGGCGCAGTGATTCTGCACGCACCAATCCGCCGCGCCGCCCATGGCGAGGGTCAGCTCCCCGTGGGCCTGCTTGATGGTGTGATCCCGGCACAGCGCCTCCTTGGCGTACGCCGCCGCCAGCTCCCGGTGGCTGTTGGCGATATGATTTTCCATGTCGGCCAGCAGCGCCAGGGGCGCGCCGTTGGACCGCTCCCGCTGGGCCTTGTCCAGCAGAAAGGCCTGTGCCGCGTCCGCGTCGGCAGCGCTGAGCGTGCGGGTGTCCCACAACATGTTCTGTATGCGCTCCATGCGGGTGTCGTCCGACAGAGAGAACAGCTCGTCGATGCTCACCCCCAGGTAGACGGACAGCTCCGGCAGCATGGCGATGTCCGGTGCCGCTGCGCCCCGCTCCCACTTACTGACGGCCTGGGGGCTCACCCCCAGGCGCTGGGCCATGGCCTCCTGGGTGACGCCCCTGCGGACGCGCAGGGCTTTGATCTGTTTGCCGATATCCATTTCCTTAGCTCCTTTTTTCTTTTCAGGCCTGTGTCCTTATGATACGCCTTTCCCCCGGAAAAACAATGACCCCTCCTTCGGGTCCGGTCAACGGACAGTTGCGTTTGACGCAAACAAACAGCACACCGCAGCCGCGGGGCGCTGTTGAACCCGATGAGAGATTTGTTTTATCTTTCTTTTTTGCTTGCTGCGAGCCATTGGGCATGGTATAATAGCCCCGCCACACAAGATGAATAATTTGAGCCTAAATGGGTACGTTTTGCTATGGCAAAAACGTATCTCCCGCTGTGTACCCGTTTGGGCTGCAAGCATCTTGTGTGGCGCAAGAGGAGCCATGCGTTTTTGTAGGGCGTGTGGTCTTTACCATGCGCCCTTTTTCCTGTCTTACGAAAAAGAATGATCTCACCGCTACGCATTCTTGGGGCATTTTACAACGGAGCCAAATATAAAAAGCATATAGATATTTAGGAGGACGATCATGAAAAGAGCGTTATCATTTTTGATGGCAGTGACCATCATCCTTTCGGCATCAGCCATCGGGTTCTGCGAGAGCGATGCGAATGCTGCGGGCACCACGGATGACGAAGTCATCTATGACAAACAGGATCCGGAGAGCATGCTGGAGGCGGTCGAGTCCGCTGTGAACGCCGGGTCCGATGCAGTCACCGGAGCTGCAGCGGCGCTACTGGCGGCAATAGGTGACACATACGACGGCTACAGCGCAAATATTGCGGCAGTAGAAGGCTTTTATGCCGAATCTCTGGAAACGGCCAATCAGCTCTACGCCACACTGAGGACCATTTCTGTCGACTACTATAAGTGTCTTGCCGCGCAGGGACTTGATGATTACGACGCTTGGAACGGTGCAATGGATGATCTCTATGAAGCCTGGGATGACGGAATGGACGATTTCTATGAAATCTGGGACGGTGCCTACGAGGATGTATATGACCAGTGCGATGACGCCATCGAGAGCGTTTTTGACCAGATCGACTATTCGGAGTATTCCGATGTGTGGTCGGATATGTATGACACCTATTCCGACGCCTGGTCTGATATATACGCCGCGCATTCCGATGCTTGGAGCGACATCTATGGAGACCATTCGGACGTATGGAGCGCCTTCTATAGGGGTAAGACTGATGTGGACGATATCCTCCGGCTCAATAAAGAGAGCGGTGCTTCTGAAAGCGCCGATGTGGGGTTGGACACTGCGCTCCAGATCGCCGCTTCCGCTTCCAGCGTTGCAGAGATCGAGGAACTGGTGCCGCAGAGCATCGAGAGTACGCTGTCGGCTCTGAACACCGAGTTCGAGACGCTGACGAGTGATATAGATACATACCAAAAATACGTGGATGATCGGGAGAGTATAGAAGCGTTCTATGACAAGGTGCTCGCCGCTTCCGAATCTCTTTGCGCTTCTATGTGCGTGTATAGCGCAGACTTGGCCAACATCATCCTGGCAGCCGAAATGGATAAAAATGATATGTATGATGCGCTCGAAGAGATATACGACTGCATCTATGACGATGCCAGCGATGATATTTATGACGGTATCTATGACGGGATCCTGGATGATATGTACGACGCCTATTATAGCGGTGTGCTGGAAGACAGAGATGACGACATACCCTATGCCGACTGGTCCGATACCCGCTCTGACGCATACAGAACGTGGTCTGATACCCGGTCTGATGCCTATCGGCAGTGGTCCGATATGCGCTCGGACGTGTACAGATTCTATTCCGATCTGCGGACAGCTGTATTCAGAGGCGATATTGACAAGGCGCGGGAAAAAGCAGAAGACTTCCATGCTGACTATGTCGAGCTGGCCCCAGCAGCAGTCGCAACACAGATCGGTGGGACAGAGGCTGCCGCGCCAGTCGATGTCCCTGCGCCTGCCGAGGAATCGTCTGCGTCCGCCGAGGCCCCTGCTGCCGCAGATGGCATACGGCCCGAATTTAAGGCCGCGATGGACAGTTACGAGGCATTCTATACCGAGTATTGCGATTTATTGGCACAATATAAAGAAAACCCGACCGACTTGGGACTCCTTACGAAATATGGTGAGATGCTGGCAAAGGTCGGTGAAATGGATGAAGCATTTGACGAATGGGACGAGGATGAATTGAGCAGTGAAGAATTGAAGTACTACCTTGATGTCAATAATCGTGTTATAAAAATGATGGTCGATGTTGCTGGATAACGGCGAGTTGATAGGGGCCTTCCAGAAGCAGTTTTTATACCATGCGACCACATAACGAATCGTGGTCGTTTAACGGGCAGACGTCGACCAGATCTTGACTTTTCACCCCATACGCCAAGAAACGGTGACCGCATCACGGTCACCGTTTCTTGTTGGTGGGGGAAGGTGGATTCGAACCACCGAAGGCATTGCCAGCAGATTTACAGTCTGTCCCCTTTGGCCACTCGGGAATTCCCCCATATTCACTTGTTGCTCCCCCGTTTCTCAAATCGAGACCCAGCGAAGCGGTTTCGATTTGAAAAGGAAGAAGCGAGGCGCGGAGGTGGAGCTTTCGGCGTCGCCGGAAGCGGAACGGAGCAAGTCGCTTCTGACGCTGGAGCTGGTAGACGGACTCGAACCCCCGACCTGCTGATTACAAATCAGCTGCTCTACCAACTGAGCTATACCAGCCGATCCTGTCAGCCGTTGAATCATATCATAAAAGCGTCCCCTTGTCAACGGTAAAATGCACGCCGCCGGAAAAATGCTCTCATTTTCCTCCCCATTCGTCACGCCGCATAGGACGGGCGCGGCCCGGCATAGGATAGGCAAGCGCGAGGAGGGTTTATCATGACGGACGATCCGCACATTCGACGGGCCTATGGCGCCGCGGCCGGGCGGGACCCGGGACAGACCGCGTTTTTGCAGACGCTGGAGATACTATATGAATATTGGGGGCCCTGTCTGGAGGAGCAGCCCGCCTATGGGCCGCTGCTGGAGCGGCTGGCGGAGCCGGAGCGCACCGTCTTGTTCCCCGTCCGCTGGCGGGACGGCAGGGGGCGGGAGCGGCTGGCCCGGGGCTTTTTCATCCGGTGGAGCACGGCGCTGGGGCCCTGCTGGCCGGAACTGGTGTTCCGCCGTGGGCTGGACATAGCCGGATCCAAGGCGCTGGCCCTGGCGGCGGCGCTCACCGACAGCCTGGCCGGGCTGCCCGCGGGCGGCGCCCTGGCCGGGGCGGATGCGGACCCCCGGACCATGGGCGACCGGGAGAGCCGCCGCTTCTGCCAGAGCTTCATGGACGGTCTTGCCCCCCACCTGCCCCCCGCCTTTTATCCCGGCTGCTGGGCCGGGCAGGCCGCCGGGCGGGAGCTGGACTATCTCTGCGGCCGCTATGAACAGCTGGCCGATCTCCGAGGCCAGGACCCGCCCCGCCCCGATCCGGACCCGGCTATGGGGCGGGCGGAGGCGGCGGGCGCGGGACTGTTCCGATTCGCGGAGCTGGCGCTGCGCCGCCGGGCAGACATCCGGCCGGAGGGGCAGACGGTGCTGATCGCCGGGCCGGAGGGCCCCGGCGCCTGGGCCGGGGAGCGGGCCGTCCGGCAGGGGGCCTCGGTGATGGCCGTGGGGGACGGGACCGGGTGTCTCTACGCCCCGGAGGGGCTGCCTCTGTCCACCCTGCGGAGCATGGCCGCCCAGCCGGGTCTGCCCCTGCTGCTGTGGGCCATCCGCACCCCCGGTGTGGAATATCGCCCCGGCCCCGGGCTGTGGGACATCCGGGCAGACCTGGTGTTCCTCTGCGGCGGGGAGGCCCGGCTGGACGCCGCCGGAGCCCGGACCCTCCTGACCCGCCCCCCGACGGGAGTGTTCGAGGCCGTCCCCGGCGGAGCCACCCCCGCCGCCGCACGGCTGCTGTCCGGCAGCGGCGCGCTGTACGCCCCTGCCGTCGCCGCCGGGGCCGGAGGGAGCCTCATGGCCTTCCGGCAGCAAGAACGTCCCATGACCCGCTGGGAGGCGGAGCGGACCCTGCGGGCCGGGATGGACCGGATATTCCGCGCCGTCTGGGAGGAGAGCGCCCGATCCGGGCACCCGGGGGATATGGCCGCCGGGGCCTATGCCGCCGCCCTGCGTCCCATCGCCGACGCCATCCTGCGCAAAGGTCTGTAACAAAAAATTAAGAAACAAGAATCATCAAAAAGATTGCAATAATTACAAATTTGTGCTAATATGTTACAGTTACTATAGGAAACAGGCCATGTGTGTCGGCGCAAATGCGCCGGGAGGTACCAAAGATGACCATCGCAAACAGGACATTTCTGCGCCGCTTCACCGCGGTGCTGCTGGCGGGGCTGCTCCTGCTGTCCCTGCCCATCGCCAGTCCGGCCTGGGCCGTGAAGAGCGAGGATATCCAGGACGAGCTGGACGATCTGAAGGATCAGCGCAGCGAGATCCAGGGCCGGATGAGCGAGATCCAGGCGGAGATCGACAGCCTGGACTATGAGAAAGCCAACACCCTGGAGAAGAAGATCATGCTGGACCAGAAGAACCAGCTGGCCCAGGAGGAGCTGGACGTGATCCAGGAGCAGATCGACATCATCGACGTGCGCCTGACCAGCCTCCAGGACGACCTGACGGACGCCCAGGAGGAGGAAGCCTACCAGAAGGAGCGGTGGCTGACCCGGGTGCGGGCCATGGAGGAGAGCTCCGACGTGGACTATCTGCAGGTGATATTCGACGCCACCAGCTTCTCCGACCTCCTCACCCGGATGGACGTGGTGGATGAGGTCATGACCTACGACGAGGACCTGGAGGCCGATTACATCGCCGCCCGGGAGAAGGTGGAGGACCTGGAGGCCCAGGCGGAGGTCATGTACGCCGAGAACGACGCTCACCGTCAGGAGCTGGAGGCGAAAAAGGCCCAGCTGCAAACGGACATCGACGCAGCCTGCGCCCTCATCGCCCAGATGGAGGAGAACACCGAGGATTACCAGGCGGTCCTGGACCAGGAGGCGGAGGCCGAGGCCGAGGTCGCGGCCCTCATCATGGACAAGGAAAAGGAGCTGAAGGAGGCCAAAGCCGCCGAGGAGGCCGCCCGTCTGGCCGCGCTGGCCGCCCAGCAGGCCGCCGCACAGGCCGCCATGGCCGGGAGCGTCGACACCGCCAGCTTCGTCGCCGACGGCACCACCTGGATGATATGGCCCAGCTACACCCACACCCTCACCTCCAAATTCGGCCCCCGGTATCTGTCCCTGTACGGATACACCCGGAACCACAACGGCGTGGACGTGGGCGCCAGTTACGGCACCAAGATCTGGGCCGCGGCGGGGGGCACGGTCATCCGGGCCAAGAACGCCGGAGACGGCTACGGCAACTGCGTGATGATCAACCACGGCAACGGCTACACCACCCTGTATGGCCACATGTCCCGCATCGCCGTCAGCTACGGCCAGACGGTGAGCCAGGGCCAGGTGATCGGCTATGTGGGCTCCACCGGGAACTCCACCGGGCCGCACCTGCACTTCGAGATACGGGCCAGCGCCACCGCCAAGCCCATCAATCCCCTGGCCTTCAGCTACTTCACCTGATACCAAAAAATATGGGACCGCGCATGTATGGCGTCTGCCGTGCATGCGCGGTTTTATTCTATTCCCCAGGGACCAGGACCTGGCGGCAATATCCCTCTCCCAGGTCCTGGGCGGAGCGCAGGGTCAGCGCCACCTCCGTGCCGTCCACGGCGCCGCGATAGTCCGCCCGGTAGGCGTACCAGTTGTCGTCCCCCAGGGGCACGCCCATCTCGTTGCTGTCGCCATACCAGAAGGACGGGCCGCCCAAATATTCGCTGTCGTCATACCGGATGACGGTGATGGCCGCCTGCTGCGCAAAGCTATACAGCAGCCGGGCGGTCATGGTCCAGTCGGAGCCGCCCGGGTCCTGGCGAAGGAACACATAGCCGCTGTCCTGAAAGCCCGCCGGGACGGCGGCCAGGGACACCGGGGGCTCGCCATACTGCTTTTCATAGTCCGCATAAAACATGGCCCGGTATCCATCCGCCATCATCTCGTCCATGAGGGCGGTGAAAAAGCTCTCCTCGCTCTCCAGCACCGCCGCCAGCCGCGCCGCCTTGCCCGGCTCCCAGAGGGTGTAAAACTCCATCCGGTCCGACAGCGTCACGCACAGGCCCATATCCCCGGCACCACCCCAGCGAAAGGGCACCGCCTCCGCCCCTGCCAGGGACGGCTCGTTCGTCTCCAGGTCCCGGGCAGGGGCCTGAGCCGTGTCCGCCGCCAGGGTCAGCCGCCCCAGAGCCGCGCCGTAGTCCATGATATGTCCCAGGCTGTTCACGCTGGTCTCGGCGTAGAGCTGCCCGTCATAACAGATGAGCCCCGGCAGGGCCCCCTCGTCGGCGGGGATGGCCTGGCCAACGATATCGTTCCCGCTGACATAGTGGACGATCTTTTCCCCCGGGGCGGCGGCCTCCTCCGGGGCGGGCACCTCCGGCGGGTCCGTGAGAAAGCAGGCCGCCAGCACCAGCCCGGCGGCCCCGGCGGCGGATACGGCCAGGAGGGTGGGTCTCCGGTAGCGCAGCACAGACTGCACCCGCCGCTTCACCCCCACCTCCCCGAAGGTCAGGGGGCCCACGGCGGCCATGGACGGGGCTGCGCTGCAGGATAACAGTATCTCCGAATAGGTCTTTCGCTCGCCCCGGCCCATGTCCCGGATCACCCGCTCGTCGCAGGCAAGCTCGATGTCCCGGCACAGCAGTGCATAGGCCGCCCAGACCAGGGGATGGAACCAGTATACCGCCAGCAGGCCGAAGCCCAGCACCTTCCACCAGTGGTCCCGGCGCTTCAGATGGGCCTGTTCGTGGGCGATCACATAGGCCAGCTGCTCCCGGTCCATGGCGGAGGGGATGTATATCTTCGGCGCGATGAGCCCCAGCAGGAAGGGGCCATCGATGCCGTCGCACAGCCAGATATCCCCCTTCACCCGCACCGACGCCGCCACCCGCCTTCGCAGCCGGAGGTATCCTATGAGGGCATAGGCCCCCATCAGTCCCGCCCCTGCGGCCCACACCGCCGTGCCGTATCGGTCCAGCAGCCGCACCTGCGCCGGGGTGAGCCCGGCCGGGGCCGGAGCGGTCAGGGCCGGAAAGGCGGGATTTGTGACCACCTCTACCCGGATGGGCTCCTCCCCCGTCCGGTCCTCGGTCAGGGCACTGACCGGGATGGTCTCCGGGCTGGGGATCAGGCTCAGGGGGCTGTGGAGGGAAAAGGGGCAAACCAGCCGCAGGGCCGCCACCGCCCACAGGGCGCACACCATGGACCGGGGCGCCCGCCGCAGGAGCAGCCGCAGCGCCATCACCGCCAGGATCAGCCACCCGGCGGAGATGCTGGTATTGACTAGGCGCACCAGCACGGTCAGTCCCCCTCCCCATAGCTGTCGATCAGGCGGCGTATCTCCTCGATCTCCCCCGGGGACAGCTTCTTCCGCCGGGCAAAGGCCGCCACGAAGGCGGGCAGGGACCCGCCGAAGGTCTCCGAGACGAACCGCTCGCTCTGCCCCGCCCGGTAATCCTCCCGGGTGAGCAGCACCGTCACCGTCCCGTCCTGCAGCCGGAACAGCCCCCGGCCGCACAGCTTTTTCAGCACCGTGTAGGTGGTGGTCCGCTTCCAGTTCAGCTCCGCCGCGCACAGCCGCACCAGCTCCCCCGTGGTCAGGGGCGCATGTTCCCACACGATGTCCGCAAAGCGGGACTCCACCACGCCCATCTCGTCCTGCATCGGTGTACCTCCTTTTGTCTATTTGCAATAGACAACTGTAGTCTATCACCGATAGACACCCTTGTCAATCGTCCCCGCAAAATTTTTCTCCCAGGGCACGGTCTTGATTTTTCCCGTCAAACGTGGCACTATAGAAAATACATCAAGATAAACCCATTTGGAAAGGAGGAGGCCGCCATGCCGGAAAAAGAGACCACCAGCCGCAACACCCGCCCCCGGCGGGGACTTTTGAGCATCGTGTTCGGGCGCGGCGCCGTGGCGGCCATGCTCCTGCTGGCGCAGTTCGGCTTCGTGTTCATGCTTTTCAGCCGTCTGCAGCGCTACAGCCTCTACCTCACCGGGACGGTGACGGTGCTGACGGCGGTGTTCATGGCCTACCTTCTGAACACCCGTTCCAACCCCAGCATCAAGCTGACCTGGTGCTTCATCATCGCCCTGGTGCCGGTATTCGGCGTGCTGCTGTATCTGTTCATCACCTTCGATTGGGGCCACCGGGCGGAGCAGCGGGTGCTGCAGACCATCGAGCAGGAGACCGCCCGCCTGATGCCCCCGCAGCAGGAGCTGATGGACCGCCTCCGGACCGAGGAGCCGGGCTTCTGGCCCCTGGCCCACTATCTGGCCGACGCCAACGGCTACCCCGTCTATGAGAACACTGCGGTGGAGTACTATTCCCAGGGTGAGACCAAGTATGAGGCCATGCTCCGGGAGCTGGAGAAGGCGGAGAAGTTCATCTTCCTGGAGTATTTCATCGTGGAAGAGGGCGAGATGTGGGACACCGTGCTGGACATCCTGACCCGGAAGGTCCGCCAGGGCGTGGACGTGCGGATGCTGTACGACGGCACCTGCTCCATCCTGCGCCTGCCCTCCAGCTACCCCAAAAAGCTGCGGGCCCTGGGCATCCAGTGCCGGGTATTCGCCCCCATCCGCCCCTTCATCTCCACCTCCTACAACAACCGGGACCACCGGAAGATACTGGTGGTGGACGGCAAGGTGGGCTTCACCGGCGGGGTGAACCTGGCGGACGAGTATATCAACCGCCGGGCGCGGTACGGCCACTGGAAGGATGCGGCCGTGATGCTCCGGGGCGACGCCGTGCGCAGCCTGACCATCATGTTCCTGCGGATGTGGAACGCCGGAGAGCGGCAGCACGTCTATGAGCCCTTCCTGTTCCCGCCCACCCAGAGCCAGGACGGTCGGGAGGGCTATGTGATCCCCTATGGGGACAGCCCCCTGGACAACGAACTCACCGGAGAGATGGTGTATCTGGACATGCTGGCCACCGCCCGGGATTACGTGTACATCATGACCCCCTACCTCATCCTGGACAACGAGATGCTCACCGCCCTCACCTTCGCCGCCCGGCGGGGGGTGGACGTGCGGCTCATCCTGCCCGGCATCCCGGACAAGAAATACGCCAACCTCCTGGCCAAGGGCCACTACCGGGTCCTGACCGAGGCAGGGGTGAAGCTGTATGAATACACCCCCGGCTTCGTCCACTCCAAGGTATTCGTCAGCGACGACACCAAGGCGGTGGTGGGCACCATCAACCTGGATTACCGGAGCCTGTACCTGCACTTCGAGTGCGCCGCCTATCTCTATAAGTCCCCGGCCATCCCGGCCATCCTGCAGGATTTCAGCGACACCTTCCCCCAGTGCCACGCTATCACCATGCGGGACGTGCAGCAGCAGAAGCTGTCCACCCGGCTGACCGCCGCCATCCTGAAGATCGCCGCCCCCCTGATGTGAGCCTGTATAAATGGTAAAAGACCGCCTCTCCCCAAGGAGAGGCGGTCTTGCGTTGGAGCTAGTGGCCAGACTCGAACTGGCGACCTGCTGATTACGAATCAGCTGCTCTACCGACTGAGCTACACTAGCGATTTCGTGCTTGTGTATTTTAGCATAGCCCCTCGGTGAAGTCAACAGAAAAAACGCGGGACAGGCTTTGATTACAGTATGTATTATCCCTCCCAAAATGCATGAATCGTCGCATTTTGTTTTTCACTTTCTTCCAATTATTCACAGGGATGGGCTGACAGGCTGCTGCACAAAGCCCTATAGTTCCCGCATTTTTCAAACGCGCCCAATGGGAAAATCGATTTGCATAATATTTACTTTCATTTCTAATGCAGAAAGTTATCGACATTTCCAACAGACATTTCAACAACTGTACGGCCCTTGAAAATACTGGGTTTTAACAGGATTTGGAAAAAACTTCAAATTCGTGAAACGTGTCCAGAAACAAATTGTTTCAATTTTTGATTTAACATAATGCAAGGATTTTCATTCCCTTCCCCGGACCGTGGGCGGCGTTGCAGGAAAGCGGTGAAAAACCTGCATATCCCCCTCACACCACGGGCAGATAGCCGCTGTCCGCCATGGATACAAAGTCGTCCCCCGCCACCACGATGTGGTCGGTGAGGGTCACGCCCACCGCCGCGAGCACCTCCCGCAGCCGCAGCGTGGCGGCCACGTCCTCCCCGGAGGGGATGGCGAAGCCTCCGGCGTGATTGTGGGCCAGCAGCACGGTGGAGGCGTTCTGCTCCAGGGCGATGCGCACCACCTGACGCATATCCAGATGCACGGAGGTGGTGTTGCCGCTGCCCAGCTCCCGGCAGTCCAGCACCTTCATCTTCGCGTCCATGCAGACCAGGTACACCGTCTCGTTCTTGGCGCCCACGAACCGGGGCTTGAGAAACTCTCCGGCGGCCTCGCTGTCGGTGATGATCCGGCCCGGCTCGGACTTGGCCATGAGATACCGCCGACAGAGGGCAGGCACCAGCCGGATCAGGGCCGCCGTGTTCTCCTTGACCCCGGGCACGCTCATCAGCGACTCCACGTCCGCGTCGAACACCCCGTCCAGCGTGTCGAAGGCCGCCAGCAGATCGTGGGCCAGGCCGTTGGTATCCTTCTGGGGCACTGCGTAAAACAGCAGCAGCTCCAGCACGTTGTGATCGGCAAAATTGTCCAGCCCATACTCCAGAAACCGCTGCCGCATCCGCTGACGGTGCCCGGTGTGACTGCTCATGATCTCTCCACGCTCCATTTCCAGATATTTAATGATTTCTTAAAATCGCACCCGTTGCCTGCCGTCCGTTTCTGTGGTATACTGCTTAAAGTCGACACCTGACGAAAGGAGGCCCGGCCTGTGAAGCTCAAATTCTCCGATATCCGCACCTTCCTCAAGAAGGCGGATATGCTGCTGTTTCTCCTGTGCCTGGCAGCGGCCATCATGGGGCTGGTGGCCATATCCAGCGCCACCCGGACCATGGGCCAGTCCTACATATACGTGCAGCTGTTCGCCCTGGTGGTTGGCATCGTGCTGTATTTTCTCTTCACCATCATAGACGTGGATATCTTCGCGGACCAGTGGCCGCTGCTGCTGGTGGCGGAGGTGGTGCTGATGCTCGTGCTGCTGGTGCCCGGTCTGGGCAGTGAGGACGACACGGGCAACCGGGCCTGGATCCGGTTCTTCGGCATCGGCATCCAGCCGGCGGAAGTCATCAAGGTCATCTACATCGTCCTGACCGCCAAGCACCTCACATATCTGAAAGAATACCGCAATCTCTCCTCGCCGCTGTCCGTGTTCCAGCTGGTGGGTCACCTGGTGCTGCTGTTCGGCATGTACATGGTCATCTCCAGCGACCTGGGCAACGCCCTGGTGTTCATCTTCGTGTTCGCCACCATGATCTTCGCCGCGGGGGTGAAGCTATACTGGTTCCTGTTCGGCGGGGCGGCCATGGCATTGGGCATCCCCCTGGCCTGGAACTATGTGCTCAGCGACAACCAAAAGACGCGCATCCTCCTGCCCTACATGCAGGATCAGATCGACCCGGACGGCTACGGCATCAGCTGGGAGCCCACCCGGGCCAAGCTGGCCCTGTCCTCCGGGCGGCTCACGGGCACCGGGCTCTATCAGGGCACCCAGACCCAGACCGCCGAGGGCGGCCTGCGAAGCAAGCACGCGGACTATATCTTCGCCTGCATCGGCGA
>CANROZ010000031.1 GCA_947632365.1 uncultured Oscillospiraceae bacterium
GGCTGCTGCTGGAGGACACGGACATCCTGCTGCTGGACGAGCCCACCAACCACCTGGACCTGAAGAGCACCCAGTGGTTGGAGGAGTTTCTCCTGCGCTTCAAAGGCACCGTGCTCACCGTGAGCCATGACCGCTGGTTCCTGGACACCGTGGCCCAGCGGACCATCGAGCTGACCGATGGCGTGTGCCAGTTCTACTCCGGCGGCTACAGCTTCTACATCGACGAGAAGCAGCGCCGTTATCAGCAGCTGCAAAAGCAGTATGAGAAGAACCAAAAGCAGATCGCCCACCTGGAGCAGGCGGCCCGGGACCTGCGGCTGTGGGCCTTTCTGGGCAACGACAAGCTCTACAAGCGGGCCTTCTCCATGGAAAAGCGCATCGCCCGTCTCCAGACGGCCCCCAAGCCCCAGCAGGAGCGCAGGCTGTCCGTCCGGTTCCGGGAGCGGGACTTTTCCGGCGACGAGGTACTGCTCATCGACGGGCTGAGCAAGTCCTTCGGCGAAAAGCGGCTGTTCTCCGACCTGGAGCTTCTCATCCGTCCGGGGGAGCGTGTGGCCGTCATGGGGGACAACGGCAGCGGCAAGTCCACCTTGGTGAAGATCATTCTGGGCGAGGAGACACCGGACGGCGGCTATACCCGCCTGGGCCCCGCCATCCGGGCGGCCTATCTGCCCCAGTTGGTGACCTTCTCCCACCCGGAGCGCACCCTGCTGGACACCCTCATCTATGACGACAAGGCACAGCCCCAGGAGGCTCGGGACCGTCTGGCCGCCTTCAATTTCACAGGCGAGGACGTGTTCAAGACCGTGGGTGCCCTCTCTGGCGGCGAGCAGAGCCGTCTGCGGCTGTGCATGCTGATGAAGGACGACATCAATCTGCTCGTGCTGGACGAGCCCACCAACCACCTGGACATCGCCAGCCGGGAGTGGATCGAGAACGCCCTGGACGATTACGGCGGCACGCTGCTGTTCGTCAGCCATGACCGTTGGTTCACCGACCGCTTCGCCACCCGGATATGGGAGCTGAAAAATGGCGTCCTCACCGATTTTCCCGGGGGCTACAGCGATTTTGAGGCCTACAAGGCCCGCCAGACCGAGCTGGGCCTGGCTGCCAAGCACCACGAGAGCAAGGCCGCCAAAGCCCCCCGGACGCCACGGGCCACCGACCCGGCCAAGCGCCTGGCGAAGCTGGAAAAGGACATCGAAAAGCTGGAATCCGCCCTGGCGGACCTGACCGCCCGGGAGGAGGCCAACGCCACCGATTACCAGAAGCTCATGGAGCTGGGCGAGGAACGCGCCGCCCTGCAGGAGAAGCTGGACGGGCTCTACGGCGAGTGGGAGGCGCTGGCGGAATGAGGGCGCTGACGAGGGCGCAGCGGGTGCTGTTCGCGCTGGCGGGAGGCTGTCTTGCAGCCAGCGCTGTCTTCCAGTTCTGCATGGTGGGCTATCTCATGACGGCGCTGCTGTTTCTGGGCGCGGCGGCCTGCCTCGTCTTTTTCGGCATCCTTGCCCCGAAAACCACCGCCGCCCGCCGACTGCGTATCGCTATGGTAATCTTTCTTATCATCGGTATTTGCCTGTTTCTGATCGCGGAGGTCCCCGTGCTGCGGGACGCCCGCTCCGACGCCGACACCGACGCCCCCTATCTGCTGGTCTGCGGCGCGGGCATCAACGGTACCGCGCCGTCACTGTCCATGCTGGACCGTCTCCGCGGGGCCCTGACCTGGCTGGAGGAGCACCCCTCCGGCGTGGCCGTTCTGTCCGGTTCCCAGGCCCCCGATGAGGTGACGGCCGAGGCTCTGGTCATGTACGACTGGCTCACCGCCCAGGGCGTGGACCCGGCCCGCCTCGTCACGGAGACAGAGGCGGACAACAGCTTTGAGAACATCCAAAACACCCTGGCCATCATCGCCCAACACGGGGACGACCCCGCCGGACGCCTGGCCATCCTCTCCAGCGAGTACCACCTGCACCGTCTGAAATATATGGCCGAAAAGCTGGGCTGTGACCCGGTGCTGGTGGCCGCCCGGACCACCAAGGCCAGCCTTTTCGTCAACTACGCCGTCCGGGAGGCCTTCGCCATGTGGAAGCTGTGGCTTTTCGGCATGTGACCGATACAAAAACGAAAAAACGCCCTCATCAGAGGGCGTTTTTCGTTTTTATATCACCACAGCTGGGTGAGCATGGCGGCCCAGGTCCTGGCCCCCACCTCGCCGTCCCACTCGGCGTCAGTGCCGGGGAACAGGCTCTTTTGCAGCTTGATCACCGCCTGCCGGGTGCTGGCGCCAAAGGACCCGTCCACCTGGATGACCTTCCCGGCGTCGTCCCGGATGCCCCGGGCATAGAGGATGCGCTGGACCGACTTCACTTCCGGGCCATAGGAGCCTTTTTTCAGCAGATGTACCTTCACGCTCTGCTCCGTTCCGTAAGTATAAGCGGGCGCAGGCGTCGGCGCCGCCTCCGTATACTTGGGGTGGCCGTATCCGGCGATGTAGGAGCTGGTGCGGCTGTAGGTGTTCTTCTTCACCATATTGGAGCTGTTGCCCTCCACGGTGACGATCTGGCTGGCCGTGACGGACACCACGATGCCCGTATGCACCAGGCTGCCGCCCTGCTGGAAGAACACCTGGTCCCCCACCTTCGGCGTCTTATCGTATCTGCCCTGGGCCTTGTAGTAGCCAGCAGAATACGGGCAGGCCGCCCCCAGCGGCCCGGTCTGGCACTCGGTCAGCTGGCCCTCCGTCTTGCCGAAGGCCTTGAAGAACACCCAGTCCACGAACACGTCGCACCAGGCGTAGCCGTTCTTGTTCCCGTTATAATAGCCCACCTGCCACAGGTCCCGGGCGTACTTGGTCCAGTTATTCGTCCCGGCGTTGGCGGTAGCCAGGTCCAGGCTGGCGTTGGACGCCTTCTCCCTGTACCCCACCTCCGCCAGAGCGATGGATACCACCTGCGAAGCGTTACTCATGGCGCTCGTTCTCCCCCTTTCCGGCGAGCACATCCACCGCGCTCATCACCGCCCCAGGCAGAGGCAGGCCCATGAGCCCGGCGTTCTCCACCACGGACAGCAGCTCGTTGGCGCAAAAGCCGATGATGACCCCGTCCCGTATGTAATTGGTCCCCAGCAGCATATCCAGCCGGGCGGCGATGAGCACGAACAGCACGATCATGCCCTTGCGGCACAGACCCTTGAATCCGGCCCGGCTCTCCAGCGCCCCGCCGCCGGACTTAGGGGAGGCGTGGAACACCCCCGCCACGACCAGGCCCGAGAGATAATCCACCCCCATAAAAATGAGCAGCGTCACCGCCCCGGCGTCCCAGCCGCCCAGCAGAGAGCTGACCGCGCCGCCGATGGCCCCGATCCCGGCGCAAAGTATCTTTTTCATCCCATGATCTCCTTTCTCTTCCTGGCTGTGCCCATGCCTGCCTCAGCAGGCTCGTATACCCGGCACGCCTCGCCCGGCGGGCAGGGCCGCCGATGGCCCGTCCGCAGGATATACACGCAGGCCGTCATCAACTCGTCGCCGTCGCCCATATAGATGGGCACGGCAAAGCGACAGCCCGCGCAGCGCTTTTCTCTCATTTTCTTTCCACCTTTCTGTCTCAGATGCGTCATACCGCCTCTACGTAGAGCCCCACCAGCTCCGCCAGGGCGTTATATACCGGGACGCCCGTGTCCCGGGTGCAACGGTATGTCACGCCGTCCTGGCTGTAGAATTTGCCCGCCTCCAGGGCCATATTGCCGCTGTAGGGGATGGGGTCGTCCGCCGTCCCGGCGTGGTCCTCGCACACCTCCATCCAGAGGCTGGCCGCGGTCTCCGGCTCCCATTCAGCCTGGGCCGTGTGGCCCTGGAGGCAGCGCCAAAGCCTGTCCCCGTACTGCGCTCTGTCCCCGGCCCCATAGACCGCGCCCGGTGTCCACAGGGGATAGAGCAGCCGCCAGCGCAGGGCCGTGGCGTCATCCGCCGACAGAGCATTGATCTGGGCCGTGATGAGCGCCGCCTGGACCTCCGCCATGGCTGCCGCACTGGCCTCATCATCCCGTGCCGTCCTCGCGGCCGCGGTCCGCTCCGCCTCCAGCGCGGCCAGCCTCTCCTTGTCCAGCACCAGCGCCGCTCCGTCCCAGCGATAGGCCCTGATGCGGCAGCCGGACAGGTCTGTCTCTTCCAGAGTGCCCACCGCCGGACATCCCGGCATGGGCACAGCGCTCACAGACAGCAGCCACCCCGCCGGGTCAAGATTCAGATAATACATTGCATACCGCCTCCCACGTCAGTCAGTCGATGATCCTTAAGTGAAAACATACACGGACCGGGGGATAAAATAACCGTTGTCTTTAAGGTGCCCCTGACAGTCGCCAAACTGTATCGTTCCGCTGCTCGCATTTACCGTGACCATCCGGCCAAACAGATAGTCTCCGGCATTTTGTGATACCGCACAGTACCAGGGGGTGCTAACTTCTGTCGTCAAAGTATAGGAACAATTATAGTGGACCGTAGTGTTCTTCGTTACTCCGTTTGAAAAAGTCAAAAGTATAAATTTGGCGTCTGTAAAGGCACCAACATTTATCGTCTGTGCCGCAAAGGTCGCCTCGACGTTTGCATTTTGCCATATCCTTTTCCATTGCGGTATCGCCACTGTCTTGGCGGCGGTGCCGTCCCAGGCGCCTGTGACGCCCCCGGTGAAGGTCAGGGACGCTTTCACCCGGTCGGCCACGGTAGCGCTGGACGCCTTCCCCTCCACGCCCGCCATCGCCTTCAGGCTCTTGCGCATAGTCACAGGCCAGTCGATGTCTAGCCCGGCCTGCTCGGAGGTCTTGCCCACGCCCATGCCTGTTCCGTCGGCCTTAAAGTCCATGACCACCTCCGCCGAGGGAAGCTGCACCGTGGCGGTGGTGACCGCCCCGAAGCTGTCTCGGACGGTCATCTGGATGTCCCACCGATAGTCGCTGGAGACAGCCTGTTTGCTCACCGCGGAGGTGTTGGCGGACAGAGCCGTGCCTGTCAGAAGCGTCACATCGTAGGCTGACGCCGTGGACCGTTTGGCCGCGATGGTCATGGCCGCCGTGTTCCCGCCGTTCAGGCTGGGCACGGCGTAGGCGTATTTCAGCAGCGCATAGCCGCCGTTATCCGACGCTGCCCCGGCCGCCGTGGACCGCACCGCGCTAAACGCTGTGATCGTCGGCACAGCATAGGCCATGACAGTGATCGTGCTGTTGGAAGTGGCCGTGCGGCCCCGGCTGTCCTTCACCGTCACCCGCAGGGGCAGCGTGCCGGAGCCGCTGAGCACCGCCGCTGTCCAGCTGGCGCCCGTGTAGCTGTTCCCGTCCAGCGTGGCGGCGAGGGACGTGATGGTACTGCCCTTGGCCCCGGCGGCGGTGATATCCACCCGCGGCCGGGATTTGCTCTGGACGAACCCGCCGTATTTCTGCGCCAGGCCCGCCACAGTCTCCGTCACCGCCACCTTCGTGATGGTCGGCAGCACGTTGGACGGCACCGACGCGGTCATGGTGGCCGTTTTCGTGCCGATGAGCGCGCCGGAGCCGTCGTAGGTGGTACACGTCACCGTGAGCACCCCCGTCTCCGCCGCAGGCAGCTGCTGGGCAAAGTCCGGCACCGTCAGCGCCACCTTCTCCGCCCCCTTCTTCGCGGCAAAGACCTTTCCGGTGCCGTCTGGCAGCGTATAGCTCAGATCGTGGGTGAATGCGGACGAGGCCGCCCCGGTCAGATCCACCGTGATCTGCTGGCCCATCACCGCCGAGGCGGCGCTGAGCACAGGCGTGGTCATCCGGGGCAGTTCGGGCAGGGTGATGGTCTTGGACAGCGACCCGCTGGTGGCGCCGTTCACGTTCCCGGGGTTGAAGGAGCCGGACACGTTGAAGGAACAGGCGCCTGTGGTCTGGTTATGGGCCACGGTGATGGTCTTGTCGCAATAGTTCTGGTAGTCCCCCACGTTATAGTCCCGCATATCCCACCAGCCCTTTACGCCGTTGGCGTAGGTAGTGCCGTTGGCCTTGGCGGTGCCCGTGGCGGACATGTTCCAGGTGGTGGTGTTGCTCCGCTTTTTATAGATGCTCCACCGGATACGCACCTGCGAGGAGCACTCCTCGATGCTCTGGCTCACCAGGTTCCACCGGATCACCAGGTCGAAGGAGGCACCCAAAGAGGTCGAAAAACTTCCACTCGTCGCCATATCAATCCACCCTTACGAAGGACAGGTTCCCGTTGGCCCGGGGGATAAAGGCGAAGCCGCCGATCCGCAGGCTGTTGAGGAAATGCCCGTCCGTGATATACATTTTCCGTTCGCTGACATAGGCCACCTCGGCGCCCCGATCCAGGAAGCTGAGCCGTCCGTTGTCCAGCCGGAGGGTCAGGTCGCTGCCGCTGTCCCCGATCAGCAGACCGTTTTCCGTGAAGCGGTAGTATTTCACCAGTTCGTTATACTTGGTGAGCAGGTCGTCGTTTTCCCGCTGCAAGGATTCCGTGGCGCGGGATATCTCGATGGATATCTGATCCGCCAGCATGCCAAGCTGCGCCTGCACCCGCTCCCGGAACGCCTCATATTCGGAGGAGGGGAGATAGTCGGACATGCTGCTGATGGTGACCAGCAGCTCGCCCGCCGTCTGTTCCACCGTGGTGACCTGTTCATGCAGGCCCTCCAGCTCCGGCCGCACCGCCTCGCCCATGGCCTTCGACATGTTATAGGCGCCTGTATAGGCCGTGCTGCCATTCGTATACGTGATCTTGCTGCGGGTCCACAGATAGGTCCCGTCGGTGATCTCCGGCGGTGTGCTGTCCACCCAGGTGCCGCCCGTCTGCTCTGTGTCGGAGGTGGACAGATAATACTGCGCCGTCACCGCCGATACGCCTACCCCGGCGGCGCCCGGGGCCCCGTCCTTGCCAGGTGCTCCGTCTTTGCCCGGTGCTCCGTCTGCTCCCGCGGGCCCCTGGGCACCGTCCTTGCCCGGCGCCCCATTCGCGCCCGCTGGCCCCGGCGCGCCGTCCGCTCCGGTGTTGCCTGTGATGCACACGCCCTCCTCTGAGGGGGTATATACCGTCGTGCCGTCGCCCCTGGTCACCCGCTGCCGCGTCCAGATATACTTTCCCTGTTCCCATGACGGCTGCTCACCGGACCACGCGCCGCCTGCCAGGGCCGTGGGGCTCGTGGACAGATAAAACTCCGCCGCCGTCCCGGTCATCATCTCCCCCGACAGGCTCTCCACCTTCTTCACCGTGGAGCTCACGCTCTCCCGCAGCACTGTCACGTCCGAGGCGATCCCCGGCAGGCCCTCCACGTGCTCCTGGCCCATGGTGCCGAATCTCACCCAGTCGGCGCTGAGCCCCTCGGTGCGGATGACGCCCATGATCATCTCCCCCGTGACTGTGAACCCAAAGGGCCAGCTCTTGCCCCCGTCGGTGCTGAAGCCGATGGCGTCTGCCGTCAGCTTCATCACGCTGCCGGAGGCCGACAGGGTCGGTCTGTCGTGCAGGTAATAGATCACGCTCCCGTCCGGCTGCTCCTCCGCCGTGCTGTACAGCCCGCCGCTCTCCGCCAGCCGCTTGGCAAGCTGCTCCACAGCCGCCTCCCGGTCTGTCCGCTCCCGCTCCACCAGATCCCGGGCGGCCAGGCGGGCCTTCGTCTCCGCCGACAGATAGCAGCTGCCGTTGCGCACCGCCCCCTGGGCGCTGTTGGAAAAGGACGTATACCCGCCAAAGGCAAAACCGATATCCGTCAGCACGCTCGTATAGCTCCGGCCCCGGCGGTCCGTGACGCGGACCATATCCATGAACTCCGCCATAGGAAAGGCCGCGTGCCTGCCCTCGAACTGCCGGAAGGGGTATCCCACGAGCCCCGCACCGATGAGGGGCAGGGCGCGCTCCTCCTGCCCTGCCATGAGCGGGTTCTCCACCGTCAGCACATACCCCTCCTCCCCGGACAGCACCGTCCGCTCGGTGCTCCGGCCTGTCTCATCCGTCTGCCGCACCGCCGTGGACACGCCCGTGACAATGATGTCGTCCGTGCCCACCTGCAGCTGGTCGAAGTCCTCCAGGACGAGCTCCGGCTCTCGGTCCAGCTTATAGGGGATGACGCACATCTCCCCCGTCCGGCTGATCCGGGCGTTGCCGCCCGCCAGCATGGCGATGTAGCCCAGCACCTGCCGGAAGGTCAGCTCCCCCGCAGGCGCCTCCGTCACCAGAAACCCCTCGTTGGGGAACGCCGCCGTGGCGTAGGGGATATCGCACCGATCGCATATATCCCGAAACATGCTGCCCAACGTGGCGGGGAACGCCAGGTCCGTCTCGTAGGGCTTGTCCGCCCGATACATGCCGTCGCAGCCTGTGATCGTCACCGTCTCCCCCCAGCTCACCGGGTCCAGCACCGTGAACGATCCCAGCTCCACCCGCTCCTCCGTCTCGCTGAGCTGAAAGGTGAGCCACAGCCGGATGACGGCGCCAAAAAAGTCGTATCCGTCCAGGTGCTCGTCGTCGTTCATCACCGACAGCTCCACTGTCCGGCACACCGCCGCCCCCAGAGGCAGCCCCGAGGCCTCCGCCCCGTCCGTCAGGCTGTTGCCCGCGATGGTGAGCTCGTCCCCGCCCAGCTGGAGCACCTCTCTGCTGGCCAGCGTCACCTGGGCGTGGCAGCGAAAATCCCGCCGCTGCTCCATCAGATTTTTGAACTCCTCGCTGACATGTATCATATGGGGTTCACTCCGATCATATTGAAGCTCAGCTCATCCACCGTCTCGGCGCTCTCGTTCAGTCTGCCGATCACCAGCGAGCCCTTGCCCACATAGAATCTCCCGTCCCGCCACGCGCCGTAGTGCAGCGAGAAGTAGTGCAGCGTGAACGGCCGCCCCTTGTCGATGATCCGCAGGATCCTGGACGCCTCCGCCGCGGACAGCCAGCTGGCCTTGTAGCTCAGCGACTCCACCGTGAACATGGCCGAGGCGTGGAGCTTCCCGCTCTGCACCCGGGTGCTGTCCTCGGTATAGGTGGTCTCAAAATCATAGCCCAGTCCCTCGTCGGGCTGGGCTATGATCTCGCCGTTCATTTTGATATATTCCTGTGCCATGCGCTCACGCTCCCAGGTCAAATGGATTCTTTCCGGTCCGGCTCTGGGCCAGCTTTCCTTCCGCGATGACCTCCCGGAAGATATCCCTCCCGTTCATCCGGGCGATGAAGGTATACTGCGCCTCGCCCCGGGTCTGGTCCCGGCCGGAGAGCAGCAGCTGCCGCAGCCGTTCCGCCGTGTCCACCAGGCCCTGGACCGCGCCCTCGCTGTACGCCGCCCGGGGCGGGATGACCGTCCCCGAGGCCAGCACCGGGACCGGGACGTTCCGGATGCTCAGGCCCAGTCGATCGATAGCGGCGGCCAGCTGCCCCAGCCGCTCCGCCGTCTCCTCCAGGCCGACCGTCGGCTCCAGTCTCCCCAGCCGGGCCGCCAGCCGCTCCGCCACCGCGTCCAGCCACTGGGTGTGCCGCTCCAGGGGGATGATGGCCTCCCGCCCGGCCTCTCCCGCGCCGATGAGCGTTGCCCCGTCCACGATGCCGCCCCTGGCGTACCAATCCACCGAGAAGTGTGGGATGGACGGCGGATTCAGACTGAATTTCCCCGTGACGGAGAAATGGGGCAGCTTGATCTTTGGTAGGCTCCAGCTGAAGTTGAAAAAGCTCTTGATCTTCTCGACGGCGTTTTTCACCGCCGTCTTGGCGCCCTCGATCTTGTCCGCGATACCTTGCTGGACACCGTCGAAGATGTCCAGGGCCGTCTGCCTGGTCGCGGTCAGCTTGTCGGCGACGGCGGCGCGGATGGCCTCGAACTTCTCCTGCACCGCCTCCCACGCCCCTGAGACCTTCTCCGTCACCGCCAGCCTGATCTGCTCAAATTTCTCCTGCACTCGCCGCCAGGCGTCCGTCACCTTCTCGGTGATGGCAGTCCGAACAGCCTCGAACTTCTCCCGGACCGCCGTTTTGATCTGCTCGGCCTTCTCCGACACGCTCCGCCGGATGCTCTCCCAGCAGCTGGTCAGCCAGGTCTTTATGGCTGTGAATCTCTCCACGGTCCACTTCTTCAGCTCGTCCCACCGGGCGACCGCCGCCGTCACCAGGCCCACCGCCGCGGCCACAGCCAGGGGTATCCAGGTCCCGGTCAGCAGCGCCAGCGCGCCGCCCACGGTCAGGATGCCGCCCTCCATGCCGCCAAGGCCCGCGTTGGTGATCTTTCCGGTGGCGATCCACTCCCGCATGGCGGCCAGCAGCATGCCGACGCCGCCTGTGAACGCGCCCACCGCGCCGCCCGTGATGCCAAAGGCCGCCGTGAGGCCGCCTGCCGCCAGGGCCGTTCCCCCCAGCATCTCGATGAGGCTGCCCAGGTCCGTTCCTTTGGTCCAGGCGTCCATGGTCCCCTTCACCGCCAGCACCGCGCCGCCCACGGCGGCGGTGAGGCCCAGGGTGGACTCCAGCCCCACCCCCAGACTTCTGGCCACCCGCCAGGTCAGGATGGCCGCCCCCACGGCCTGGGCCGCCGTGAGGATATGGTCAAAATTCTCCTGCAGCCAGCCCACCTTTTCCGCGAAGGCCTGGTCGATGGGCACCTCATCAAAGGTGATGCCGCCGCCGTCCTGGATATCCAGTCCGCCCCCGGCGCCGCTGCCTCCGCCGCTGCCGCCGGACCCGCCGCCGGAGGATCCCTCCTTCACCTTCCATATGTTCATCTCGTCCAGTCCGGAGAGGTTGCGCACCGTCTTTTTGGCCGCCTTTCCGATGGCCTCGATGCTCCCGGCGGTATTCCGCGCGGCGTCATCCGCTGCGGATATAGCCTGGGCGGACTTATTGCCCAGTTCGTCGGTGCTGACGGAGGCCACGCGCACCGCGCCGTCCAGACCCAGCACGCTGGCGGTGGCCGCCCCGGCGGCCTGGCTCACGGCCGAGATGCCCGCGGCGGCCCCGGACGCGCCGATCACCGCCCGCTTATAGGTGCTCCTGCCCCCCAGGATGGCGAAAAACATGGCCACATAGTTGGCCGCCGTCACCAGCATACTGCACAGGCGGCTGAGCTGGGGCGCCACAGCGGACGCGATGGGCGCGAAAGCGGTGATGAGCGCCCCCTGCACACCGCTCAGAGAGCTCTTCAGGCTGCTGAGCGCGGCGCTGGCCTCCCGGTCGCACTGGGCCAGGCTCTCCATCCCCTCCCGGATGGTCCCGCCAAGGCCCGCCACCAGCGCCGTCAGCGCCTGCACCCCGGTCCCGAACAGCGCCGCCCGTCGATATCCGCCCGCCAGCGCAAGGCCCAGGGCCCCCAGGGCCGTGTCCGCCGATGTCAGGCCCTCCGCCGCGCCCGCCGTGCTCCGTTCCAGCCCGGAGAAAGCTGTCTCTGTCCGCGCCGTATCCAGCCCGTCCGCCGCCCGGGCCGCGCCGGAGGCGCTCTTGGCCAGGCTGTCCAGCGTGCCGGAGGCTTTCTCCGCCGATACCATCCGCCACCGCCTGGCGGCGTCCTTTCGCAGCCGGGACGCGGCCTGCCCCGCCCGGCGGCACCCGGCCTCTATCTCGTCCACGCCCTGGTCTACGTCTCCCGTCTCGAATCTGACCCGAATAACAACGGAACCGTCTTCCGCCATGCTCGCTCATCTCCTCACACAAAAAGCGCTCGCAGCTCCCGCTGCTGTTCCTGCCGCTCTGTCCGCCGTGGCCGCAGCTCCACCAGATAGGCGTTGTCCCGGCAGAACTCCTGTTCATATCTCTCCAGTTTTTTGCCCTTGGCCCGTTTCTGCCTTATGCCCAGCACGGTGGAAAAAAGGCTCTCCCCGATCTCCATATAGGCGCCCAGGAAGGTCCACCAGTGCAAATAGGGCAGCGCCCGCACGTCCTGGCCCAGCACCCGGTTCACTGCGGGCAGGATGATGGGCCCGTCCTGCCGCCAGTCCACCGTCCGGGGCCGTTTCCGCCCGGGCCCCGCCGGGATGCCCCCGTCGATGAACGCCGCCGCCTTCTCCAATGCCTCGGCCTGGTCCGCCGCCGGGATATCCTCCCACCGCTCATACAGCACCCGCAGGCACACGGCCCCCTTCTCATCCGGCTCATAGTCCGGGTCGGCAAAGATATCCAGCAGATACAGCACGTCCCGAAAATCCGTCCGGATCGGCCGCGCCGCGCCGCCGACGGTCAGCGCAGTGGGCAGGGTCCACAGGTCCATCAGCCCCGGCTGGCGGAGGGTGCCCCGGCCGCCGCCTTTTGGATGCGGGCCAGCTTCTTGTCCAGGCGCTTTTTGGTCACCTGCTCGATGAGGCGGCCCACGCCCTCCAGCACCTGTTCAAAGTAAAAATCGCCGTTTTTGGTGACGGTCAGAGGCCCG
This sequence comes from uncultured Oscillospiraceae bacterium, assembly GCA_947632365.1. GTDB lineage: Bacteria > Bacillota > Clostridia > Oscillospirales > Oscillospiraceae > CAJOIG01. The sequence goes on from CANROZ010000031.1 coordinate 12,354, forward strand.
CAGCGGCCAAAGAGCCCCTCGGCCACCTCATAACCCAACAGATAGTCGAACTGCCCGGCGATGTCGTCGGCCAGCTTTTCCATCTGCCGGAGCTGCTGCTCCTCGTCTCCCGTCTCGTCCAGGGTGACGGCGTTGAAAAAATCCACCACCGCGCCGTAGCGTTTGAGGATATTGCTGTCGGCGGGGTTGAAGTCGAACCTTCCCAGCACCTGGCCCCGCTCGTCCTCCACCTCCACGCTGACCGCCCCGGTCTCCACCTTCATCTTCATCACGTCAGCCATTTTATAAACCTCCTTTTAGCGCCTCTCTGACGAGGGAGGGATCTCCGGCGTCAGCCGGAGACGGAGGGAGAGACACGCCGTACGGTCGACATATCTCTCCCTGATCTCCCCTTACACCACGGGGATCGCCCCGGCGGTAAAGACGGGCTTGCCAGCCTTCATGCTCTCGGCGGTCACATAGCCCTCCTGGCGCGCGCCGTCCTCGCTGACGTTGAAGGGGATGTTCATGCCCTCGGTGGAGCCGCCGTAGCTCTGGGGCTTGACCATCACCTCGCTGAGCCAGGCCTTGTGGTCCTCCGCCTCCGTGTCCTCCACGATGACCTCCAGCATCAGGGTCTTGCACCCGTCGCCCTTGACCCGGTTCATGGCGATGTCCCGCAGCTTGGGATAGAGCTTCTTGTCCGGGTCGGCGTAGAAGGGATCGGCGTCCATGCTGGGGGTATAGCCGTTGTCCTTGGTCTTGGTCTGGCCCAGGATGTTTTTGATCTGCTCGGTATCAGAGTTGAGCTCCACGCTCATCTCCTCGATGTCGTCGCCGATGATCTCGAACTCCGCCTCGGCGGCCTGGCTGACCTTGGTGTTGAACTTGGTGTCCAGATAGTGGCCCAGGGCCTCGCGTTCCAGTTTTGCCATTGCAGTTACCTCCAAAAATCAAATATAGAAGATGTTCTCGTATTTCGCGGTCAGCGCGACCGCCCACGTCTCGATCTGATGCTCGTCCCGCTCACAGAGGCAGGCGGGCGTCTGCACGGATACATCCATGAACCGCCGTCCGCCGCCCAGGGCCGGATACGCCTCCAGCCGGGCGGACTGCCCCGCCCCGACCACGGGCTGTCGGCTCAGCCACCGCCCCAGGCCGTCCAGCCGCTCCTTCAGCGCGGCCCGGCCCTCCTCGGTGAGGGCGCCGCCCCGGCACAGCACCGTAAAGGGATAGCGGCACACCTGGCGCACCTTTCCCGTGACGCTGCGCCGCTCCTGCTCCACCACGGCCCCGTCCCCGGGGAACATGGCCAGTCCCTCCGTCTCCCCCAGGGTGGCAAAGGCAATCTTCTCCCCCTGCTCCAGACCGGGAAAGCGGTTGACCAGCGCCCGGAGGGCCTCCGTCAGCGCGGCAGAGCCCTCCGGGTCATATTTCACTTCCTTTTTCTCGTCCATCACGCACCGTCCAGTATCCGCTGCACCGCATCGGTCCACGCGCCCATCCTCTGGCCCTTGGCGTACTCGAACCAGGCGGGCCGCGCCGCGCCGCTGGTGTAGCGCAGGGGCCGTCCCGTGACAGTGAGCGTCGCGCCCCGCTCAAAGCGCGGCCCCACTCCCGGGATAAAACGAGGCCCATTTCCCGTTTCTGCATCCACCATCACACGATCCCGATACAAATACCGTCCCATCGGCCCCACTCCGGCGTAAAGCCATCCCGAGCCGATCAGCCCGGCGTTGGCCGCCCGGGTCCGCTCCCGAAAGCCGCCCGTCCGGGTGGGCATGTAGGGCAGCATATCGTCCGCGATGCGCACATGCAGCTGATAAAACGCCTTTGTGGCCCGGGCGGAGGGCCGCGCCATGCTCAGGCGGGCCCACACCCCCGGCTCACGGATGGAAAACCCCTTGAACCGTATGGTCATCTGCCCACCACCTCGAAGTGGGGCAGGGCGTTGTAGCGATACACCTCCGCCACGGCGAACACACCGTCCCGTTCCCGGGCCATATGGCCGTAGAACCCGCCGGGCCAGGCCTCGTCCTCCACCGGGCCCGGCTGCTCCCAGGGCCCGGCGATGAAAAAGTCGAAGCGCTCCCCTCCCGTGAAGGTGACGTACAGCTCCGGCTCCTCTACCCGCTGCCACAGCTTGGGCGGCACATACAGCTTTCCCGCCAGCGTCACGGCGCCCTCCACCCGGAAATAGGGGATGAGCACCGACGCCCGGCCGTCCAGCTTCTGTCCGTATTTGGCCGCGCCCACGGCGGCCGCCGCGTCCATATGCACCCCCTCGATCACCGTGGGGTACCACAGCAGCCTGCCGTCCCGCTCCCAGCGGTCGAACACCGTGATCACATCCTCATACACCGTCCTCACCCGCTCTCTCCGTTCCGATGGGATACCGCCCCATGTAGGTCAGATTGACGCCGTTGCCGTCCGGCACCCCGTCCAGGTATCCCGCCGCCAGGGCCCGGAGCTCCTCCGCCCGGTCCGCCGGAGCCGCCTGTCCGGTCCGGGGCGCGGCATAGATCACGCTCTCGCTGCCCGCGGTGACGGTCGTCACCACGCGCCCGGCCACTGTGCCGTCCTCTCGGTTTACATAACTTTCTTCCTGCTCCATCTGCCACAGCCGATGGATCAGCGCCGCCTGGCACCGATCCACGGCCAGGACGGCCTCGGGCGCCGTGGGCGGGGCGGCGGTGAGCTTTCTCACCCCGTCCACGCCCGTGGTGGCCCGGTCCATGATCCGCCGCGCCTCCCATGCCAGGCGCTCAAAGCGCTCCTCCCCGGGACCGTCCGGGTACAGCGCGGCGTATGCGCTCCAGTCCATCACGCGCCGATGCTGGCCTTGACGATGCCGTCCACCTTTTCCGCCAGCATCTTCATGCCGCACACCACCGTGTCTGCGGCGGTCATATTGGCGTAGTCCGCCTGCTCATGGATGCCGATGTATCCGGTATCGTCGCAGGTGAACTCGAAGGCCTCCCCCAGATCGGCGCCGTTGACGGGGATGTAGTACAGCACCAGGTTGTCCTTGGCAGTGGCATAGACGGTCTTGGCCGGGACGGAGCTGTTGAGGATGACGGTACCCAGGCCCATGAAATTCTCCACGTAGCTGAGACCGAAGGCGGTCTGCATGCTGATGGGAGCGCTGGCCAGGTAATCGGCCACGTCCAGTGGGTTGAGGAAGTACACGCAGGGCACCGCGTCGTCGTCGAAAAGGGTCTGCAGCTTGCCCCAGGCCTGGGCGATGGCCCCCTGGAAGTTGTCGGCGGAGACGGTGCTGGTCCCGGTGTCCAGAAAATCGAAGAAATCCTTGCGGATGGTCTTCTGCACGTCCCGGAGCATCTCGTCGGTGACCATATCCACGGCCTGGTCGTAGCC
>CANROZ010000032.1 GCA_947632365.1 uncultured Oscillospiraceae bacterium
GCCAAGGGCCAGTACATCCGCAGCTGCGTCACCGCCTCCACCATGGGCCCCGGCATCAAGGTCAACGCCCAGAAGGGCCTGTAAAAAACCGCATAAAACGGAAAAAGGGACGCCTTCTTGGAAGGCGTCCCCTTATTATGCTCTTTTACCGCTCAGTCTCCGTCCGCGTCGGAGATCATGCCGTAGCCGCCGTCCTTGCGCTTGTAGACCACAGAGAAGGCGTCGTCGGCCTCCTGGTTGCGGAAAGCGAAGAAGGTGTGCCCCAGCAGGTCCATCTGCATGGCGGCCTCCTCCGGGCTCATGGGCTTGATGGAAAAGCGCTTGGTGCGGATGATCTTGTAATCGGGGGCCTCATCGTCGTCCTCGGGCACGGGGACAGGGGCGGCGGAGCGCTCAAAGGCGCCGTCCCGCAGGCGTTTTTCCAGGCGGGTCTTGTTCTTCCGCACCTGCCGCACCAGGGCGGCGCAGGCGGAGTCGATGGAGGCGAACATGTCGCTGGTGGTCTCGGTGACCCGGTAGAACATGCCGTTGTTGCGGATCGTCACCTCGACCGTGTAGCGGCCCCGCTCCGCGCTGAAGGTGACGGAGGCGTCACTGTCCGTGCGGAACAGCTTGTCGATCTTGCCGACCTTCTTTTCCGCGTAGGCTCTCAGCTCGTCGGTGACCTCGTATTTTTTGCCTGTGAATGTGAATGTCATGGTCCTCAACCTCCTTTGTGGAAATTGTACCACACATCCGGGGAAAGGGCAATAGCATTTATCAGTTTTTTCCAAATCCGGCGGACTTGGGCCGATACCAGGCCCGGGCCACTGCCAGCACGGTCAGGGCGATGGCCAGGCCGCTGAGGGCGCCGCACATGTCGATGCACACGTCCCGCACCTGTCCGGCCCGGCCGCTGACGAACAGCTGGATGCTCTCGTCGATGGCCGCCGCCGTCAGGCAGGCCAGCCCGGGCAGGAAAAAGCGGCTCCGCCCGTCCCGCCGCACGAAGAGCAGCCCCATGAAAAAGCCCAGCAGGGCGTATTCGGAGAAGTGGGCGGCCTTGCGCACCAGGATGGAGGGGTAGAGATAGGGCAGCTTCTCATCGAGGGTCTCCGCCAGCCGGAACAGCGCCGCGCTCAGCCGACCCGGCAGCCGCACAGCCAGCAGCTCCAGACCCGCCTGGATACGCCCGCTGTAGATGAAATCCAGCACAGGCTGCACCAGCTTCTGCACCCAGGCGCTCTCCGCGCCCGACAGGTCGCCCGGCATCATGGAGTTGACCCATATGAACAGCAGCGTGAGGATCACGCATATGAGAAATATGATCTGAGAGATACGTTTCATACCATCATTGTCCGTCAAATCCGGGTTTTTGTCAAGTCGCTATTGACATTGCAGGAAAACATGCTACAATGATTCTGCTCAACAATTGCATAGCCTTATCAAGAGTGGCGGAGGGACCGGCCCTGTGAAGCCCGGCAACCTGTGCGAGAGCAAAAGGTGCCAAATCCGGCGGTGTAAATCGGAAGATAAGGAACATGACGTTTCTGTGCCCGCCGGACTCCGGCGAGCATTTTTTGATGGCTGTGCAGCGATCATTGCAAAGGAAGATCAAAATGGGACACTATCTATTCACTTCTGAATCCGTAACGGAGGGCCATCCTGACAAGGTCTGCGACCAGATATCGGACGCCATCCTGGACGCCATCCTGGCCCAGGACCCCCAGGGCCATGTGGCCTGCGAGTGCACCACCACCACAGGCATGGTGTATGTGATGGGCGAGATCACCACCAGCTGCTATGTGGACATCCCCAAGATCGCCCGGGGCGTGCTGCGGGATATCGGCTATGACCGTGCCAAGTACGGCATGGACTGCGAGACCTGCGCCGTGCTCACCGCCATCGATGAGCAGTCCCCGGACATCGCCATGGGCGTGAACGCCAGCCTGGAGCAGAAATCCGGCGGCGAGGCTGCGGAGCTGCAAAACGGCGCCGGGGACCAGGGCATGATGTTCGGCTACGCCTGCGACGAGACGCCGGAGCGGATGCCCCTGCCCATCAGTCTGGCCCACAAAATGGCTCTGCGCCTGGCCCAGGTCCGCAAGGACGGTACCCTGCCCTATCTGCGGCCGGACGGCAAGACCCAGGTGACCGTGGAGTATGACGAACAGAACCGCCCTGTCCGGGTGGATACGGTGGTGGTCTCCACCCAGCACGCCCCCGACGTGGAGCAGGCCCGGATACGGGAGGACATCATCCGGGAGGTCATCGACCCCATCATCCCCCAGGGCTTCGACCGGGGCGATATCAAGTACTACGTCAACCCCACGGGCCGCTTTGTGGTGGGCGGGCCCCAGGCGGACTCGGGCCTCACAGGCCGGAAGATCATCGTGGACACCTACGGCGGCAGCGCGCCCCACGGCGGCGGCGCCTTCTCCGGCAAGGACCCCACCAAGGTGGATCGCAGCGCGGCCTACGCCGCCCGCTGGGTGGCCAAGAACATCGTGGCCGCGGGCCTTGCCCGCCGCTGCCAGGTGCAGATCGCCTATGCCATCGGCGTGGCCAACCCGGTGAGCGTGAACGTCACCTGCTTCGGCACCGGGACCGTGTCCGACGAGGCGCTGCAAAGGGCCGTGGGCCAGGTGTTCGACCTGCGCCCGGCGGCCATCATCCGGGACCTGGACCTGCGCCGTCCCATCTACCGCCAGCTGGCCGCTTACGGCCACATGGGCCGGGAGGACCTGGGCGTGGCCTGGGAGCGCACCGACAAGACCGAGGCGCTGAAGGCCGCCGTCAAGGGCTGAACCGCACCGACAGCCAGTCTTAAAAAATATGCGAAAGGAATCTGAGCTATGAGTACGATCCGCGATATAAATATGGCCTCCTCGGGGGAGAAAAAGATCGCCTGGGTGGAGCGGAACATGCCCCTGTGCCGGGCCATCGGGGAGGAATTTGAGCGGACCAAGCCCTTTGCCGGGCTGAAGGTGGCCCTGTGCCTGCACATCGAGGCCAAGTCCGCCTATCTGTGCCGGGTGCTGGCCAGGGGCGGCGCCGAGATGCACATCACCGGGTCCAACCCCCTGTCCACCCAGGACGACGTGGCCGCGGCCCTGGCCGCCGGAGGCCTGGAGATACACGCCCAGCACGGCTGCACGGCGGAGGAGTATGACGCCAACCTGCGCAAAGTCCTGTCCTGCGGCCCCAACATCCTCATCGATGACGGCGGCGACCTGGTGAGCCTGATACATACCGAGTTTACGGACCTGCTGCCCAACGTGCTGGGCTCCTGCGAGGAGACCACCACGGGCATCATCCGCCTGCACCATATGGAGCGGGCCGGGACGCTGCGGTTCCCCGCGGTCACGGTGAATGACGCCGACTGCAAGCACCTGTTCGACAACCGCTACGGCACGGGCCAGTCCGTCTGGGACGGCATCATGCGCACCACCAACCTGATCGTGGCCGGCAAGGACGTGGTGGTGGCGGGCTACGGCTGGTGCGGCAAGGGCGTGGCCATGCGGGCCAAGGGCCTGGGCGCCCGGGTCATCGTCACGGAGGTGGACCCCATCCGGGCCATCGAGGCCGTGATGGACGGCTTCACGGTGATGCCCATGGCCGAAGCGGCCGCCATCGGCGATATCTTCTGCACCGTCACGGGCTGCGAGCACGTGATCACTGCGGAGCACTTCCCCCTGATGAAGGACGGCGCTATCCTCACCAACGCGGGCCACTTCGACGTGGAGGTGGACATGCGGGGCCTGGAGACCATGGCGGTGAAAAAGTACGAGGCCCGGCACAATATCCAGGGCTATGAGCTGCCCCACGGGAAGACGGTGTTCGTCATCGCCGAGGGGCGGCTGGTGAACCTAGCCTCCGGCGACGGCCATCCGGCGGAGATCATGGACATGAGCTTTGCCATCCAGGCCCTCTCCGCCCAGTACCTGGCCCAGAATCGGGGCAAGCTGGCCCCGGGGGTGTACGCCGTGCCCAGGCAGATCGACGAGGACGTGGCCCGGCGGAAGCTGACCACCATCGGCGTGACCATCGACCAGCTCACACCGGAGCAGCGGGAGTATCTGGGCGTGTAAAACGCGGCAAAATAGAAACAGCCTCACAGAGTGTGTTCTGTGAGGCTGTTTTTGTGCTCAGCCAGCGGCGCCGCCGGAGAGCAGTCCGGCTGCCCGGAGACTGGCCAGCAGCGCGTTGAGCTGGGTGGCCACCGTTTCGGCCGTGGCTGTGGCCGGAGTGGCCACGTCCGCCACCGCGGCCGCCGGGGCCACCGTTCCCGCAGGTCCCGCAGGCCCGGCGGGGCCAGCAGCTCCGGCAGGCCCGGCGGGCCCGACAGGTCCCGTAGGTCCGGTGGGTCCGATGGGTCCGGCAGGACCGACCGCGCCAGCCGCGCCTGTAGCGCCCACTGCACCAGCGGGCCCAACGGGCCCCGTAGGTCCGGTGGGTCCGATGGGTCCGGCGGGACCGACCGCGCCAGCAGCGCCTGTAGCACCGACTGCACCAGCGGGCCCGACAGGTCCGGTAGGCCCAATGGGTCCCGTGGGACCCGTGGGTCCGGTGGCGCCCGTAGCGCCCGTGGCTCCGGCGGGTCCGACAGGGCCTGTAGGTCCAGCAGCCCCGGCCGCGCCCACAGCGCCCGCAGCGCCCGCAGGACCCATAGGCCCGGTGGGCCCCATAGCGCCAGCGGCGCCCGGCGCACCCACAGGCCCGGCAGGGCCTGTAGGTCCCATAGCCCCGGCGGGGCCTGTCGGTCCAGTGGGTCCGGCGATCATGGACGGGCAGCAGGGCTGTGTCGGGCAGGGATAGGCGTACCGATTCAGGCCGCCCGCCTGCTGACCACAGATGATGTTCATGTTTTCAGAACCGCAATCTGCCATAATTTCCTCCTTCGGGCTCGCAGAGCCCATTCCACTATATGACGGGTGCGGTCGGTCTGTGAAACATCCGGGCCCGCCCGACGAAAAAATTTCCTCCTTTTGAAAAAGTTGGTGTATATTTTCCCGGTGCGCGGCGCAAACTAGGCCCTGCAAGATCATTTCAGTCTGTTGGAAAAGGAGTCTTTTTCATGGTCATTGACAGGATAGCGCTGATCCTGGCCATCATCGGCGGCCTGAACTGGGGCAGCGTCGGCCTGTTCCGGTTCGACATCGTGGCCTGGATCTTCGGCGGTCAGACGAACCCGGTGTCCCGGGTGGTCTACACGCTGGTAGGCCTGGCGGCGTTGTGGTGCATCTCCCTGCTGTTCCGCGCCAGGGACGAGGCGGATGAGGGCGCCTGACCTCTTTCGGGAGAAAACACACACCGGGACAGGAATTTCCTATCCCGGTGCTTTTGTTTGTTCTCAGGTGGTGGGCAGGTCCTCTTTGCCCTGGGCCAGCTCCCGCTGCTCCTCGGCGAATTGCTCCGCCCTGCGCTTCTGCCACTCGGTAGCCTCCAGAAACTCCACTGGCTGGTTGAGCACCACCTGGGGGAAGGGTACGTTGATCTTGTGCTTGTCGAAGATCAGCTTCATCTCCCGGTTCAGGTCCCGGGCGATCTGGATGCGGTCGCCCTCGGCGCACTGGGCCACCACCTTGATGACCACGCTGGAATCGCCCAAGGCCGCCACGCCCTTGTAGAAGGGGCCGTCGGTGATCTTGGGTACCCGCTCCCGGATATGGGGCAGCTCCTGGGCCAGGATGGCCTCCACCCGCTCCAGGCTCTCGCCGTACTCGATGCCCACGTCGCAGGCGGCGAAGGACTCCTTGCGGGTCATGTTGATCACGTTGGAGATGGCGCTGTTGTTGATGATCTTGATGTTCTTGCCCGGCTCCTCGATCTTGGTGGTGCGCACGCCGATATCCACCACCGTGCCGCGCCAGTCGCCGATGGTGACGATATCGCCCACCCGGAACTCGCCCTCGAAGATGATGAACAGGCCCGCCACGATATCCTTCACCAGGTCCTGGGCGCCCAGGCCGATGACCAGGCTCAGGATGCCCGCGGAGGCCAGCAGCGTGGCGGTGTCCACGCCGAACATGGCAAAGCAGAAATACAAACACACGATGACGGAGACGTATTTCACCAGGCTGTTGACCAGGCGGATGACCGTCTCGCCCCGGGCGTTCATGCTCCGGCTCAGGATGCGCAGGATGCTGCGCAGCACCATACTGGCCACGCTGACCACGCACAGGATCATGATGCTGGCGGTGATGGCGAACACGTTCACGCCCCGCTTCCACGTGCCGTCGAGCACGTACCGGAACACGCTGGTGGGGGTGAAGGCGGTCTCCTTGTTGGCCACGGCCACCACAATGAACAGGGCCAGTAGGCCCATCATCACCTTCAGCACCATCATCGTCTTCTGCTCCGCCGTCATCTCGCCCCAGCCCAGAGTCTCGTTGCTCCAGCGGCTGAAGGCGCTCTCGGTCTTTTTCACGGTGCCGTCCGCCATGGTCACGTCGATCATGCGGGCCCGCTTGCCAGGACGGGCGGCGGCGCTCTCGATCCGGACGGGACCCTCGGCGGCGGTCTGACGCCGCTCGAAACTGAGCAGCAGACACACCAGCGCCAGGCACAGCAGGCTCATGCCCGTGGAGGACAGGCTGATGAGCAGCCGATCCCCGCCCAGCTCCTCGGCGGGCAGGGCCGCGTAGATGAAGGAGTCGTCGGTCTCCACGGCGGAGGCGTAATACTTATCCAGCCCCAGCTTGATATAGCCGCTGTCCCCGTTCTGGAACTGGTTCTCCTCCATGCCGTATTCCAGAGCGTTGCGGCCGATGTAGCGCTCCACGGGGTAGTAGAGGAAATTCTTGGTGTCCCGATCCACGGCGAAGGCAAAGCCGTTGGTGCCCACCCGGACATTCTGCAAAATGGTGTCCAGGCCCATCTGTTCCACGGCGCTCTCCAGCAGTTCCGGCAGCACGGATATCTGCACGAAGCCGTTGGCGTTGCCTGCCTCGTCCCGGAGGGTGACGCCCACATACTGGCGGTACTCGCCCACGTCGTCCTGCTGGGCTGACTGCACATAGTAGGGCACGCCCACCAGCAGCTGCCGGAAGGCATAGGACTGCTCCGACGGATCGTCGCTGAGGGTGAAATTGGAATAGGGGGAGTCGGTGACCACCAGATCCCCGTTGGCGTCGAACACGAAGGTATACTCCACGCCCAGCGCGTCGCTGAGACGGGTCATGGCGCTGCGCTCCAGCAGGTCCGGCCGCTGGGTCAGGATGTAGGCGGCCACCTCGCCCTTGCTGATGTAGCTCTTGTCGTACCGGGCGGTGAGCTCGTCCACGTTGTCCTGGTACCGGGCCATGGTGCTCTGGATCTCCTCCAGGCGCTGGGCGTTGCTGACGGAGGCCCGGGACATGGAGAACAGGGTCTGCATGTAGTAGGAGATGATGAGGATGCAGATGAGCCCGATGACGGATACGGTGGTCAGCTTCCGGCCCACCCGCTTATAGTACCGCCAGGAGCCCACGGCCTTGTAGTCGGCCTGGTTGGCGCCGCGCTGCCGCTCCTCCCGGAGCAGGAGCAGGGCGTAGAACACCACCACGGTGATGACGGTCAGGAATACGAACAGCACGATGATCACCGTGATGGCGTTGGCGGAGTTGATCTCCTCCCGGCTCACGGCGCACAACACATAGGCGTCGTCCGCCCGGACCACGCCGCAGTAGAGCTCCTCCCCGTTCACCGTCATCCAGGTGCAGGCCCCGTCGTCCAGGTCCTCCACCCGGATGCCCGCGTCCAGAGCGTCCAGGCCGATCATGGCCTCGTCCGGATGGTACAGGAACGTGTAATCCTTGGCGGAGATGGCGAAGGCATAGCCGTCCAGCCCCACGGAGAGGCTCTCCAGCTGGCTCTTCCAGGAGGCGGTGTCGTCCAGGAGACTGTCCAGCTCCCCCGGGTCCTGGGCCACCACCGCCATGCGGCTGGGGGTGATCCAGGCGCCGTAATAGCGCATCTCCTCGTCGCCCATGTCCACCTGGAACGCCTCGGAGGGGTCGGCGGTGTCGAACACGGTGCGCAGCTGGTTGAACCGGGCCCGGGTGAAGTTCACGATGGTGGGCCGGGCCACATACATGAGGTAGCCGTTCTTGTCCAGCACAAACACGTTGTCCACGTCCAGCAGCTTGCGGTAGGTCTCCATGACGGCCCGGTTCAGCTCCGGGTCCACCTTCTGCCGTACCATGAAGGCCAGGCTCTGGGCCTTGGCCTTGTAGATGTTGTCAAAGGTCTCCCGGACCTGGACGGCGGACTGGTCCGAGGCGGCGATGAGCTCCCGTATCTGGGTGATCTTCTGCTCCGTATCCTGCTGCTGCTGTTTGAGGGAGAGATAGTTCTGCATGCTGGTCAGATAGACCCCCAGGACCACCAGGCAGAGGACGGCGACCAGCACCACAGCGATAGATTTTCTCGTTATTTTATCCACCGCGCCGCCTCCTCAGCTCCACTTTTCGACGAGTGTGTCCAATGTCCCGTCGTCCTGCAGCTTTTCCATGGCATCGGCCACCTGGCCGCTGAGGGCGGAATCCTTCTGGGTGGCCACGCCGTAAAACTGTTCGGCCAGCGAGCCGGGCAGATAGGAGCGGTCCCCGTTCATATAGGCCTGGGCGATGCAGCCGTCCATGCATACGGCGTCCACCACGCCCGTCTCCAGCGCGTTGGAGAGCTCCTGGTAGGTATCCGCGTCCCAGAGCTTGACCCCCTTCTCGTCGATGGCCGTCATGACATCGCGGACCAGCTCTTCAGTGTTGGAGCCGTTGAGCACCCCCACCGTCATGCCCACCAGGTCCGTCCGCTGGGTGAACAGGGAGGAGGTCTGGACCATCAGCACCGTGCCGTCGTGGTAATAGGCGGGGGAGAAATCGAACAGCTCCTTCCGCTCGTCCGTGATGGAATAGCAGGCCACAAGACAGTCCACCTCACCGTCTGTCAGCATCTGCTCCCGGGTGGTGGGGGTGACGGTGACGAACTCCACCCCGTCCCGGCCCAGGCGCTTGGCCAGCTCCGTGGCGATGTCGATCTCCAGGCCGTAGTATTTTCCAGTAGTCTCGTTGAAAAAGCTGAAGTTCACGATATCGTCCCGCACGCCCACCACCAGCGGACCGCCAAAGGCCTCCGCCCTCGGGCCGCCGATGAAAGCGCCCAGCGCCAGCGCGGCCAGCAGGACCAGCGCCAGTGTCCGTGTCCGTTTCATATCTCTCTACCGTCCCTTCGCAAACGCATATGGTCTTGCAGCCGCGGGCCGCGGCCGCCGTCAGTTCTTCAGACTGTGCAGGGGCGCCGGGATGTGGCCGCCCCGGGCGATGAAGGCGGCGGCGCTCTCCGGGTGGACGGGCATGATGGGCGCGGTGCCCAGCAGGCCCCCGAAGTCCACGCTGTCCCCCACCGCGCAGCCCACCGCGGGGATGAGGCGCACGGCGGTGGTCTTGTTGTTGACCATGCCGATGGCGGCCTCATCGGCGATGATGGCGGCGATGGTCTCCGCAGGGGTGTCCCCGGGCACGGCGATCATGTCCAGCCCCACGGAGCAAACGCACGTCATAGCCTCCAGCTTGTCCAGGGTGAGCACGCCGGACCGGGCGGCGGCGATCATGCCCTCGTCCTCGCTGACGGGGATGAAGGCGCCGGACAGGCCGCCCACCCGGCCGGAGGCCATCAGGCCGCCCTTTTTCACCGCGTCGTTGAGCATAGCCAGGGCGGCGGTGGTGCCGTGGCCGCCGCAGACGGCCAGCCCCATCTCCTCCAGGATACGGGCTACGCTGTCGCCCACCGCGGGGGTGGGGGCCAGGGACAGGTCCACCACGCCGAAGGGGACTCCCAGCCGCTCCGCCGCCGCCCGGGCCACCAGCTGGCCCATGCGGGTGATGCGGAAGGCCGTCTTTTTGATGATCTCGGCCACCTGGTCCAGGCTCTTGCCCTTGGCGTCCCGGAGGGCGTGATACACCACGCCGGGGCCGGACACGCCCACGTTGACGGCGCACTCCGGCTCGCCGGGGCCGTGGAAGGCGCCGGCCATGAAGGGGTTGTCCTCCACCGCGTTGCAGAACACCACCAGCTTGGCGCAGCCGATGCTGCCCCGATCGGCGGTGGCGGCGGCGGTGGCTTTCACGATGCGGCCCATGGCGGCCACCGCGTCCATATTGATGCCCGCCTTGGTGGAGCCCACGTTCACACTGGCGCAGACCAGGTCGGTCTCTGCCAGGGCCCGGGGGATGCTGTCCATGAGCCGACGGTCCCCGTCGGTGAGGCCCTTGTGCACCAGGGCGGAGAACCCGCCGATAAAGTCCACACCGCAGGTCTTGGCGGCCCGGTCCATGGCGACGGCCACGGGGGTGAAGTCCGCCGCGCCGCTGGCTTGGGCCACCATGGCGATGGGGGTGACGGAGATGCGCTTGTTCACGATGGGGATGCCCAGCTCCGCCTCGATGCCCCGGGCCACCGGGAGCAGCTGCTCGGCCCGGCGGCAGATCTTGTCATAGACCCGCCTGGCGCAGGCGTCGATGTCCGGGTGGGCGCAGTCCAGCAGGTTGACGCCCAGGGTGACGGTGCGGATATCCAGATGCTGGTTGTCCAGCATGTCGATGGTCTGCAGGATGTCGAAGGTATTCAGCATGGCGGGCCCTCATATCTTGTGCATGGCGTCGAAGATGTCCTGACGCTGGATGCGGATGGAGAGGCCCAGGTCCCGGCCGCCCTTGGACAGGGTGTCCTGTATCTGGTCAAAGGTCAGGTCGGAGGTGGCGGTGTCCACCAGGGTGACCATGGTGAAGGTGCCGTCCATGATGGTCTGGCTCAGGTCCAGCACGTTCACCTGCATCCCGGCCAGCAGGGTGCACACGTCGGCGATGATGCCGATGCGGTCCTTGGAAAAAACGGAAACGATGGCTTTCATGAAATTCTCCTTGCGATCTACAGATCGGCGATCTCCACCACGGTCAGCCTGCCGCCGTCCACGGTGAAGCGCACGTCATAGTTGAGATAATTGAACCCGTACCGCCGGGCCGGATCGTCGATATAGGCCGGGCGGGGGTCCTGGGCCAGCAGCTCCAGCAAGGCCTGCCGCTTGTCGATAGGAATGCGGGCCAGCAGCGCCGGGGGGAAATCCACCTCCAGGACGTAGTCCAGCACCTCCTGGGCAAAACCGCCCGCCGCGTCGGGATGGCTGTCGGTATAGGGCAGATAGGGTTTGATGTCGTAGATGGGCGTGCCGTCCATCAGGTCCGCCCCGCTGACCCGGAGCACCGGGCCCAGCTTTTCGTCCTGCCCAACGGCGTCCAGCCGCACACAGGATAGCCCCAGGGCGTTGGGCCGATAGGGGGAGCGGGTGGCGAACACCCCCATGCGCCGATTGCCCCCCAGCCGCGGGGGCTTCACCGTGGCGGCCCACTCGTCCCGCCCGTTGGCGGAAAAGCCCCAGATGAGCCACAGGTGGGAATAACCCTCCAGCCCCCGAAAGGCCACCGGGTCCCGGTATTTCGGCTCGAAAACGATCCGGCCCGGCAGCGCCGCCAGACCGCTCTGCCGGGGCAGGCCGAATTTGGTGGGCAGGTCCGTCTCGATGTGGGCGATGGGCTCGATGAGCCGTCTGTCTTCCAGCATAGGCCCTCCCACGAAAAAGAATAATGACCGACAGTACGATACTGTCAGTCATTATAACATATAAATATATCGTTCGCCAACAGGGAAAAGTGCGCGGCGGGAACTTATTTGACTGTTCCGGCGTCTTTTTTCCCGTACAGCCGCACGCAGGTGTCGGCGTCGGTCTCCGCCAGGGACACGGCCACGATCTCCGAGCGGGCGGTGGGCACGTTCTTGCCCACGAAATCGGGGCGGATGGGCAGCTCCCGGTGGCCCCGGTCGATGAGGCAGCACAGCTGCACCCGGGCCGGGCGGCCCAGCTCCATCAGCGCGTCCAGGGCGGCCCGGGCGGTGCGCCCGGTGAAGATCACGTCGTCGCAGAGGATCACGGTGCGCCCCGCGATGGAAAAGGGCACCTTCGTGCCGTTGACCACAGGCGCGTCGGCCACGGCGGAGAGGTCGTCCCGGTACAGGGTGATGTCCAGTTCCCCCACGGGCATGTCGGCCCCCTCCAGGGCCCGGATGTTGGCGGCCAGCCGGGCGGCCAGGGGCACGCCCCGGGTGCGGATGCCCACCAGGCACAGCCCTTCGGTGGTCTTGTTGCGCTCCAATATCTGATGGGCGATGCGCACCAGGGCCCGCTCTACCGCGGCCTGGTCCATCAGCTCGGCCCGAAATTCCATGACAGTTCCTCCCGCCTGCGCGTTTTGCGGTGTATGAACACGATGATACGGCTTGACGGAGGGTTTGTCAACAAAAATGCGGGGACATTTTGGCTTGACCGGGCGTGTCGGGCGTGCTTTAATAGGGGCCGGGAGGGATGTGTCATGGAGAAACTGCCCCAGGGCCTGGCGCAGGCCCTTCTGCCCTGGTATGATGCCCATGGCCGGGACCTGCCCTGGCGGCGGGACCCCACGCCCTACCGGGTGTGGGTGTCGGAGATCATGCTCCAGCAGACCCGTATCGAGGCGGCCAGGGGGTATTTCGAGCGGTTCATGGCCGCGCTGCCCACGGTGGAGGCGCTGGCCGCGGCGGAGGAACAGACGGTGCTGAAGCTGTGGGAGGGGCTGGGCTATTATTCCCGGGCCCGGAACCTGCACCGTGCCGCCGGAGTGATCGTGGAACGATACGGCGGGGCCCTTCCCGCCGATGAGAAGGCCCTGCGGGCCCTGCCGGGCATCGGGGACTATACCGCCGGAGCGGTGGCCTCCATCGCCTTTGACTTGGCGGCGCCCGCGGTGGACGGGAACGTGCTGCGCATCTGCGCCCGGCTCACCTGCTGCCCCGACAGCATCGGAGACGGGAAAGTGAAGACCGCTTTCCGGGAGGCCCTGCGGGAGCAGTATCCTCCGCAGCGGTGCGGGGCGTTCACCTCCGCCCTCATGGAGCTGGGGGAGACGGTGTGCCTGCCGGGCACGCCGGACTGCGGCGCCTGTCCCCTGGCGGCGATGTGCGCCGCCCACCGGACGGGCCGGGAGACGGACTGGCCCGTCATGCCGGAAAAGGCCCCCCGCCGAGTCCAGCCCAAGACGGTGTTCATCCTGGAGTACAGGGACCGGATCGCCCTGGCGAAGCGGCCGGACCGGGGCCTGCTGGCGGGGCTTTGGGAGCTGCCGAACGTGGAGGGCGAGCTGGACGAGGCGGCGGCCCTGTGTCAGGCGGACGTCTGGGGCTGCGCGCCGGAGGCGCTCATCCCCTGCGGACGGGCGGAGCACATTTTCACCCATCTGGAGTGGCATATGGCGGGCTGGCGGGTCCGCTGCGGCGCCGCGCCGGAGCGGTTCGTCTGGACCACGGCGGCGGAACGGGCGACGGGCTATCCCGTTCCATCGGCCTTCCGGGCTTATATGAAGCAGTTGTGAGAAAGGAGTTTACGGATATGAAAAAGACAGTTTTTGCGCTGCTGCTGGCGCTATGCTTTTGCCTGACGGCGGCCTGCGGCGCGGAGGACGTGCTGCACAGCATCGCCCAGTCCATCAGCCAGGCCACCATGGCCCCGGCCCCTGCGGCGGACCCGGTCCAGAACGGTGACGCCGCCCAGGGCGGAGACGCTAGCCAGAGCGCGGATACCACTCAGGCCGAGCAGGCCCAGGAGATAGCCCCGGTCCAGGTGCCGGAGGAGGTCCCTGTCCAGCCCGCGTCCGGCACCGACGCCATCCCGGAGGGCGATGAGTCCGCTGCGCCGGAGCAGCCCGCCGGGAGCGGGACGGATTTCACCACACTGACGGCGGAACAGTGTGTGGAGGACCTGGCGTCCTACGAGGGCAAGATACCCCATATCGTGCTGGACTGCGCGGGCGCGGCGGCCATCAACAGCCGGATCGAAGCGCAGTTCATCCCCCTGGCGGAGGACCCCATGTGCGAGGGCATGTATTATGAGTGCAGCGTGGGCGCGGGCCGGGTGCTCTCGGTGCTGATGGTGATGCGCGGACCCAACGACGTGACGGAGTACACCCCCTTCAACCTGGACCTGTCCACCGGGGAGGAGCTGTCGGCCGCTCAGCTGCTGGCGTTGCTGAATGTGGACGCAGAGGAGTTGAAAAACCTGGAGCAGCCCATCCTGGGCAACGAGTTCACCCTGCAGTTCAGCCCCTCGGTGGTGGATGCGGACGAGGAATTTTATAACCAGCAGTACGAGCGCACCACCTCGCCGGACAACACCGAGGTGGAGCGGATATGGCTGGCCGGGGATGGGCAGCTGTGTTTCGTGGGCCGCATCTACAGCCTGGCCGGGGCGGATTATTATGAATACATCCTGGGCACAGGGCTGTTCTTCTGAGCCGGAACGGTTGCATCCCCGGGTCAACCGTGCTATGATGACAGCGCGGGATATTTCGGCGAGGAGGCGAGGATATGCAGTATAACCCCTATTACACCAACCGCGAGCTGCGGGAAATGGGCTTCAGATCCCTGGGCCGCCATGTGCTCATCAGCCGCACCTGCTGCATCTACACCCCGGATAAGATATCCATCGGCAGCAATGTGATCATCGACGACTTCACCATCATGAACGGCGAGATCACCATCGGCAGCTATATCCACATCGGCTCCAACAACGAGCTGTACGCGGGGGATTCCAGCATCACCATCGAGGATTTTGCCGGCACCTCCTCCCGCTGCACCTTCTATGCCAGCAGCGACGACTACTCCGGCGCGGCGCTCCATAACCCGGTGGTGCCCAAGCAGTTCCGCAAAGAGTTCCAGGCGCCCATCGTCCAGGAGCGGTACGGCGTCATCGGCACCGGCGGCATCGTGCTGCCCGGCGTGCGCATGGGCGAGGGCTGCTCCTTCGGCGCTATGTGCCTGATCAACAAATCCACCGAGCCCTGGGGCATCTACGTGGGCGCCCCGGCCCGCCGCGTCAAGGAGCGGAAAAAGGACATGGTGGAGATGGCAAAAAAACTTATGGGCGAGTGATCGCTCACAGTCACTTTTGGAGGTTTCATTATGGAAGATCTGATGGAGATCCTGCGGGACCTGCGCCCCGACGTGGATTTTGAAAACGAGACGGCCCTCATCGACGACGGCATCCTGGGCTCCTTCGATATCACCGCCCTGGTCAACGAGATCATGGACGCGTTCGACATCGAGATATCCATGGCCGATCTGGAGCCGGAAAACTTCAACTCGGCCCAGGCCATCTGGGAGTTCATCCAGTCCCAGAAGGGGTAAAATAGCCGCGGCGGGCCGCTTTTGCGGCCCGCGCGCCCGTCTTCGACGGAAAAAGCTCTTGACAATCCGCCGCCGCTATGATATCATTACAATCCCAAATGACGCGGGATAGAGCAGTCTGGTAGCTCGTCGGGCTCATAACCCGGAGGTCGGAGGTTCAAATCCTCCTCCCGCCACCATAACTGGTAACGCAGTTTGATACAATGGTATCGACTGCGTTATCGTTATATTATGCCGACACGCCAAGGCTTTCCGCCCTGGCGCGTTGCATTTTATGGGTTGGGACGTCTGTATGGCGCGGTTTTGAGAGGGCCTTTCGGGGTGAAAGTGCAGGCTCTGAGCGGAGGCTACCGTTAAATTACCGCGATTCGTTAAATAACCGGGGTATCGTTAAACAGCCAGGGTATCGTTAAACGACCGATTATTCCTGCGCACCTTTTTTCAGGTTGCAGTCCCGGCAGAGCATCTGGCAGTTCTC
>CANROZ010000033.1 GCA_947632365.1 uncultured Oscillospiraceae bacterium
GCTGGGCCAGCAGGTCCAGGCTCATGCCGGTCTTGCTGCCGATGTAGCCCAGCACGCCGGTGTAGGCGCCCAGGATGACGCCGCCGATGAGCACGGCCCAGACGAACCCGCTCAGATCCAGGCCGTTGCCCAGCTTGGCGCCCACGGACATGCTGGCGGAGAAGAAGGTGAAGCCCAGCATGATGAAGAACATGGGCCAGAAGCCCTTCCGGGCGGTCTGGGGCACGCTTTCCAGGGAATAGTCCTGGTCCTTGACCTTGGTTTTCTCGTTCATTTTTCATTCCCTCCGAACTTGTTCTGGTGTCGGAAGCGCCTCAAAAAACGCGGCCCTCCAACAAGGAGAGCCGCGCTCTTACACACGGAAAGGCCCGCGCGGGCCACAGTCCTTGGAGGCCTCACAGGACCTCATTAAAAGCACCGTGGTCATTATAAAACCGCCCGCGACGGCTTGTCAACGGCCATGTGGCGGGCGCTTCCATTTTTCGCCTTTTCGCCAAAACACGCCGGAAAAATCGGCGGTTTTTTGGAGGATCGGGCCGCCCCGCTCCGCGCCGCACGGCTTGCGTCCGGGGCAATGGGATGATACAATTGTTTTTATCCTAAGCGAGAGGGGCAAGACTATGGGACAAGATCAGCGCCGTCCGGCCGGGCGCTCCGTCGTCCGGCAGGCCTTCGTCACATCCATCCCCGTCATGGCGGGGTATATCGTGCTGGGCATCGGTTTCGGCATCCTGCTGCGGGACGCGGGATACGGCGTGCTCTGGGCTTTCGCCATGAGCCTTCTCATCTACGCCGGCTCCATGCAGTACGTGGGCGTGAGCCTGCTGTCGGGGGGCGCGTCGATCCTCACGGCGGCGCTGACCACGGTGATGGTCAACGCCCGGCATCTCTTTTACAGCATCTCCATGATCGGCCGCTACCGGGACGCGGGCAAATATAAGCCCTATCTGATCTTCGCCCTCACCGACGAGACCTATTCCCTTCTCTGCGACGGCGCCGCGCCGGAGGGCGCGGACCCCGATCTGTACCGCTTTCTGGTGTCCGCCTTCGACCAGTGCTATTGGGTCACCGGGAGCGTGCTGGGCAGCGTGCTGGGCGCGGCGTTGCCCTTCAGCACGGCGGGCATCGAGTTTTCCATGACCGCGCTCTTCATCGCCTCCTTCACCCAGCAATGGCTGGACTCCCACGACCACACCCCCGCCGTCGTAGGACTGGCGGGGTCCCTGGCGTGCCTGGTGCTGTTCGGCCCGGAGAACTTTCTCATACCCGCCATGCTGGTCATCACCCTGACCCTGACGGTGCTGCGGCCCCGGCTGCGCGGAAAGGGGGCGGCGGAATGAACGTTTCCAGCACCCATGCCGCCCTGCTGGTGGCCGTGATGGCCCTGGTCACCATGCTGCTGCGGTTTTTGCCCTTCCTCATCTTCCGGGGCGGCCGCCAGACCCCCGCCTATATCTCCTATCTGGGGAATGTGCTGCCCCAGGCCATCATCGGCATGCTGGTGGTCTACTGTCTGAAGGATACGGCGCTCACCGCCGCGCCCTACGGCCTGCCGGAGCTGCTGGCCGGGCTGGCCGTAGTGGGTCTGCAGGTCTGGCGGCGCAGCTCCCTGGTGAGCATCCTCTCCGGGACGGCCCTGTATATGCTCCTCATCCGGCTGTTCTGACCGCCCGCCATTTGACGAACAGCGGCTTTCGGGGTATAATAGGACAAGATCATAAAATTGGAAATTATCCCCTGTTCACAGGGATCACCCCTTTGGGAGGTAACCTATGCCTGAACGGTATGCACGGCGGCGCAGCATGACGGACCGCAGGGACGGTCGGCGGCTGCGCACCATATCCCCCATCTTCCAGCTCTCGCCCTTCACGGCGCGCACCCCCGCCGACGCGGCCAACAGCTTCACCGACAGCGCCGAGGTGGGCACCATCGAGTCCTGGCTGCGCAATCGCCGCCTGGACGGCAATGAGAACATGACCCTGCTGCATGTAGTCATCGCGGCCTACGTGCGCACCCTGGCCCAGCGCCCGGCGCTGAACCGATTCGTGGCGGGGAAGTTCCTCTACGCCCGGGATACCATCGACATCGTCCTCTCCTCCGGCGGCACCGAGACGGCGGACGCGGGCAATATGACCGTGACGGTCCGTTTCCTGCCCACGGACACGGTCTTTGACGTGTACCGGAAGATCAACGCCCGGGTGGACAACCTAAAAGCGGACCAGTCCGCCGACCGCCTGGAGCGGATCGCCAACACCCTGGTGAAGACCCCCCGGTTCATCCTCCGCATCGCCATGGCGGTGATGCGCTGGCTGGATTACCACGGCTGGCTGGGCCGCTCTCTGACGGAAAAGAGCCCCTATCACGGCTCCGCCTCCATCTCCGACGAGGGCAGCTTCCATCTGCCCCCGGTCCGGCGGAGCATCAACGCCATGGGCTCGCTGCCCGTGAACCTGTCCGTGGGCCGGGTCCGCTCCGTGACGGAGCTGGACAAGGCGGGCCAGAGCCAGGACCACAAGTACATGGACTACGCCGTCACCTACGACAGCCGCATCGCGGACAGTGCCTATGTGGGCTCCGCCTTCCGGTACTTCCGCTACTACCTGCAAAACCCCGACGCCCTGGAGACCCCGCCCGAGCGGGTGAACGAGGACGCGCTGTGAGCTACATACGCGGGAGCAAGTCCCCTCGGGCTTGCTCCCGTTTTCTGAAAGGACGCCCTGCCATGCAGTCTCTACAGGCCAAGAAGAAGCGGATATTCGACATCATCCAGATCGGCAACGTCAATGACTGGCCCAGCCGCCTGTTCGACATGGGGCTGATCGCCATGATCCTGGCCAATCTGTTCATCGCCATCTTCTCCACCTTTGACGCCTCCGAGCCCTATAAAAACGCCATGAACGCCGTGGAGCTGGTGACGGTGGTCAGCTTCACGGTGGAGTATATCCTGCGGCTGTGGACGGCGGAGTATCTCTATCCCGGGCTGAGCAAGGGCCGGGCGGCGCTGCGCTTCGCGGTCAGCTTCAACGGCGTGGTGGACCTATTGAGCTTTCTGATGTACTATCTGCCCATCTTCTTCCCCTCCGGGGTGGTGGCCTTCCGGATGTTCCGGATCGTGCGCATCTTCCGGCTGTTCCGGGTCAACGCCTACTACGACGCGCTGAACGTGATCGGCAGCGTCATCCGCAGCAAGCGGGACCAGCTGCTCAGCTCCATCTTCATCATCCTGGTGCTGATGATCGCCTCGTCCCTCTTCATGTACGGGCTGGAGCACGAGGCCCAGCCGGACGTGTTCCAGAACGCCTTTTCCGGCTTCTGGTGGGCGGTGTCCACCCTGCTCACCGTGGGCTACGGAGACATCTACCCGGTCACCATCCCCGGGCGCGTGTTCGGCACCATCCTCACGTTTTTGGGCGTGGGCATGGTGGCCATCCCCACAGGCATCCTCTCCGCCGGATTCGTGGAGCAGTACACCCGGCTGAAAAATTTTGGCGACCGCTCCGCCGAGGCGGACATCCATTTCATCCGCCTGGAGGTGGGCCGGGACCACCCCTGGCTGGACAAGAGCGTGTCCCAGCTGCCCCTGCCGCCGGGCACGATCCTGGCGGTGATCCTGCGCCGGGGAGAGCCCGTCATCCCCCGGGGCGACACGGTCATTCAGGCGGGGGACAAGCTGGTGCTGGGAGGCGAGAGCTGGCAGGATACCACGGGCATCACCCTGCGGGAGGTGACCCTGAAGGAGCGCCATCCCTGGTGCGGGACCCTCATCCGGGATCTGGACATCTCCCGCCGGACCCTCATCGTGCTGGTGCGGCGGGACGGAAAGGCGCTGATCCCCACAGGCTCTTTGCAGCTGCTGGCCGGGGATCGGGTGCTGCTGTACACCCAAAAGCCCATCCGGGACGCCCTGGACTTGCAGGTGTGAACATGCGACGCAAAAAGGCGGCGGAGCGTTTGCTCCGCCGCCTTACTTTTATTCCTCCGGCAGGGGGATGAGAAATTCCAGTGCTTTGTTTTTCACGTTCTCCGCGGTGGTGCGGGCCACCAGATACTGCTCCTGCCCGTTGACCGTGCACAGGTAGTGGGCGCTGTCATAGGCCCGGAACCGGGCCGTCACCTCCGGGAAGGCCTCGTTGTCCTGCCGGAAGGTGAGGCTGAACAGCTCCTCCCGCTCCCCGGCGGCGGAGGCCCGGCTGTCCGCGGGCATCTCGGTCAGCTGCTCCAGCCAATCGGTCACCGCCTCGCTGTCCAGGCTCCGCTCCCCCATGGTGAAGATATCCTCCGGCTGCTCGTCCTCCGCCGCGGGGGTGGACTGGGTCCGGACGATCTCATAGCTCTCCTCCCCGGCGATATCCAGCGTCACGCTCTGCAGCTTGTCCCAATCCAGGGCGCAGGGGTCCAGGGTGGCCATATCGTCGAAGTCTGGGTACATGAGCCCGTCCAGCACCGTGCCGCTGACCCGGTAGACCATCTTCGAGCCCTCCAGGCGCACATACACGTCCCCGTCGGCGTAATCCCCGAACAGCAGCACGAAGCTCTCCTTCTGCCCCTGGTCGGACACATAGCCCACCAGCACCGTGGCCTGGGGCTCGTCCAGGCCGTACTTGGCCGGATCGGTCATGTTCCAGTCCTCGCAGGTAGTGAACGTGAGCTCCGTGGCCAGGCCGTAAAGCGTCTCCACCTTCTCCGTATCCAGCGGCCGCACGGGCTCGCTCTCGCTGTCCATCAGGAACCAGGGGTCCGCGTCGGTGTACCACACGTCCTCCGCCTCCGTCAGGTACTGCAGCTCATACAGCCCCCCGTCGCTCTCCACCGCCAGGCCCGTCACCAGGTCGACATCCTGGGGCAGGGTCTCCATCTTCAGCACGTCGTCCAGGGATATCTCAAAGGCGGGGCCCAGCAGACCCGTCTCCACATACACCGCATCCTCCCCGTTCAGGCGCACATACTGTCCGCCGTTGGGGGACTGGCTGCCGATCTCATAGGTAACGATATCCTCCCCGGCCCCGGCCACCACCTTGTAGGCGCAGTCCTCCAGCCCGTACTGGGCAAAGTCCGTCACATCGGCGATCCTGTCCACGGCCTCCAGGGAGGACAGCGTCTCCGCCAGCGCCTCCACGGCTGCGCTGTCGATGGGGCAGGCGCTGTCCTCGGCGTTCTCCCAGGACCCGTCGGCTTTGGTCAGGCTCACCGCGTCGCCGAAGTAATCCCAGGCGATGGTGGTCATGTCCGCCGCCGCGCCCACGGAGATATCCTCATGGGCCTGCTCGGCGGCCATGGCCTGCTGGGCCTGCTGCCGATCGGACAGCGTGGCCGCCAGATACCAGGCGCCCAACAGCACCAGCAGCGCTATCAGCAGCACCGCCAGTCTTGCTCCGCGCTTCATCAGCGCCGCCTCCTTCTCACAAAGATGACCACGCCCGCCGCCACGAACAGCACCGGGATCACCACCGTCAGCACCACCTTCAGGATGTTGGCCGTGCTGTCGGTGAAGGACAGATAGGCTGTAGTCAGGGTCTTGGGGTGGATGGAGATGCTCTGCTCCAGACGGCACAGCCAGTCCAGCCCGTTCAGGAACAGGTCCAGATTCACCCCGGACACCAGCTCGCTGAAATCTGCCTCCATGAACCGGGTGGAGCCGAACACCACCAGCCTGGCCCCGGTGTCCTCATTTTCCGAGGCCGCCGCCAGGATGAAGGAGCCCACCTGGTCCCCCTCCGCCTGCTCATAGCTGTCCAGGCCCTCGATATCCTGCTTGATGTAGCTGGTGACGGAGCTGGACAGCAGCGGCGTCACCGTGCAGGGGCTGGTCTCGTCGGTGATATCCGCCAGGGCCTGGCTGTCCGGCATGATCACCGAATAGCCGCCCTCCCCCGCCAGCAGCGGGGCGGTGATGTCATGGCTGCCGATATCCGGCAGCACCAGGTCGATGTAGCCGTAGTTATAATAGCGGCTGTCCGATTCCATCACATAGCCGCCGATCAGGTCCAGGCCGAACTGGGCCAGCAGCTCCTTGATGTTGGGCATGTCCTCGTCGGAGTAGGCTGTGGTGACGAGAAGCTGCCCGCCGTTTTTCACATAGACCTCTATTTGCTCCATCTCCCGGTCAGACAGGTCCCGCACCGGGCCGAAGATGGCCAGCGTTGCGCAGTCCGCGGGCACCGCCTCCGCCGTCAGCAGATTCAGGCTCTCGGCGCGGATGTTTTCCAGGGCCACCGACGAGAGCACGTCCTCGCTCACCCCGGTCTCCCCGTGGCCCGTGAGGTAATAGAGCACGGGCTGCTCGTCGCTGGTCACGGACAATATGGCGCTGGTGAGCTTCTCCTCCCCGGTGAACACGTCCAGGTACTCCTGGCCGTAGGTGGACATGTAATAGGAATACGTGTCGAAGTCGGAATAGGTCCACACGTCGCTGTAAGGGATGTAGATGCTCCGCTCGCCGCACACAGCCAGAAGGCTGTTGTCCTCCACCGTGGCGTCGGTATACTGGGCGGCGAAGCCGGGGTAGCGCACCGGGTCCACCTTGGTCACGGTCACCCGGTCGTACTCCCCGTAGCGGCCCAGCACCTGTTCCATAGTGGTGTTCTCGTAGCCGTCCTGGACCAGCCAGTACACGTCCACGTCCCTGTCCAGACTGGCCAGCACCTGTCCGGTGCCCTCAGAGATGGAGTAGAGCTGGTTGGCAGTCATATCCAGCTGGGTGGTCGTGGAGGGCAGGGCCGACACGGCTAGGTTGGCCACCACGGCGATGGCGATGATGAGCACCGCGGCAAACACGCTGTAAGCGCCCGCCCGCCAGAAGCGGGTGGAGAAAGAGGCACGCAGCTTTTTCATTCCGCCCACCTCCTGCGCTCCATGGCCTGGACCGTGAGGAACAGGAACACCGCCGTCACGGAGGCGTAGTACACCAGAGCCGTTATGTCGAATATATCATAGCTGAAGCTGTTGAACCTGTCGAAAACGGCCAGCTGCCGTACCACATCGGCAAAAAGCCCGGAAAAATCGCTCTGGAAGAGCCAATAGCACACCCCCAGGGCTGCCTCCAGCAACAGGGTGAACACCAGAGCGAACACCCCGTGCCGCGTCAGCCGCCATAGGATCAGTCCGAACAGCGCCGCCGCCACGGCGAAGGCGATCAGGGACGCCGCCGCTGAGTCGGGGATGTACCCCGTCAGGGAGGTGAGGAAGTACAAAAGCAGCATCACGATGAAGCAGCTGCCCGCCGCCAGGCCCACGTTCTCCATCAGCGAGGAGATGAAAAGGCCGATAGCCGTCAGGGCCATGCCCAAAAATATGAACCCCACCAGGGCGCCGTAGGCCGCCTTCAGGGGGATGGCCCCGGCGGAGGCCAGGCTGTTGACCACCAGGGGATACAGGGCCAGCACCGCGATGGGCATGAGCATCACCGTCACCAGGGCCAGATACTTGCCCAGGACGATCTTCGTCATGCTCATGGGCAGGCTGTAGAGCAGCTGGTCGGTCTTTTGGTGCCGCTCCTCGGCGATGGAGCGCATGGTGAGCAGGGGCGTGCCGATGAGATAGATGAAGGTCATGCTATAGAGCACATAGGTAAAATCCGCGGCGCCCTCCAGGTGGTAGGCCATCACGTAGATGCCGCCGAACAACAGCATCAGCGCGCCGTACACATAGCCCGTCAGGCCGTTGAGCTGGCTGTCCAGCTCCCGCTCGTAAATGGCGCTCATACGGCTTTGCCCCCCTTCCTGTTCTTTTGGGGCGCGCTCTCGCCCTCGCTCTCCCCGGCCAGGGCCAGGAACACGTCCTCCAGACTGGCCTGCTCCCGCTCCAGCCGCAGCACCGGGATGCGCCGATCACTAAGGGCGAAGCTGAGCCGCTCGTCCATGTCCGGGCTGGTATCCGAGGCGGTGACCACAAGCTCCGTGCGGTCCCCTGTCACCTGGGCAGACACCTCCGTCACGCCGCTGACCGCCTCCAGCGCTTCCCGGGCGTCCAGGGAGCCCCCCTTCACCGTCAGGCGGTAAGTCACCTTCCCGGCAAATCTCTCCTCCAGCTCCCTGGCGGTTCCGCTGGCCACCAGGCGGCCCTGGTGGATCATCAGGATGCGGTCGCACACCGTCTGCACCTCGCTGAGGATAT
The DNA here is from genome assembly GCA_947632365.1 of uncultured Oscillospiraceae bacterium. Lineage (GTDB taxonomy): Bacteria > Bacillota > Clostridia > Oscillospirales > Oscillospiraceae > CAJOIG01. Next base: position 8,113 of record CANROZ010000033.1, read on the forward strand.
GGCTGGAGAGGATGACGGTGTGGTCCTTGCCCAGGGAGCGGATCAGTTCCCGTATCTCCACGATCTGCAGCGGGTCCAGTCCCACGGTGGGCTCGTCCAGAATGATCACCGCCGGGTCCCCCAGCAGGGCCTGGGCGATGCCCACCCGCTGGCGGTAGCCCTTGGACAGGTTCCGGATGAGCCTGTCCGCCACGTCGGCGATGCCCGTGACGGTGATGGCCTCGTCCAGCTGCCGCTCCAGGTCCGCCGTCTTCACCCCCTTGGCCCGTGCCACGAAGGTCAGATATTCCCGTGCGGTCATGCCCATATACAGCGGCGGCTGCTCCGGCAGATAGCCCACCCGGCGCTTGGCCTGGACGGGTTGCTCGAAGATATCGTATCCGTCGATGGTCACCTGGCCCTCGCTGGCGGCCAGGCACCCGGTCAGTATGTTCATGGTCGTGCTCTTGCCCGCGCCGTTGGGGCCCAGAAAGCCGTACACAGCGCCGCTGTCCACGGTGAAATTCAGGTCCTCCACCGCGGTGCGCGCGCCATAGCGCTTGGTAAGATGCTTTACCTCGATCATATCATCGCCTCCTTGAAACGCCTTGCCCATTGTACACCCAAACGCAAGGGCTTTTGTGACCGAATGATGAAGTTTTTCCAAAAAACGTGAATAAACCGTGAAAAATCCCCCGGACCGTGACGGTCCGGGGGATGGCTATGTATGGATTTACTTGTTCGTCCGTTTTTTCCGGCTCAGGACCAGGCCCAGCCCGGCCAGGCTCAGGGTCAGCAGCCCCGCGTACAGGGCCAGAGGCGTCTCGTCCCCGGTCTTGGGCGCGCCGCTCTCACCGGAGCCGCTGCCCGTGCCGCCGGAGGCGGCCTTCACGATCTTGAAGGTCGCTGTCGCCTCGCCTGTATAATCCCCGATGCCCGTGATGATCACTTTCGCCGTTCCAGCGTCGGTGTTGTTCTCATAGCTGACCTCATAGTCCGTGCCCGCGGTCAGGGTCTTGCCGTTGGCCGTCACCGTCACCGTGGGGGTGATGGCCTTGCCCGTCCACTTCTGGTCCGGGATGGGGTTTACAGTGGCGTAGGAGATGTCACTGGTGTAGGCCACGCCGAAGGTGGAGAACTTATCCGTGGAGAAGGTCAGCACGTTCCCGTTCACCGTGGCGGGCAGGATGTCCGTCTTGCCCTCGTGGGACCGGACCACGAAGAAGATCAGGCCTTTGTCCAGCTGCTCCTGGGTCAGCACCACGGACAGCTGGATGGGCTCCTGGGTCTGGGTGATCTTGCCGATGGTATCGCCGCCCGCCTTCACCAGTATCTGGGCGTCCACGTACTGGGCCACGGTGGCATCCTCGCCCGCGGCTTTCTCGATAGCGGCCGCGTCACTGGGGCTCTGCACAGCCTCCGCCACCAGCTGGGTGGTGATGGTCTGGCCTGCGGCGGCCGCATCGGCGATGGCCGCGGCCTCGTCCTTGGTGACTCCGGCGGGGGTCTTGCCCTTCACCGCAGACTCCACCACGTTCTCGGCCGTGTCCAGCAGCTTTTCCTCTGTCTCAGCCTCATCTGCCACACCGGGCGTGCCCGCGGCGGGCGCGCCGGGCGCCTGGGCCCCCAGATCGGATTTGAGCGCCACCCGCAGGACAACTTCGTTGACACCGTCCTTCACCTTCAGGCTATACCACTTGCCGGATTCATAGACCTCCTCCTCTACTATTTCGCAGCCATCGGCGTTGAGCACAAAGCCCTCCACGGAGCCGTCCGTCTCGGTGGGCACTATACTCACATTTATATCTTCGTCATAGTTCGCGCTGAGTATCCATTGGGCGCCGTCGGCCTCGATCAGAAGGTCGCTCGTCTTCACCTGGTCAGGATAGTCGTTGACCATCCGTGCCCTGACCCAGCGGGCAGGTTTGACCTCCTTCACTGTGACGGTCAGGGTGCTGTCCGTCGCATAGACCCGATAGAGCTGATAGATCACACCGTGAGGTTCAAACACCGTCTCCAGAGCAAAGCAGTTGCCGCCTTTGGTGGCGGTCTCGTCGATGGCGTAGCCGTTTTTCACCAAGATAGAGCCGCTGCCGTTGGTCAACGTGCTGCCGTTCTGCAGGTATTTCTGCCCCTCATAGGAACTCTCCAGGGCAGAGGCGTCGCCCACCACCGCCAGCTTAGCGTCGGCGGACAGCTTCACGGTCTCGATGACCAGCTCCGTTATGTCCTTGGGCACCGCCACCACAAAATCATAGCACATCTCGCCGTTCACTTTCATGCGATAGCCCGGCTTGATGTCCAGATCGAATATCTCGCCGGGGAAGGCATAGTTCCTACTCAACGTACCCTGGAACCCATCTCCCTTGTACGTCAAATGTACCTTGACAGGGGCCTCGTCCGCAGACGGCACCGCCTTGATGGTCACATCGCCTTTGCCGTCAGGGGTCACTTTATAGACCCGGGTGAACTCGCCCGTCACAGGGTCCAGCCTAAAGCCGTCGGTAATATCAAAGAAATCACTATCCGGCGCCGCCGTGGCATTGGTCGCCTCCACGGCAAAGCCCTCCTTCACCGCCGCATAGAAGGCCTCGCCCGCCGTCAGCTCGGCGCCCTCCTTATAGGGGTTCGTATTGATATGATCGGAGGAGACATACACCAGCTCCTCGCTCGTCTCGATGTGCAGCCGCAGCGCCTTCACCACGGTGAGAGTGACTTTCTTGTCCCCGTTACTGTCCGCCACCAGGAGATTATTATTAGAACTGCTGTTGGGGTCGAAGTGCACAAAGTCCGGTCCGGCGTCAAATGCGTATCCACCGCCCAGCGTCGTATTCAGGGGCACCTCACGGGAAGTGACACTGGGCACATACACCCAGCCGCCGTCAGCCACTGTCTCATTGCCGTTCATGGGGTCTGTGATGGCGCATGTCACCCCTTCCACGCTGTTTTTCACATACAGCTGGAAGCCGCTCAGCTGGTCCAGGGTGAGCGTCACCGCTCCGTCCCCACTGCGGTCGTTAAAGAGTATCTCCCCGTTCTGGACCTTGGTATAATACGTTTCTGCGCCGTCCTCAATGGTCACGCCGATGTCCCTGCCTGCGGGGCTGACCTGCAGGACATACCAGCCGCTCTCCTCCTGGGGCACCTTGCCGCCGCTCTGGAAGGTCGTGCCGTCCGTCAGGGTGATGGTCAGATCGCGCCCGGTGTTGTTGTTCAAGGTCACCGTCACGTCGGTCTCCGCCGCGGCCTGGGCATCACCTTCTGCCTGGGGCGCGGGCTCGGCATCGGCCTCCGCGTCGGTCTCGTCCTCAGTCTCGCCGTCCTCCGTGACCTCGGCGTCTTCCACGACCTCGGCGTCACCCGTGGCCTCGCTGTCCTCCGTGACCTCGGTCTCCTCCGTCACATCGGCGGTCGTCTCCGCCGTCTGGGCAGCCTGGTCGGCCGCGGTCTGGGCGGCCTCCGTCCCGGTCTGCTCCAGGTCAGCGGTCTGGCCCTCGCCAAAGGCCGTCACAGCCAGGCTCAGCACCATCACCGCCGCCAGCAGCAGCGCAAACAGACGTTTTTTCATGGCTATCTTCCTCCCGTGCGTGTATAAAATCGCAATGGTACGATTTAAGGATGGCCTATTATACCCCCCCGCTTCCTTTTGTCAAGGATTTTGCTCCGGCCCATCCCTCTTGCAAACAGGGCAAGGTTCCTTTATAATTTGGAGGAACGATTTTTGTGAGGATACGCCTATGCGAATGCGCAACAAGAAAAATCTCATCCCCCGGATGGAGCGGTGCGCGGCGGTGCAAGTGAAGGACCCCCAGGCCCTCCGGGGCCGCTGGGGAGAGCTTCTGCCCGGCTGCCGGGAGGTCCAGGCGGAGATGGGCTGCGGCAAGGGCGCTTTCACCGCCGGGACGGCCCAGGCCAGCCCGGAGGCCCTGCTGGTGGCCATCGAAAAGGTGCCCAACGCCATGGTCACCGCCATGGAGCGGGTCTGCGACCAGCAGATACCCAACGTGCGGTTCATCGACACGGACGCCGCTGCACTGCCGGAGATATTCGCTCCCGGGGAGGTGTCGGTGATCTATATCAACTTCCCCGACCCCTGGCCCCGGAAAAAAGAGGCCAAGCACCGCCTCACCGCGCCCAGCTTCCTGGCGCTGTACTGGGACGCGCTGCCCGTGGGGGGCCGCATCGAGTACAAGACCGACCAACGGTGGCTGTTCGACTGGTCCCTGGAGCAGTTCGCCCTGCTGGGCTATGAGCTGCGGGACATCACCTATGACCTGCATGCCAACGGCCCCGTGGGGATCATGACCAATTACGAGCAGCGGTTCCACGAGCAGGGCCTGCCCATCCACCGCTGCGTGGCCGTGAAGACCAAAGCGGAGCACGCGCCCCTGCCCCAGCCGGAGAAAAAGCCCGCCCCGCCGGAGACCGCGCCATGAAGAAGGGCGAGCGGCTGGCCGCGGCGGACGTGCTGCGGGTGACGGGCATCTTCATCGTGGGGTGGTTCCACATCTGGCAGCAGAGCTGGCTGGACCCCAGCTTCACCGCAGCTGGACATTATGTAAACTTGCAGCAGGTGGTCCGCCACGGCTCCATGATGGTGGATATCATGCTGCTTTTGTCCGGGTTTCTGCTGGCGCTGCCCGTTGCGCGCCAGGGGCAGAAGGCGGAGGTTCTCACCCAGCCGGGGACATTTTACAAAAAGCGCTTCTGGCGCATCGCTCCCGCCTACTATCTATGTATTACGTTAACTACCATCTTCTATGCCATCCCCCGTGGGCTTTATAGCTCCACGGCCTTCATGGTGAAGGACCTGCTGGCCCACTTCACCTTCACCCACACGCTGTTCTACCAGACCTATTTCTTCTCCCCCACCTCCGCCACCATCTGGACGCTGTCGGTGGAGGCGCTGTTTTACGTGATCTGGCCGCTGCTGGCCCGGCCCTACCGGAAGTGGCCCGGCCTGACATGCATGGTCATGACCGTGGTGGGGCTGGGGTTCCGGGTGTGGGTGGCCACCCGCTCCCGGGTGTTCGACATGTTCAACCAGCTCCCCGGCCAGCTGGACCTGTACGCCTGCGGTATGGGGGCGGCCTGGATATACGCCCGGCTGGACGGATCCGGCCGTCCCGGGCCAAAGGTCCGGGCCTGGCTGGCCCCGGCGGGGATGCTGCTGTCCTTCGCGGGGATGGTGTTCGCCATGTACTCCCAGCCCCTAGGCGAGGTGGAGCTTTTCATGCGGGGACAGATGCTCTGGCGGCTGCCCATGGGGCTGTTCGGCGGGTGCTTTCTGGTGTGCGGCTGTCTGGCTCCGGCGGGCCTGGCCCGGGCGCTGGGCAATCCGGTGACCAGGTTTTTGTCCGACTGCTCTTTCAATTTCTATATGTGGCACCAATTCCTCGCCTGTCGGCTGAAGGAGTGGCGCATCCCGCCCTATCTGGCGGCGGAGAATCCCAACATGGTCTCCGAGCAGCCCTGGCAGACCCAGTACACCTATCTGTGTTTTTTCGGCGCGCTGGCCTTCTCAGCGCTGCTGACCTACCTGTGGGAGAAGCCCATCCGAAGCTGGGCCCTGCGGCGGATGGCCCGGCGCCGGGCCCAAAACGGCGCGCCCGCCCAGGCCTCCTGAGAGAAAACATGCAGCAAAAAACAGCCCCACGGCGTGGGGCTGTTTTTGCTTATCCTATGCTGTTTTATCAGTCGGTGATGGCGGGCCGGACGCCCTCCGCTTTTTCTATCCAGGCCAGCAGCTTCTCCCGGAGCGCCGCCTTGGGCCCGGCATAGGCCGGGTCGGCGACCACGTTGTTCAGCTGCCAGGGGTCCGCCTTCAGGTCGTACAGAAAGTCGTCGGCGTACACGTCCGCCGCAGCCGCCTCGCCGCCGTTGACGCCGGGGGCATAGACGGAATAGAGCCAGTCGGCCGTGCGCACACACCGCCCCACCCGGCTCTCGGATATCTGGGCGAACACCTCGTTGGGCCGCTCCGGGTCCCGGTGCTCCACCACGCCCAGCAGGTCCTCGCCGATCATGGCGTCGCCCACGTCCACCCCCGCGATGGCCAGGATGGTCTTGGGCAGGCTCTCGGTGCTCACCAGCTGCTCCACATCGACGCCCCCCTTGTAGGGCCCCCCGGCGATGACCAGGGGCACGTGCAGGCACCCGTCATGGCAGGAGCGCTTGTAGTCGTCGTAGCCGTTCAGGTGCTCGTCCCGGTTGCGGGTCATGAAGTGAGAGCCGTGGTCAGAGGCGAAGATGATGACCGTATCATCATACAGCCCCTCCTTTTTCAGCCGCTCTATGAGTCGGCCCAGGTTCTCGTCCAGGGCGGCGCACTGGCCCAGATAGTCCGGGTACTCCTCCGCCGCGTTGCCGCCCAGCACCTCCAGGTCGTGGGGCAGGACGAAGTTTTTGAACCGCTCCCTGGACCCCTCCGGTCCCTCGTAGTGTCGGTGGTCGTTCTGGTGGTGGGGCTCGATCTGGGAGATGGTCATGAAGAAGGGCTTTTTCCGGTCGTAGGTGTCGAAAAATCCCAGGGCCATGTCGTTGATGCAGTCGGCCCGGTAGCCCTTGAACTCGATCTTGTTGTCGTTCTCGTCAAATACGAAGCCGTCATAGCCGTGGGAGGTGAACTCCAGCACGTCGGCGGTGCGCCAATATCCGGTGTAGCCGCCCCGCAGCTCCCGGGGGATGGCGGTGACGGTGTGGTCGATCACCGGGGGCTTTTCCAGCTCCCCGTCGCTGGCCAGGTGCCATTTGCCGATGTAGGCGGTCTCATAGCCCGCCTCCTCGATGTACTGGCCCAGGGTCTTGACGTTGGGGGGCAGCATGATGTTGTTGCGGAAGCACCCGGTCTCCGTGGGATACCGTCCGGTCTGGAACAGGGCCCGGCAAGGGCCGCACACCGGCTGGGGCGAGAAGGCATTGGAGAACTTCACGCCCTCCGCCGCCAGCTTATCCAGATTGGGCGTGATGTCCAAAGGCTGGCCGAAGCAGCCGCAGGTGTCCCAGCGCTGCTGGTCGGTGAAGTAGAACACGATATTGTACGGCATGTCATTCCTCCTTGGTCTCGGGCTCGGTCCGGGGCTTTTTCTCCTTCAGCTTGCCGCGGAGGATGGTGCCCACCGCCAGCACGATCAGGGCCACGAATATCCAGCAGTACACGCTGCTGAAGAACACGGCCGGACTGCCGTTGGAGATGAGCAGTGCCCGGCGGAAGTTGGTCTCCGTCATTTTGCCCAGCACCAGGCCCAGCAGGATGGGCACCGGGGGCATATCCAGCTTCCGGAGCACCCACGCCAGCACGCAGAA
>CANROZ010000034.1 GCA_947632365.1 uncultured Oscillospiraceae bacterium
CTGAGCAGCGCCAAGAGCATCACCTATCTCTCCGCGCCGGAGATCACGGCCATCGAGGGCGCCAGCAGCGGCGTCAAAGTGAGCTGGGACTCGGTGGAGGGAGCTGCCAAATACCGGGTCTACTACCGCACCAGCCTGACCGGGTCTTGGAAGAAGGCGGGAGATACCAGCGCCACCAGCTACACGTGGAAGAGCGCCAAGGTGGGCACGAAGTACTGGTTCGCGGTTGCCTGCGTGGACAAGAAGGGCAAAACCGTCACCAGCGCCAAATATACACGGGAGACGGACTGCTTCTGCCTACTGGCAAAGCCAGTGGCCATATCAGAGTTCCAGAGCGGCGAGGCGTTCATGATCAGCTGGGACAATGTGCCCGGCGCGTACAAATATCGGGTGCTCTACCGGACAAAGAATACTGGCTGGACGACGCTGGAGGAGGTGGAGCCCTCTGACTGGGGCAACACCAGTTTCGGCTGGGGCGACTGCAAGGTGGGCGAGACGTATGCCTTCACGGTCCAGTGCCTCGGCGAGAACGGCGTTCCGGTCAGCGGATATTATGACGTGGGCCAGAAATATGTGAAGTGGATGAAATATGACCCTTGGGCAGACGTCATCAGCGACTATAAAACGGCCATCTCCAAGCGGAGGTACAGTATATATACCGAAGGGACCATATTGGACCTGCTAGGGACATCCGAGCGGAAGAGGGTATCCTATACCTACTATGATGTCAACAAGGACGGCGAGCCCGAGATGCTGATCAAGGCGCCGGATGGTCGGCTCATGGACCTGCTCTATCTGGCGGGCGGACCCACAAAGCTCTTCCCCTATAGCACCTTTGACTACCGAGAGTACCTGTACGTCCTCAAAGACGGGTCGCTCCTGACGGACGGAGCGATGAGCGCTACGTGTAGTATATTGGAACAGTATGTGATCGATGAGAACGACGGTCTGGTGCAGACCCATGGCTGGTTCTTTGACGTGTATGGCGAGTCGGACTGGCTGGTGGACGAGGGGTATGAGGAGATCACCCCGGAGGAATATGCCAATCAGCTGAGTGCGCTGTGTGCCCAGCAGGTAGACCTAGCCAGCTTGAGCTGGACGCGGTTCGTCAAGTGAGACAGTGATCATGCGGAGCGGGGCCCGGTACATCCGGGCCCTGTCTTTTGCAGATTTGCGTTGATGAACCGGGCCGATGTGTGGTAAACTATAGAAACCTGTGAAAAGGAGGCGGGCCCATGGCCGGGAAAAACAGTAAATACTGGACCTTGGGCACGCTGAAGAGCCGGGGCTGGACCAACACGCTCATCAAGGAGCTGCTGCCCCGGCCCCGCTTCCGGCACCTGAACGGCGGCACGGTGAAGACCTGGCAGACGGACACCGTGCTCACTGCCGAGGAGACGGAGCGGTTCCAGCGGGTGGTCCGCTCCAACAAGGACGCCCAGCGGGCCCGGGAAAAGACCGGGGCCACCGCTGCGGATATCGGCCCCGCCCTGGAGGGGGCGGCGGCCTTTTTCCGGGAAGCCTGGGAGGCGTGGGAAAAGCCGGAGGACCCGGCCGTCCCCCTGGCCCGACGGTACCACGAGGCCATCGTGCGCCAGGTGCCCGGTACGGGCTGGGCCGTGGTGCTCACCCCCGGCCAGGCCGCCGGGCGCATCGAGAATTTTCTGGCCCTGGTGTCCCCCAAGGGGGAGGTCAAGGTCGGCCGCATCATCAAAAACTTCGTCACCGCCGCCCCCTTTCTGGGGTTGAACCCCGACGCCAACATCGCCCAAAAGCTCCATGAGCGCTACGGCCCCGTGCTGCTGACGGTGGCCCGGCGGGAGCTGGAGGCATTTTCCGCCGCCCAGCCGGAGGCGGATACGGCGGCGCTGCTGGCCATGGCGGACTTTCCCGTCCAGGAGCTTTTGGCCAACGGCCTGGGCTATGTGTACTCCGTGTTCTACGTGCCCCGGGCCATCCGCACTAGCCTGGACGTGCTGGTGGCGCTGAACCCCAAGGACGAATACCCGGAGGCCCGGGCCATGGCCCGGCACTTTGTCGTGCACATCGGCGGCACCAACACGGGCAAGACCTATGCCGGGTTCCAGCGGCTGATCCGGGCCCGGACCGGGGTGTATCTGGCGCCGCTGCGGCTGCTGGCCCTGGAGGCCCAGGAGCTTTTGCTGGACGAGGGGGTGGCCTGCTCGCTGACCACCGGCGAGGAGGAGGATCGGCAGGAGGGGGACACCCATGTGGCCGCCACCGCCGAGAAGCTGGAGCTGGGCCAGGAGTACGAGGTGGCGGTCATCGACGAGTGCCAGATGATCGCCGATGAGGAGCGGGGCTATGCCTGGACCCGGGCCATATTGGGGGTCCGGGCGCCGGAGGTGCATCTGTGCGCCGCGCCGGAGGCCAAGGGCCTGCTGCTGCGCATCATCCAGAGCTGCGGGGACACCTACGAGGTCATCGAGCACAGACGCAAGACGCCCCTGATCTGCATGAACCGGACCGTGGACTATTCGGATATCCGCCCCGGGGATGCGCTGATCACCTTCTCCAAGGTAGGGGTGCTGTCCGTGGCGGAGGACCTGCGCAGCCGGGGCAAGGAGCCCGCCATCATCTACGGGGCCCTGCCCTACGTCACCCGGCGCAAACAGGTGGAGGGGTTCCTCTCCGGGCGGATGCAGTACGTTGTCAGCACCGACGCCATCGGCATGGGCCTGAACCTGCCCATCCGGCGGATCATCTTCATGGAGTCGGAGAAGTTCGACGGCCACGAGCGGCGGCAGCTGAAGCCGGAGGAGATACAGCAGATCGCGGGCCGGGCCGGGCGCTACGGCATGTACGACAAGGGCTTCGTGGGGGCCATGGAGGACCTGAGCCTGATCCGGGCGGGCCTGGAGACGGTGGTGCCGCCGCTGCAATACGCGGTGGCGGGGTTTTCCGATCTCATCACGTCGGTGGACTTCGACCTTTTGGAGGTGCTGGAGGTGTGGAACCGGATGCCCACCGCCGACCCCTACCGGAAGCTGGATATCAGCCGCTATATCACCCTCATCTCCCGGATGCGGGAGGCGGGTTTTACCCTGACCCGGGAGCAGGAGCTGCGGGCGGCCAACATCCCCTTCGACGAGACGGACCCGGCGCTGAGCGAGCTCTTTTTCCGCTTCCTGCGGGTCTGGGCCGCCGGGGAGACGCCGGAGCAGCCCGCCCTGCCGGAGCGGACCACCCCCTTCACCCTGCCGGACCTGGAGCTGCACTACCGGAAACTGGACCTGTATTTTTCCTTCTCCAAGGCCTTTGGCTGCCCCGTGGACCGGGACGCGCTGTATGACGAGCGGGCCAGGACCGCAGACGAGATCAACCAGATACTGCTCTACAACCTGAAAAACAACATCCGCTTCTGCGCCAAGTGCGGCCGGGCCCTGCCCCTGCACCACCGGGGGCGGCTGTGCAACGCCTGTTTCGGACGGGCCCGGGCGGTGCCCCGGCGCCACCCGGGACGGCGGGGAGGATGATATGGACAGAAAGAGAGAATATCTGCAGGGCGTGCGGGACGGCGTGCCCATCGGACTGGGCTACTTCGCCGTGAGCTTCTCCCTGGGCATCATGGCCAAGAACATCGGCCTGACCCCGTTGCAGGCGGCCGTCATGAGCCTGCTCAACAACGCCTCCGCCGGGGAGTACATGGGCCTGACCATGATCGCTGCGGGCGCCACCTACTGGGAGATGGCCCTGGCCACCCTCATCACCAACGCCCGGTATCTGCTGATGAGCTGCGCCATGAGCCAGCGGATGGACCCGGCGGTTCCCTTCCAGCACAGACTGTTCATGTCCTTTGACATCACCGACGAGCTGTTCGGCATCACCATCGCCCGGCCGGGCTATCTCAGCCCCTGGTACATGTACGGCGGCATGACCCCCGCCATCCCCGGCTGGATGATCGGCACCGCCCTGGGCACCCTGGCGGGGAGCCTGCTGCCCCTGCGGGTGGTCAGCGCCTTTAGCGTGGCCCTGTACGGCATGTTCATCGCCATCTTCATCCCGCCCGCCCGAAAGGACAAAGTCATCGCCGTGCTGGTGGTGCTGGCTTTCGCCGCCAGCTGGGCCTTCTCCGTGCTGCCGATGGTGTCCGCCCTTTCCGACGGCACCCGCACCATCATCCTCACCGTAGCGCTGTCGGCGGGGGCCGCGGCCCTGTTCCCCCGGAAGGAAGAGGAGGCGGACGCATGAACGTGTATCTCTACATACTGGTAATGGCGGGTGTTTCCTATGCCATCCGGGCCATCCCCATGACGGTGTTCCGCAAGCCCATCAAAAGCCGCTTCATCCAGTCGTTTCTCTTCTATGTGCCCTATGTGACGCTGGCGGTGATGACCTTCCCGGCCATCCTCCACGCCACCCAGAGCCAGCTCTCCGGCGCAGCGGCGCTGGCGGTGGGGCTGGTGGCCGCCTGGCTGGGGGCGGACCTTTTCAAGACCGCCGTGGCCTGCTGCGCGGTGGTGTTCATCCTGGAGTTTTTTGTCGTATAAAGGCGCGACCCCCGGCCTTCTGGCCGGGGTCGCTTTTCGCTGTCTTTCTCCCGTTATTTTTTCCGCTTATATGCCAGGTGCAGCACCGCGTCTATGGCGCCATACAGCACCCCCGCCACGGGCCACACCACCCATGTGCTGCCCCAACGCTTGGTGACGAAGCTCCAGGCCAGGTACCCCGCTGTGACCGCGCACCAGTAGATGCTGGGCACCGCCCGCCGCCAGGGGGCTTTTCGCTCCGCGTCGTAGTCCCCCTCCTGGAGCAGTATCTGGCAGGCTTCCCAGGGGATGGACACGCTGAGGATGCAGTATACGCCGATGGCCACCATCACCAGCAGCAGCCCCACACCGCCCACCGTGAACAGGAGCATCGCCAGATCTTCCATCCCCATGGCGACAAAGACAGGCACCGCCGCCGCCACGCACAGGCATATGCCCACGGTGATGCGGCGGGCGTGCTGCCGCTCCATGGCCTCCTTCCGGCGCCGGGCCAGCCCCTCCACGCCGGGGGCGGCGGTGAATATCTCCTTTTCCAGGTACTCATATTTCCCCAGCCGCATGCCCCACAGCACGAAAATGGCCACCGCAGGCACCACAAAGGCGAACAGGATCACAAGGCCGACGGCCGCGGCGGTCTCCTCCCGGATGCGCCCGATCTCCGCCAAACCGCCCAGCAGGATGAGGCACACCGGGCTCAGGATGCACAGGGCCACCGCCAGGGCGGTGGGCCGGGCGCTGGTCTCCTTTAGAGAGAGAAAGGTCTCCGCCTCCCCCTGGGAGACCTGCCGCAGGGCGGGGCCGTCCTCCTCCGGCGGCGTGCCCTCCGGGGCCTCCAATTCATCCTTTAATAGGTAGTCGGTGCTCACACCGAACAGGCGGCTCATCTCCAGGAGCTTGTCGATGGTAGGCGCCGCCAGGCCGCCCTCCCACTTGGAGATGGATTGGCGGCTCACGTCCAGCCGCTCCGACAGCTCCTCCTGGCTCCAGCCCGCCTGTTTGCGCAGGGCCGCGATCTTTTCCGCCATTTGCATGGCCGTCCCTCCTTTCTGTGCTGGGGCTATCATACCCGCTTTTCCCGTTGCAGGCAAGAAAGAGGACTTGAAAAAACCGCAACCTGCGGTTGCAAAAGGCAATTTTCCTCACCGCTGATCGGTGAGGCCCAAAATATAGTCGGTGGAAGTGCCGTAGTATTTGGCCAGCTCGATCACGGCCCATACGGGTATCTCATGGATGCCCTTCTCATAGCGGCGGTAGACCTCCCGTTTGCAGTGCAGTACCTCCGCGATCTGCTGCTGTGTCTTGTCTGCGTCCACCCGCAGGTCCTCCAGACGCTGAAAATACACTGTGCATCACCTCATGGTGATGCTACTATTTTGTAGCTTTTTCGGTGAAAATATGCTACAATTTAGTGGCACAGGAGGCGAGAGCAATGCCAGATTTTGAAAAAATGTATGCGATCCTTTGTGCTGCTGCGTCTGAAACGGTGGACCTTTTGCCGGATGATCCGGCGTGCAACATGGCACGTATGACGCTGCTGGACGCGCTCCACGGGGCGGAGGAGCTATATATAAACGAGGGAAAACTGATCAGATTCCCGGCGGAAAAAGAGAAAAAGCAAGACGGGTGACAGGGTATATCTCTCCCTCTGGCTTCGTCGTCGCGGCATGAGCGTTGGCGGAGCCTAGCGTACACCGCGACGACGAGACTGGGGGAGGGACCGCTGGTTTTATTTGTCCTCCGAGGTGTCGATGTATATGTCTTCCGCTTTTTGCAAAGCATCGGTCAGGTCCTCCTTCAGCTGGAGGAAATACCCGTCGTCCGGCTCCACCCGGCCGTTCACCTTGTCCACGATCCGATCCACCCCGTCCAGGACTTTCTCCACTGCGTCTACCAAAATGACGTACATCTGCTTATAATTCGGCATGAAAACCACCTCCGGCGCTATTATAACGCGCCGGACGGGGAATGACAATATAGTTAGTCCTTATATAGTGAATTATTTTAATCGTCAATCCCGCATATAATCAGTCCATCCGGAGAAAGGAGTCCGTTTGGATGGATTACGGGACGCTGACATTGCAGCTTGAACGCATTTTGCGGGAACGGAATATCTCAAAGAACCGCATATGCAGAGATTTGGATATCCCACGCACCAATTTCAATCGCTATTGCCGCAACGGTTTTCAGCGGATAGACGTGCAGCTGCTGTGCAAGCTCTGCTGGTATCTGAACATCAACGTCGGCGAGCTTTTGGAATATGTCCCTCCGGAGAGGGAGAGCTCAGACTGAGAAAAAACAGCGCCATGACGGCGCTGTTTTTTGTTCTCTAGCCGGGGGTGGGCTGCCCTCAGTCATGATGTTCTCCGCCGTGGTCCGGCTCGGCGTGGTGCTCGGTCCAGACGGCGCTCTCGTGGCGGATGTCGCAGCTCTCCAGGTACAACAGCGCGCCGTTGCCCAGCGTGTCGCAGTGCTCGTAGTCCCGAACGGCGCGCACGTCGATATCCCCCTCTCCGGCGAAGTTTCGGATGACCCCCTGGAAATGGCCTCCGGTCATGCTCTCCCCGTTGGAGGAGAGCACGTCGGTGAACACCCGGATGGGGTCCCCGTCCAGATACCACTGGCAGTGGCTCTCGTCATATTCGCAGGTGAGGCCATAGGGGGCGTACTCCGCCGCGATGGCCGCCATGGCCTCCGGGTCGGCCCCGCCCGCCATCGCGGCGCCGCCCTCATAGGTATACACCGTCAGAGGGCTCTCCGCCGCGTCCGGGTCGCTCAGCGCTTCCCGGACGACGGTCTCCTCCGTGACCGCGTCCATGGCTGTGTCCGACGTCTCCGCCAGGGTCTCGGTGGCCGCGGGGATGGGGGAGGGTTCGAAGGGGAAGGGCGTGCTGGCGGGTGCGTCCTGACGACCTGTCACCCCCGCTGCCGACAGCAGCAGGGCGACCGATGCCGCCAGGGCCAGACCGACCGCCAGCACCCAGGGCCATCTCTTCCGCCGGGGCTTGTCCGGCTCCGCCGCCGGGAGCGGGACCTCCGGCGGCTGCTGATCCGGGGTAGGCTGGTCCGGGGACGGCGGGGCCTGCTCCGGTCCCGGGGCGGGTCCGTCGTCTTTTAATAGGTAGTCTGTGGTGACGGAAAAAAGCTCGCTCATTTTGATGATCTTATCCAGCTCCGGCACGGCCTGGGCCATCTCCCACTTGGAGACCGACTGACGGCTCACGTCCAGCCGATCCGCCAGGTCGATCTGGCTCCAGCCCTGCTTTTTCCGCAGCTCGATGATCTTATCGGCCAAAGGCATTTCATAGCGCCTCCTTATTCTGATCTTCGGTGGCTCACCTTGGCTCTCAGTATATCGGTTGCGGCGTCCTGACGCAACCGTTTCGGCTTGGAAATGTGTCAACTGTTGGTTGCCCCGGGGAAAAACTCCTCGGGGCAGCAATCGTCAGACGATATAGTTTTTTAAGACCGGGATATGGTTCAGCGCCGCCGATATGGCCGCGGAGATCGCAAACACAATCACTGCCAGGATCGGAACAGACAGGATGGGCGAAAACGTAAGGGTATGGAGCCCAAGCGTCCGTAGCAGCTCGATGACCAGCGGATGGACCAGATAGATACCAAAACTGTATCGGGACAGCATTTTCACCAAGCTGTCCAGCCGCGGGCTCCGAATCTTGGACAGTTTCTGCTTTCCGACGCTAAACACCGCAACGCTTTCCAAAAGCACTGGCACAGAAAGATAGGAGTAGAAGTAATCGGTCTGTTCATTCTTCCAGACGGATATGACGCCGCTCAGGACGCACGCGATCAAAAGGCCAAGAATACCGCCCCATATGACGCTGGACGGCAAGTTCCTTTTTCTGAGGTGATACCCGAGCACATAATACCCCACATATCCCACGGTGAGATGGAGCCACATCCTGGTGTATGAGGTGTTCAATGCCGTCAGCAGCCATGAAAACGGAAAATCGCCCAGAAGTTCATCTATGGACAGCAGCCGGGGGATCAGGATACCGGAAACGAGCCAGAGCACCAGGAAATAACGGGTCATCTCCTCTGAGACCGTAATCATGCGCACAAGGGGCGTGATGATGTACAGCCCCGCGATCGCAAACAGGAACCACATATGATAGTGGCCCAAGATCAGCTGTTTTGAAATCCCGGAAAAGCCGTTCAGGAGTCCCCTCTCCACTGCATAGACGACCGTCCAGAACAGAAAGGCACAAATAATACGGGGGAGATAGTGCGTATAGACCCTCCTGACGGGGACCTCCCGATCCGGGTCCAGGAATAGTGCGCCGCTGATCATAAAGAAAACGGGAACACACCAGCGGACCGCGCAGTCGTAGAGGTTAAAGATTTGCCATGCAGCTGTGTTAGCGTCCGTATCATTCCAGTGCTGGGCCGCCAGATGTAGCGTGATCACGGCAAGACACGCAAACACCCGTAAATAGTCATAATACGCTATGCGGCCAGGTTGCTCGGGGGGGTATTGTTAGATATGGACATCATCATTTTGTTCCAAAGATGCGGTCGCCTGCGTCACCCAGGCCGGGAACGATATAGCCGTGCTCGTTCAGGTGGTCGTCCTCCGCCGCGGCGAAGATATCCACGTCCGGGTGGGCGGTCTGCATGGCCTCCACGCCCTCCGGGGCGGCAATAATGCACATGAGCTTGATGTTCTTCACGCCCACTTCCTTCAGGAAAGCGGCCGCCGCGATGGCGCTGCCGCCGGTGGCCAGCATGGGGTCCACGATGATCACGTCCCGCTCGGTGATATCGGGGGGCATCTTGAAATAGTACTTCACAGGCTCCAGGGTCTTGGGGTCCCGGAACAGGCCGATGTGGCCAACCTTCACGTTGGGCATCATGTCCACCATGCCGTCCACCATGCCCAGGCCTGCCCGGAGGATGGGCACGATGGCCAGCTTCTTGCCGGCGATGCGGTGGCAGGTGGCCTCTGCCACGGGGGTCTTGACCTTGACCTCCTCCAGGGGCAGGTCACGGGTGGCCTCGTAGCACATGAGCTTGGCGATCTCGCTGACCAGCTCCCGGAACTCCTTCACGCTGGTCTTTTCGTCCCGCAGGACGGACAGCTTATGCTGGATGAGGGGATGATCGAAAACCATGACTTTGCTCATATCAGATTCTCCTTTGTTGGAAGATTTTATGCCTTTTCGTCCAGCTGTGCCAGCCGCTGGCGCTCCGCCTGGCTCAGGCGCAGATAGGCGGGCAACAGCTCGTGGGCGGAGACGGGCGGTTTGCCCATGGCGGCCAGACCCACCCCCCGGGCGTTTTGCAGCCGCAGGGGCTCCGGGGCGGTGAACAGGGTGACCTGCTCCCAATCGAGGGTATTATAGCACAGTTCCGCTCCGTCGCCAAGGAGTATCCAGGGCTCCTGGCGGGCGATGAGCTCGCTCTGCAGCTCCGGCAGGTCGATGGCCCGGTCCGGCGTCAGGCGCACGGGTCGTCCCCCTTCCACGGTGAACAGGGCGTTATACACCTGGCCCCGGCGGGCGTCCATGCAGCAGCAGAGCATCTGCCCGTCCAGTATGGGTCCCCCATAGGCCATGGCCTCCAGGGTGGACACCCCCACCGCGGGGATATCCAGCGCCCAGCACAGGCCCTTGGCCTCCGCCAGACCGATGCGCAGCCCCGTGAAGGACCCCGGCCCCCGGCTCACCGCCACCAGACCGATATCGGTCATGGACTTATCCAGGCCCTTTATGAGCCCCTCCGCCATGGGCAGCAGGGTGCGGCTGTGGGTCAGTCCGGCGTTCTGGATGGTGAAGGAGAGCATTTTTCCGTCCTCGAACACCGCCGCGGAGGCGGCCTTGGCGGAGCTCTCCAGGGCAAGGGTCAGCATATCTCAGGTCCTCCCACGATGGTTATTTCCCGGTCGTTGTCCCCGGTCTTGGCGAAGCGGACTTCGATCTCGTCCCCCTCGAAGGCGCCGGGCACGTTCTCGCTCCACTCCACGGCGCACACCCCGCCCCGGCCCAGATAGTCCTCCCAGCCGATGTCGTACAGCTCGTCAGCGCCCCCCAGGCGGTACATGTCGAAGTGGAACAGGGGCATTTTTCCCCCCAGGTACTCGTTGACGATGGTGAAGGTAGGGCTGTTGACGATGCAGTCGATGCCCATGCCCCGGGCCATGCCCCGGACGAAGGCGGTCTTGCCGCAGCCCAGCTCCCCGTACAGTGCCGCCACGGTCCCGGCGGGCAGGTCCTTGGCGAAGGCGGCCCCCAGCGCCTCGGTCTCCGATTCAGAATGGGTGGTGTATGTCATAAAAAGCCTCTTACAATTCTTTTGTGGCATAGGCGTTCAGGTCCGGCCCGGCGGTGTGGCCCGCCAAAAACTCGTAGTAGCCCTGGGCGCCGATCATGGCGGCGTTGTCCCCGCACAGCCGCAGGGGCGGCACATAGAGCGTCCGCCCGGTCTTTTCGCAGGCCGCCTGGAAATCCACCCGGATGCGGGAGTTGGCGGCCACGCCCCCCGCCACGGCGATGCGCCTGTGGCCCAGGGCCTCCGCCGCAGCCATGGTGCGGCTGACCAGCATCTCGCTCACCGCCCGGCACAGGCTGGCGGCCAGCCCGGCCTTGTCCAGCTCTTCCCCGGTCTGCTGGGCGTGGTGGGCCAGATTCACCACCGCCGTTTTCAGGCCGGAAAAGCTCATGTCGTAGGGGTTGTCCCCGTGGACGGCGGGCCGGGGCAGGTCGTAGGCGTCGTCCCGTCCCTTTTTGGACAGCTCGTCGATGGGCTTGCCCCCGGGGTAGCCCAGGCCCAGCACCCGGGCGGACTTGTCGAAGCACTCCCCGGCGGCGTCGTCCCGGGTCTGGCCCAGGATGCGCATGTCCGTGTAGCCCCGCACATCCACCAGCATGGTGTTGCCCCCGGAGATGGCCAGGCACAAAAAGGGCGGCTCCAGGTCCGGGAAAGCCAGGTAGTTGGCGGCGATGTGGCCCCGGATGTGGTGTACCGGGATCAGGGGCTTGCCCAGGGCCAGTGCGGCGCTCTTGGCGAAGTTCACCCCCACCAGCACCGCCCCGATGAGCCCCGGGGCATAGGTGCAGGCCACCGCGTCGATGTCGGCCCGGGCCAGGCCCGCTTTTTCCAGGGCCCGGTCCGCCAGCAGGGAGATGACCTCCAGATGGCTGCGGGCGGCGATCTCCGGCACCACCCCGCCGTATATCTCGTGCAGGGCCACCTGGGAGAATATCTCGTCGGAGAGAACCTTCCGGCCGTCCGCCACCACCGCGGCGGCGGTCTCGTCGCAGGAGGATTCAAAAGCTAAAATATTCATCACAGCACCAGCGTCATAAGTATGGCGTCCTCTCTGGGGTATTCGTAGTAGTTGCTCCGGCGGCCCACCTGGGCAAAGCCGTGTTTTTTGTAAAGGGCGATGGCGGGACCGTTGGAGGCGCGCACCTCCAGGGTGATGAAGCTGAGGTCCCGCTCCCGGCCCCGGCGGATCATAGCCGCCAGCAGGGCGTCCGCCGCGCCCTGGCGGCGATGCTCCGGCACCACGGCGATGCTGTCCAGGCTCCCCTCGTCCAGCACCGAGGCCAGCGCCGCGTAGCCCAAAAACGCGCCGTCCTGCTCCGCCACCAGCATCTTGTCCAGGCGGCGGCCGATGTAGTCCTCCGGCCAGGGGTCGGAAAAGCAGGCGGTCTCCAGCATGGCGATGGCCGGGATATCTTCGGTTGTGGCGTTTCGGATGAGCATATTTCCCCAGCCTCGCAGAGTTCGCCGCCGCAGCGGCGAATATAATTTGAATGCTTGCTTTCAAACGACTTTTTAGTGTGCGTCCGCCCAGCTGCGGCCGATGTGTGCGTCGGCGGTGAGGGGCACGGCATAGGCTACGGTGTGTTCCATCTCTTCCTTCAGGATGGCGGCTGCCCGCTCTCCCAGGGCGGCGGGGCACTCCACGATCAGCTCGTCGTGGACCTGCAGCAGCAGCCGCGCCTGGGGCAGCTCCTCCGCCAGCCGGGCGTGGACCCGGATCATGGCCAGCTTGATCACATCCGCCGCGGTGCCCTGGATGGGCATGTTCCGGGCCACTCGCTCCCCAAAGGAGCGCAGGTTGAAGTTGGAGGCGTGCAGCTCCGGCAGCGCCCGCCGACGGCCGAAGAGGGTGGACACGTAGCCCTGCTCCCTGGCCCGGGCGATGGTGTCCTCCATATACCGTTTCACGCCGCTGTATTTGGCGAGATAGGTGTCGATGTAGAGCTTGGCCTCCTGGGTGCTGACGCCGATGTCCTGGGCCAGAGAGAAGGGGGAGATGCCGTACACGATGCCGAAATTCACCGCCTTGGCCCGGCCCCGCAGCTCGTGGGTGACCTGGTCCAGCGGCAGGCCGAACACCTGGCTGGCGGTGACGGCGTGCACGTCCTCGCCGGACAAAAACGCCTGGCGCATGGTCTCGTCGCCGGACATGTGGGCCAACAGCCGTAGCTCGATCTGGCTGTAATCCGCGTCCACCAGCACGTTCCCCGGCGCGGCCACGAACATCCGCCGGATGCCCGCCCCCAGCTTGCGCCGGACAGGGATGTTCTGCAGGTTGGGGTCCCGGGAGGACAGCCGCCCCGTGTCGGTGGCGGTCATCTGGAAGGTGGTGTGGATGCGCCCGTCGGGGCCGATGGCCTTCTGCAGGCCGTCGGTGTAGGTGTTTTTCAGCTTGGTCAGCTCCCGAAACTCGATCACCAGCCCCACCAGGGGGTGTTTGTCCCGCAGCCGCTCCAGTACGTCCGCGTTGGTGCTCCAGCCCCGGGGGTTGCGCTTGCCGCCGGGCAGGCCCAGCCGATCGAAGAGGATGTCCCCCAGCTGCTTGGGGGAGTTGGGGTTGAACTGGCAGCCCGCCAGGGTCCATATCCGGTTCTGGAGCTCGGCGATACCGTCCGCCAGCTCCTGGCCGAAGTCGTACAGGGCCTTCCGATCCACCAGAAAGCCCGTCCGCTCCATCTGCACCAGCACCGGGCACAGGGGCAGCTCGATGTCATAATAGAGCTGGTGCATGCCCAGCTCCTCCAGCTTGCCGGGGAGCACGTCAGAAAGGGCCCATATGGCCTCCGCCCCGTCGCAGTCCCGCTCCAGGTATTTCTGGCTCAGCCGGGGCAGGCTGTAGTCGGAGGCGACGGCGTCCAGCAGATAGGCGGCCAGGGCGGTGTCAAAGACAAAGCCCTCCGTATCCAGCCCCTCGGCCAGCAGCAGGCTCATCAGCTCCTTCACCCCGTGGCCCAGCTTTTTCATTTCCCGGGAAAACACCGCGCGCAGAAGATCGGCATATTCCGCGCCGCCGTCGGCCCGTGCGACGGTATAGACGCTCTTGCCGTCGCAGATGCTCAGCCCGTCCAGGCCGCCTCCTGCGGGACATACGGCCAGCTTGTCAGCCGCTCGGACCGCCGCCAGCGCGGCGGATATGTCCCCGGTGACGCGGGGCAGGGCCGAGGGCGCCGGGGGCGCCCCTTCACCGGGCTCCAGGCCCCAGCGCTCGATGAACCGTCCAAAGCCAAGGCGGCGGCAGAGATCGTAAAGGGCCCCGCTGGACCGCAGCGTCCACAGATCGTCCTCCGGGGCGAAGTCGATGGGCGCGTCCCGGCGGATGGCGGCCAGGGTATAGCTGAGCCGGGCGCTGTCGGCGCCCGCCTCCAGCTTGGTCCGCTGTCCGGCCTTGATGGAGGGGTCCGAGAGGTTCTCATATACCCCATCCAGGGTGGAAAAGCGGTGCAGCAGGTCCAGGGCGGACTTCTCCCCGATGCCCGGCACGCCGGGGATGTTGTCGGAGCTGTCCCCCATCAGGGCCTTTAGGTCCACCATCCCCACAGGCTCCAGGCCGTATTCCGCCCGGAAGCGGTCCGGGTCGTATTCCACGGTCTCCGTCTGGCCCATGCGGGTCTTGATGTGGATGACGTGGGTACTGTCGGTGATCAGCTGGAAGGAGTCCTTGTCCCCGGTGACCAGGCGGCAGGCCCAGCCTTCGGCCTCGCACCGGGCGGCCATGGTGCCCAGCAGGTCGTCCGCCTCCCAGCCCGCCAGCTCGTAGCGGCGGATGCCCATGGCGTCCAGCAGCTCCTTCAAAAGGGGTATCTGCACCCGCAGCTCCTGGGGCATGGGCTTTCTCGTGGCCTTGTAATCGGCGCTCATCTCGTGGCGGAAGGTGGGCGCGTGCACGTCGAAGGCCACGCACACCGCGTCCGGCTTTTCCTGGTCCAGCAGCCGCTGGAGGATGGCGATGAAGCCGTACACGCCGTTGGTGGGCGTGCCGTCGGGGGCGTTGAGCATGCGGATGCCGAAAAATGCCCGGTTGACGATGGAGTGGCCGTCCAGGATCATGATCTTTTTTGCCGTCTCGCCCATGGGTGCCGTCCTTTCAGAGAGGTATTTAGAAAATTGTACCACGTTTTGTGGAAAAAAGAAACAGAAAAAGAGCCGCCGACGGGCGGCTCTGTGGGAGTTACAATGAAGTGTGACAGGTGAAGAAAGAAAGAAAAAGATAGTGAATAGGGATAGCCTGTGTTAAG
>CANROZ010000035.1 GCA_947632365.1 uncultured Oscillospiraceae bacterium
TTGATGCCGTACTGACCAAGGGCGGGGCCCACGGGGGGCGCCGGGGTGGCCTTGCCCGCCGGGACCTGGAATCTGACATATCCAACGATTTTCTGAGACATTTTTAATTCTCCTCTGTCCTCTTATAATGAGGTAGTCAAAATCATTCCTTCACCGGCTCGATCTGGTCAAGCTCCAGATCCACCGGCGTCTCACGCCCGAACATGGAGACGATGACCCGGACCCGGTCCTTCTCCGGCTCCAGCTCGTCCACTGTGCCGAGAAAGCCCTCCAGGGGGCCGTCCGTCACCTTCACGGTGTCGCCCAGGCCGTAGCCCACCACGATCTCGTGGCGCTCCACGCCCAGGTCCAGGACCTCCCGCTCCGTCAGGGGCACGGCCTTGCCGTCCATGGACACGAAGCCCGTGGAGCCTCTGGCGTTGCGCACAAGATGCCAGCTCTCGTCCGTCATGATCATCTTCACCAGGACGTAGCCGGGGAACGTCTTGCGCTCATAGGTCTTTTCGCCGTTGTCGGTGTGCTCGGTGACGGTCTCCATGGGGATCTTGACCTCCAGGATCAAGTCCTCCATGTGACGGTTCTCCGCCGCCTTCAGGATGGAAGCGGCCACCGTGTTCTCATATCCGGAGTACGTGTGCACCACGTACCACTTTGCGCTCTCTGCCATGTTACGCGAAAATGTTGATCAGCGCCTTGACCGTAGCCTGGGCGACGCTGTCAAAGCCCCACAGCACCACGGCGCACACGATGATGACCACCAGGGCCACGCCCGTGTTCTTCGCGGTCTGCTTGGGGGTGGGCCAGACGACCTTCTTCAGCTCGCTCTTCATGTCGCGGAACCACTTCTTGATCCGCACCATGCGCTTGGGCTTATCCTCGGTCTTCTTGACGGCCACCTTCTGCTGGGGAGCGGCCTTCTTCTCTTCTGCCATTTTCCGACGCCCCCTTACTTCGTTTCCTGATGCAGTGTGTGCTTGCGGCAGAAGGGGCAATACTTGTTCAGCTCAAGTTTATCCGTGGTGTTCTTCTTGTTCTTGAACGTATTGTAGTTCCTCTGTTTGCACTCGCTGCAGCGCAGTACGACCTTGATCCTTGCGTCTGCTGCCATATTTTCGGCACCTCCTTGTTAAATTGCCTCCCTATTCCGGCCACAACGGATCGACCCGTCCGGACGGCAGGTAAAAGTTATCTTATCACACCTTCTCAGAAAATGCAACCACATTTTTCAATTTCTTTGTATAGTTTTTCATACCTATATAAATAGGCCGTCGGCGGACCATTTTCGCCGTTGCCAAAGCCCCGCCGATATGATATGCTCGTCCTGTCAGAGTAGGGACGGCCGCGTCACGCCGCCGGAAGGCGGCGTCCAGTGCCGGGGGGACGGGAAGTTGTCCCCCGGACGAAACGGCGGCGTTCCCGGCGGCGGAAAATCCTTTTTCATTCCGCGCCGGAGCGCCGATGCCTGCGGTGGCCGCCTCGCATTCCGCTGGAGGTAACTGAATATGAAAAACACCAAACGTCTTGTCACCGATGGACTGTGCGCGGCGCTGTACGTCGTGCTAAGCAGCTTTCTCAGTATCAACCTGGGACCCATCAAGCTGTCCATCTCCGGCCTGCCCGTGATCCTGACGGCGCTGCTGTTCGGCCCGGCGGACGGGCTGCTGGTGGGGCTGCTGGGGGGCTTTCTGGGCCAGCTCACCGGGCCCTACGGGGTGTCCGTCACCACGCCGCTGTGGATGCTGCCCGTGGGCGTGCTGGGCTTCATTCCCGGCTGGTACGCCAAGCGAAAGGACTATGTCCTGTCCCCCAAACCGCTGGCGGCGGTGATCCTGCTGGCCCTCATCGCCGACACCACCATCACCACCGGCGTGATGTACGTAGACTGTCTGGTGTATAAGTACTCCTTCGTCACCTACTCGCCCTACATCGTATGGCGGTATGTGGCCGATGTCATCAAGGCGGCGCTGTACACTCTGGTGCTACCCGTGATGGTGAAAACACTGAGAAAGGGAACGCCGTGAGGATAATGGCCATCGATTACGGCGACGCCCGGACGGGCATCGCCGTGTCAGATATGCTGGGCATGCTGGCGGGAGAGACCTTCGTCATCCAGGAGTGGGACCCGGTCCGGCTGGCGGACACCATCGCCGCCCAGGCCCGGACACGGGAGGTGTCCACCCTGGTGCTGGGTCTGCCCAAAAATATGGACGGCTCCGAGGGGCCCCGGGCGGAAAAATCCCGGGCGCTGGCCGCGCTGCTGGAGCAGCGGGGCTTTGCCGTGGTGCTGTGGGACGAACGGCGCACCACCGTGGATGCCCACCGTATCCTGCGGGAAAACGGCAAGCGGGAGAAAAAGCACAAGGCCACCGTGGACGCGGTGGCGGCAGCCCTCATCCTGGAGGGCTATCTGGGGTCGGTGTAGACCGCAAAAGACGCCAAACCGGACCTGCCTTGCGGCAGGTCCGGTTTCTTTTACCACTCCCAGTCCTCCGGCTCGTCGTCGTCCCGGGTCGGGACAGGCGCCCGCCGGGAGGGGGCACGGGCCGGGGTCCGCGCCGGGGCGGGCTGGATCGCCTCCCACCGACGGCGGCGGCGCAGCCGCTGCTTGCGGGCCCGGTGGATGAATAGGGAGATCACCACCAGTACCGCCAGCACCGCCCACAGCGCGGCCCATATCCACATGGGCATGGAGGATGTTTCCTCCGTCAGCACCAGGGGCACCTGCTCTCGGATGGGCGTGCCGCCGCAGCTCCAGGTGGCTGTCCCCACCGCCGTCCCGGGGGCCAGGGGCATGTGCAGCCCCGGGTCCAAGGCGATGTCCCGGGTCACCTGCTCCGCCAGCGCGGCGGGCAGGGCCAATGTGATGGACGCGCCGCCCTCCGGCTCCACATACTGTTTGGTGTCGCCCACCATCACAGGTATCTCGTCCCCCTGCTCGTACAGCGTCACCGGGACGAAAGCGCCGTTGGCCCAGGTGATGAACTTCCGCCCCTCGGCCAGGGCCGGGTTGGGGGAGATGAAATAGCCGAACTGGTCCTTGGGCGGCACCCCGGCCACCACGCACACCGTGCGCAGGCCGTCCTTCTCCTGGGCGGAGACGAAGCAGGACCCCAGCGCCACGGTCCCGGTCTTTCCGGCCACCACCGACGGCTCATAAAGCTCGCTGTCCGGAGACAATAGCAGATCGGAGTTGGTCAGGCTCACATCCTGGCGCATATTGGTGGAGAAGGTGTATTTTTCCGTCCCGGCGATCTCGGCCAGCTCCGGCACGGCCATATAGGCCTCCATGATGCGGACCAGGTCCCAGGCGGTGGAGTACTGCTCCTCCCCCGCCAGCCCGTGGGGATTGACAAAACAGGTACCCGTGCAGCCAAGCTCCGCCGCCCGCTGGTTCATCCGCTGGGCGAAGGCCTCCACACTGCCGTCCACATAGTCCGCCGCCACCAGCGCCGCATCGTTGCCGGAGGCCAGCATCATGCAGTACAGCAGCTGCCGCATGGTCAGCTCCTCCCCAGCCTTCAGCCCCGCCAGGGAGTTGGTGTCGTCCGGCAGCCAGGCCAGCGCCTCCTGGCGCACAGTGACCACGGTGTCGTCCAGATCGCCGCAGGCCTCCGCGGCGCACAGCGCCGTCATCAGCTTGGTGGTGGAGGCGGGGTATAGCCGCTGGGCTGCGTTTTTCTCATACAGTGCCTCGCCCGAGTCCCGGTCCACCACCAGTACGGTCTGCGCCGAGGTCTCTATCCCCGGGTCCAGGCCGAACCGGGCGGCCACGGTCTGCTGGCCGTCCGCCCCGGCGCCGTCCTGGTACAGGGCCAAAAACTCCTCCAGGCACAGGTCGTTGTCCATCATGTACCGGGCCGCCTCCTGCCCCACATACCGCAGGTGCCAGGGCTCGTATTCGATGGAGGTGATGTCCGTCTTGCCCTCCGGATAGCGGATCACGAAACCGTAGTCGGCGCAGTGCTGCTCCAGCCAAAGCATCAGCCCCGAGCCGCCGATCTCCGGCACCATGTTCTGGTCCCGGGACTCCAGGATGTCGGCGCTCAGGCCCGACTGGTGCTCGCTGCACCCGGGATACTGGACCGCCAGCAGCGTCTTGGCGTGGGCCTCCTCCTCGGTCATGCCCTGGCCCGTGTACTGGTCGATATGCCGCCAGTAGATGCTGTACTGGGTGGCGTAATCCCGGTAGCCGGAGCAGAAATAGGTGGTGAATCCTGCGCTGTGAGCGTCGTCCAGCAGCTGCTCTATGGCCGGGGCGATGCGGCTGTCAACCCGCTCGTTGTCGGCGATGAGCGTCAGCTCCGGCGGGGCGAAATTCTCCCCCAGGGGGTGGTCGATGTCCACCAGACGCATCTCCCAGCTGTTCAGGTCCACCGTCGGCAGGGCGGGCGTGGGCTCCGGGGTGGCCGTGGGGATAGCCGTGGGCGCCGGGGCAGCGGCTCTGTCCCGGCCGGGTCCCGCCAACTGGTACACCGCGGCCACCACCGCCGCCACGCCCACCAGCGCCAAAACGAGCCGCACCAGGCCCCCGGCGGAGGACGCCCGGCGCAGGCCGCGCCGTCCAGTTTTCGTCTTGCGTGCGTTCATGCGCTTCTCCTGTTTTCTATGGTACGCCCAGTATAACGGCCCGACGCCGCAAAATGATCAAATCTCACCGGGGATCGGCTCACGCCTCATCCTCATACAGCTGCAAAAATTCCTCCAGGCACAGCCCGTTCTCCATGATATAGGCCGCCGCCTCCCGGCCCACATACCGCAGGTGCCAGGGCTCATACTCCACCCCGGTCACGTCCGTCTTGCCGTCCGGGTAGCGGATGACGAAGCCGTAGTCCGCGCAGTGGGCCTGCAGCCAGACCATCAGCTTTTCCGTGCTTATGTAGGGCTCCATGGACTGGCCGTTATACTCCAGGATATCCACCGCCAGACCGGACTGGTGCTCGCTCTCTCCCGGGTAGTTCACCGCCAGGCGGGTCTTGGCGTCCGCCTCTTCCTCGGTCATGCCCTCGGCTGTATACTGGTCTATGTGCCGCCAGTAGATGATCGCCTGCGTGTCATAGTCCCGGAAGCCGGAGCACACATACACCGTGTTTCCGGCGGTTTTCGCGTCCGCGATCAGGCTCTTCAGGGCCGGGGCCACCCGGCTGTCCATGGTCTGGCCATCCCCCACGTCAGTCAGCTCCTCCGGGGCAAAATCCTCCTCCAGGGGCGAGCCCCGGCGCACCAGGCGCAGTTCCCAGCTGTCCAGGTCCACCTCTGGCAGCTTCGGCGTGGGCTCCGGCGTGATCACAGGCGTGGCCTCCGGCGCCGCCGTGACCCTGGGTCTGGGGGTAGAGCGGGCGTTCTGCAGCTCCTCCTGGCCGCTGCTGACCGTCTTCAGAAGGGTAGCGAGCACCGCCCCCACGCCCACCAGCACCACCGCCAGTATCAACAGCCGGGACGCCGCCGTGGGGTAGTGTCTGCGGCGCTTTTTTCCGGCACGCCCCTCCGTTTTTTCCGCCGTCTCCGCCGCGGGCTTTTCCGGCGCGTTCGCTGCCGGGGTCTTCTCTGTGGTGGCCATAGCGTTCACCTCACAAAAAAGTTGCTCCACAATTGTATCATGTCAGCCCCGTCCGCGCAAGTCGATATGGGACCAAAAAAGAAACCGCCCGGATGATCTCCGGGCAGTGATCTTTTATCGGCGTTTACTCCGCAGCGTTGAGCTTCTTGGCCATGGCGGATTTCTTGTGGGCCGCGTTGTTCTTATGGATAAGGCCCTTGGCGGCCGCCTTGTCAACGGACTTCACGGCAGCTTTATAGGTCTCAGCAGCCACTTTTCCATCGCCAGCCGCAACAGCCGCGTCAAACTTCTTCAGCTCCGTCTTCAGAGCGGATCTGGCCGCCTTGTTCTTGGCGT
Organism: uncultured Oscillospiraceae bacterium; assembly: GCA_947632365.1. GTDB lineage: Bacteria > Bacillota > Clostridia > Oscillospirales > Oscillospiraceae > CAJOIG01. The sequence goes on from CANROZ010000035.1 coordinate 5,894, forward strand.
TGGCCGCCTTCTGCAGCGCGTCTCTCTTGGCAGAGGACTTGATGTTCGGCATCTACTCGCACCTCCCTATAAAAGTCTGAACATGATGTCCGCAGATGGTGATTATATCAAGACTTCTCGGGAATTGCAAGTATTTTTTTCATTTTTTGGACAGAATAAAAACAAAAACGATGGGAGTGGATGGAAATGGTGGGGTGCCGGACCGATCTGGCCGCCGAGGAGCTGCCCCAAAACGGAGGGGAGCTGTCCGGCGTGAAGTGCCGCCATTATGAGCGGGACGGCTTCGAGGTGACGGACGTGGAGGTGCTGGACAAGGCAGGCTCTTCTGCGTTATGTAAACCTATCGGCCGTTATCTGACGGTGGACCTGGACAGCTTTTTCCGGCGGGAGGAGGACTCCTTCCCCCGGGCGGTGGAGCTTCTGGCCGCCTGCATGGGGCAGCTGCTGCCCCTGGGTCCGGAGGACAGTGTGCTGGTGGCGGGCCTGGGGAACGCCGCCATCACCCCGGATGCGGTGGGTCCGGAGACCGCCGCTGTCACCCTGGCCACCCGGCACCTGAAGGCGCAGATGCCGGAGGATTTCGCCATGTTCCGCCCGGTGAGCGTGTGTCAGACCGGGGTGCTGGGCACCACAGGCATGGAGAGCGCCGAGCTGCTCCACGCCATCGCCGGGGCAGTGGACCCTACGGCCATCGTGGTGGTGGATGCCCTGGCGGCCCGTTCCTCGGAAAAGCTCTGCCGCACGGTACAGCTCACCGACACGGGCATCGTCCCCGGCTCCGGGGTGGGCAACGATCGGGCGGAGCTGTCCCCCCGGAACCTGGGCGTGCCAATGCTGGCCATCGGCGTGCCCACAGTGGTGGACGCGGGCGGCGGGCTCATCGTCACGCCCCGGGATATCGACAAATACGTGAAGGACGCGGGCCGCCTCATCGCCTACGCCCTGAATATGGATTTTCACCAAGGGCTGACCGTCGCCGATATCGACATGTTCGTAGGATGACCAGCGTCGTTTGAATGCACGCATTTAAACAAGAAGGCTTCGGCTCTGCGGAGCCGAACTCAGCAAGGCTGTTTCACGTGAAACATTTTGTGGGAACCCTGAAATTGTTTCATGTGAAACATTGCCTTTCTGACAAACATCTGCTATAATTGCGGGGCACTACCAAGGGAGGGTCGCCATGAGCAGAGTCGTTTGCTTCGCGAATCAAAAGGGGGGCGTAGGAAAGACCACCACCTGTGTGAACCTCTGCGCCGCCGTGAAGGACAAGAGAAGAAAGATCCTGCTCATCGACGCGGACCCACAGGGCAACGCCACCACCGGCATGGGCGTGAACAAGCACGGCGGGCTGACCCTGTACGACGTGCTGGTCCGGGGCGCCGACCCCAGGGCGGCCATCGTCTCCACCAAATACGGGGACGTGCTCCCCGCCAACCTGGACTTGTCCGGCGCGTCAGTGGAGCTGGTGGATGTGCCGGAACGGGAGCTTGTGCTGAAAAAGGCCATTGCACCCATCCGGGAGGACTACGAGTACATATTCATCGACTGCCCCCCGTCCCTGGGCCTGCTGACACTCAACGCCCTGGCGGCGGCGGACACGGTGCTCATCCCCATGCAGTGTGAATTTTACGCCATGGAGGGACTGGCCGACCTGACCACCTCCATGCGGCTGATCCGCAGCCACTTCAACCCCGGCCTGAAGATCGAGGGCATCGTGCTGACCATGTACGACCGCCGCCTGTCCTTCGCCGGGCAGGTGGCCAAGGAAGTGGAAAAATACTTCGGCAAGGCCCTGTACCGCACCATCGTGCCCCGGAACGTGCGCATCGCGGAGGCGCCCAGCCACGGCAAGCCCGTCAGCGCCTACAGCCGCCTTTCCCGGGGGGCGGAGGCCTACGACCTGCTGGCCATCGAGTTTTTCAAGCACAACCACACCATCGACGTGTAGGAGGCTGGATATGGCAAAGAAAAAGGATTACGGCCTGGGCTCCGGCCTGGGGGCGCTGCTGGGGGAGGAGCGATCCGCCGCCCCGGCGGAGACACTGCCCATCAGCCGCGTGGAGCCCCGGACGGGACAGCCCCGGACGAAATTTGACGATGAGGCCCTCCGGGAGCTGGCGGAGTCCATCTCCCAGCACGGCCTGCTGCAGCCCATTACTGTGCGGGCCCTGGACGGGGGATATTATCAGATCATCGCCGGAGAGCGGCGGTGGCGGGCCGCCCGCCTGGCGGGCCTGACCGAGGTGCCCGTGCGCATCCTGGACGCGGACGACCGCAAAGCCCAGGAGCTGGCCCTGGTGGAGAACCTGCAGCGGGAGGATCTGAACCCCATGGAAGAGGCCCGGGGGTACCAGACGCTGATGGAGGAGCACGGCCTGACCCAGGAGGCGGTGAGCCGCTCCGTGGGCAAGAGCCGCCCCGCCGTGGCCAACGCCCTGCGGCTTTTGAACCTGCCGGAGCCCATCGCCGACATGCTGGAAAAGGGACAGCTCACCACGGGCCACGCCCGGGCGCTGCTGCCCATCGAGGATAGGACCTTGCAGCTACAGGCCGCCAAACAGGTGGTGGAAAAGGGCCTCTCCGTCCGGCAGACGGAGGCGCTGGCGGCCCACCTGCTGAAGGAGCCCAAGGCAAAAAAGCCCTCGGCCACGGTGGATTACGCTGCCCAGGCCAGTTTGGAGCTGGGACAGGCCCTGGGGCGGAAGGTACATATCGTGGACGGCCGGAAAAAAGGCCGCATCGAACTGGAATACTACGGCGCGGACGACAGGGAGGCCCTGCTGGCGGCGTTGTTCAAGCTGAAAAAATAAGAGGACGGGACGAAAAATGCTGGATATCAAATTTGTGCGGGAGAATCCCTACGCGGTAAAAGAGAACATCAGGAAGAAATTCCAGGATCAGAAGCTGCCCTTGGTGGACGAAATCCTGGCCCTGGACGTGCAGCTGCGGGCAGCCAAGACCGAGGCCAACGACCTGCGGGCCAACCGCAACGCGCTGTCCAAGCAGATCGGCATGCTCATGGGCCAGGCAAAAAAAGACCCCTCCAAAAAGGAGGAGGCCGAGGCGGTGAAGGCCCAGGTGGCCGCCCAGGCCGCGCGCCTGGCGGAGCTGGAGAAGCAGGAGCCGGAGCTGGAGAAGGCCCTGACGGAAAAGCTCATGGTCATCCCCAACATCATCGACCCCTCCGTGCCCATCGGCCCGGACGACAGCCACAACGTGGAGCTGGCCCGGTTCGGCGAGCCCGTGGTGCCGGATTTTGAGGTGCCCTACCACACGGATATCATGGAGCGATTCGACGGCATCGATCTGGATGCCGCCCGCCGGGTGGCCGGGAACGGGTTTTATTACCTAAAGGGCGATATCGCCCGGCTGCACTCCGCCGTGCTGGCCTATGCCCGGGATTTCATGATCGACAAGGGCTTCGTCTACCACATCCCTCCCTACATGATCCGCTCCGCCGTGGTGACGGGTGTCATGTCCTTCGCGGAGATGGACGCCATGATGTACAAGATCGAGGGGGAGGACCTGTACCTGATCGGCACCAGCGAGCACTCCATGATCGGCTCCTTCATCGACCAGATCATCGACGAGAGCCAGCTGCCCATCACCTATACCAGCTATTCCCCCTGCTTCCGGAAGGAAAAGGGCGCCCACGGCATCGAGGAGCGGGGCGTGTACCGCATCCACCAGTTCGAGAAACAGGAGATGGTGGTGGTGTGCCGTCCCGAGGAGAGCATGGACTGGTACGAGAAGATGTGGCGCTACAGCGTGGAGCTGTTCCGGTCTCTGGATATCCCCGTGCGGCAGCTGGAGTGCTGCTCCGGCGACCTGGCGGATCTGAAGGTGAAGAGCTGTGATATCGAGGCCTGGAGCCCCCGGCAGAAGAAGTATTTCGAGGTCTGCTCCTGCTCCAACCTGGGGGACGCCCAGGCACGGCGGCTGCGCATCCGGGTCCGCGGGGCGGACGGGAAGCTCTATCTGGCCCACACCCTCAACAACACCGTGGTGGCCCCGCCCCGGATGCTCATCGCGTTCCTGGAGAACCACCTGCAGGCCGACGGCTCCGTCACCATCCCGGAGGTGCTGCGGCCTTATATGGGCGGCAAGGACCTGCTGGTCCCCAAAAAGTGAGATACGGACAACTGATCCCCCCGCTCGGCTGAGCGAGGGGATCCCTTTTCGTTCAGTTCTCCGGTGCGCAGACGGTGAGTAAAAGCTCGTGACACTCCCGGGCGGTCCACACCACCGGGCTGATATACCGGGGGTTGGCCTGCGCTGCGGCGATGTCCGCGATCTCCGCTGCCTGGGCCTCTGTCACGCCCTCCAGCTGATCCGGCAGCCCCAGGCGGAACACGGTGTTCCGCAGCCGGGCGATCAGCGCCTCCGCCCGCTGGGAGCGGCTGCCCTCCGGTTCCACATCCGCCAGCACGGCCATCAGCGCCAGCCCGTCCTCCGCGCAACTTCCATATTTTTCCAAAACCGCCGGAAGGATGGCGCCGCAGGCGGTGCGCATATCCGTCCCGCACACGGTCTGGGCCGCCCGGACCAGCGCTCGGGCATAGCCGCAGCCCACAGTGGAGGCCGCCCGGCCCGCCATACGGGAGGCCGACAGCAGCTCGCTGCGCTGTTTCACGGTGCCGCCGCTGTTCCAGCAGGGCTCCAGGTCCGTCAGCAGCAGCTCCACGGCCTCCGCCGCCTGACGGCGGGTATTGTTGTCGCCGTGGGGCGCGGCCAGAAAGGCCTCAATGGCCAGGCACAGCCCGCTGAGCCCCGCATCCGCTACCTTCTCCCGGGGCGCCTCTGCCAGCAGCTCCGGGTCCAGCACCGCCACCGCGGGCATCAGGGCCTCGTCCTCCAGCACCACCCGGCTGCCGCTCTCGTCGGTCACCACTGCCGCGCCCATGGCCTCCGTGCCGGAGCCTGCTACGGTGGGCACGGCGATCACCGGAGGCGAACCTCTCCGGCCCAGCCGCCGCACGCCCGCCATGGCCAGGATATCCCGCCGTCCCACAGCGGCCGCCGCTGCGGCCTTCACCAGGTCGATGAGCTCCCCGTCGCCCAGGGCGATGACGCTGTCGCAGCCCTCCTGCCGGAAGATGTCGGCGATCCGCTCGCCGTCCTTGGCCGTAGGCGCTGCGGGGATATCGTCCAGCACCGTGAAGGCCACGTCCGCCTCCCCCAGGGTCCGCTGCAGCTTCAGGCAGCCTGCCAGCTCCCCGGCGCCCTGGACCACCAGCGGCTTTTTCAGCCGCCGATCCCGGAGGATCTGCCCCACGGAAAAGACGGCCCCGGCGCCTGTCTCCATGGCTTGCTTGCGCATGGGGTGCAGACGGCGGCCCAGGCGGACGAAGGCCTGGGCGGTCCGGCAGCGGACCGTAGCGATGGTGCTCATGGGCTCACCTCCTGAGAATTGGAAGATTTTTCTAGTTTGCATTTCATTATAACATATTATTCACAAAATGTACAGCATTTGCTATAATGATTATCTGAAGGCGAAACGCCGTAAGGCGTTGCGCCAGCCGCTTTGCGGCTTAGCAAAACAGCATAGCTGTTTTGCCAGATACTCATTACAATAGACGCAATCTGAGACTGAGGTGACAGAGCATGAAGATCATCTGGCATGGACATAGTTGTTTCACCGTGGAGACCGGGGGCTATTCGGTGGTCTTTGACCCCTACGCAGACGGCTCGGTGCCGGGCTGCAGGCCGCTGCATCTGACGGCGGACGCGGTGTACTGCTCCCACGAACACCAGGACCACAACGCCCGGCAGACGGTGACCCTCTCCGGCCGGGACTGCCCGGTGCAGGTGGAGACCATAGCCGCCTATCACGACGATCGGCTGGGCCTTCTCCGGGGCAAGAACACCATCCACATCCTCTCCGCCGAGGGGCTGCGGCTGGTCCACCTGGGGGACCTGGGCCATCGGCTCAAAGGCAAGGCCCTGGACGCGGTGAAGGGCGCGGACGCGCTGCTGATCCCCGTGGGCGGCTATTACACCATCGACGCGCCCACCGCCAAGGCCGTGGCGGACACCGTGGGCGCCCGGGTGGTGATCCCTATGCACTACCGCCTGGGGGGCATGGGCTTTGACGTGATCGGGACCCTGGACGCATTCACGGCCCTGTGCGACGATGTGAAACATTACGAAGGGAACACGCTGGCGCTGGGGGCGGACACCCCCGCCCAGACGGCGGTGCTGACCTATGGGGGATAAGCGATATTACGGCGTGGACATCGGCGGCACGTCGGTGAAGATCGGCCTTTTTGAGGGCGCCGCGCTGCAAAAGAGCTGGAGCGTGCCTACGGACACCTCCGACGGCGGCCGGAACATCCTGCGGGACATCGCCGCGTCCCTGCCCGGCCCCGCCGACGGGGCGGCCCTGGCGGTGCCCGGGGCGGTGCTGCCGGACGGGACGGTGAATCGGTGCGTGAACCTGGGCTGGGGCGTGTGCCGCCCCACGGACCAGTTCACGGCCCTGACGGGCATCCCCTGCCGGGTGCTGAACGACGCCAACGCCGCAGCGCTGGGCGAACAGCGGCTTGGGGGCGGCCGGGGCTATCAGGACGTGCTGTTCGTTGCCCTGGGCACCGGCGTTGGCTCCGGTGTGGTGCTGGGCGGAAAGGTCCGCTCAGGCGCCCGGGGCACCGCCGGGGAGATCGGCCATCTGTGCATGGACCCGGACGATACCAAGGCCCAATGCTCCTGCGGGCTCACCGGGTGTCTGGAGACCTACTGCTCCGCCACAGGCGTCGTCCGTCTGGCCGCCCTGGCCGGACGGCCCGGTCTGACTTGCAAGCAGGTCTTTGACGCCGCTGCCGCGGGGGACGAGACCCTGGGGGCGGTGGTGGACCGCTCCTGCGGCATCCTGGGCCGGGGCATCGCCGCCGCCTGCGCTCTCATCGACCCGGAGGCAGTGGTCCTGGGCGGCGGGGTGGCCCTGGCGGGGGAGTTTTTCCGCGCCAAGGTCCAGCGTGCCTTCGAGCGCCACTGCTTCCACGCCTGCCAGGGCACGGAGATATCCCTGGCCACCCTGGGCAGCGACGCGGGCATGTACGGCACAGCCCTTTACGCCATGGAATAAGGCACGAAATATACAAGTCCCCGGCTCAACAGAGCCGGGGATGTTCTTTTATAATTCTGGCCGCATGATGGCGTAGCAGTCCGCGGCGGCATAGCAGTCCGCCAGGGCCCGGTGGGCCGTGTCCGGCACGACGCCGAACCGCTCGCAGAGGTCGCAGAGCCGATGGTGCCGCTGCTCCGGGTACAGCCGCCGGGAGATGCGCATGGTGTCCACAAAATCGTTGCCCACAGGCGGCAGGCCCAGGGCCAGAGCCTTGTCATAGAGGAAATTGATGTCAAAATTCACGTTGTGGCCCAGAATCACGTCCCCGCCGATGAAGTCCAGAAAGTAGGGCAGCACGTCCGTGATGGGCGGGGCCGTCCAGAGCATGCCGTCGGTGATGCCCGTCAGGGCCGTGATGGCGGGGGGCAGCGAGAAGCCTGGGTCGATCAGCAAACTCACCTCGTCCCGGGGCCGCCCGGCCCGGAACCGCACCGCTCCTACCTCGATGATGGCGCTGTACCGGGGGCTCAGGCCCGTGGTCTCGATATCCACCGCGGTGAAATCCTCCAGGGCCAGCAGCAGGCTCTTTCCCTTATAGGGCCTGGCGGCGGGCTGTTGGGGCACCTGGGTCCTCATAGGCGGGCGTATCTGTCCCGCTGTGCCACGGCCAGCGCGTCGCAGCGGTTGTTCAGCTCGTTGTCGGCGTGGCCCTTCACCCAGCGGAAGGTAACGGCGTGCTTTTGCAGCAGTCCGTCCAGCGCCCGCCAGAGCTCGGCGTTTTTCAGCCCGCCCTTTTTGGTGAAGCCTGCGGCCTTCCACCGGGCGAGCCAGCCCTCCGTCATTGCCCGGGAAATATACTGGCTGTCGGTGTACACCGTTACGGCGCAGGGCTCTTTCAGCGCCTCCAGCGCCCGGATCACGGCGGTGAGCTCCATGCGGTTGTTGGTGGTCTGCTTCTCGCCGCCGCTGAGCTCCTTTTCCGCCGCGCCGTATCGGAGCACGGCGGCCCAGCCGCCGGGGCCCGGATTGCCGGAGCAGGCCCCGTCGGTGTGGATGGTCACGGTCTTCATGCCTCGTCCGGGGCCCCGGGCTCCTCCGCCTGCTCCTTTTCCGCGCAGGCGATAGAGATGATGCGGCTGCCCTCGGCCACCCGCATCAGGCGCACGCCCTGAGTGGCGCGGCCGTACACGGAGATGGCCCCCGCGTCGGTGCGGAGGATGGTGCCGTCGTCGGATACCAGCAGCAGGTCCTCCTCACCGGTGATCAGCTTCATGGCCACCACGGGCCCGGTCTTGTCGGTGATCTTATAGTTCTTCATGCCGTAGCCGCCCCGGCCCTGGGCCTCGCCGCCCCGGAGGTATTCCGCGCCCGGGGTGCGCTTGCCGTAGCCGTTGGCGGTGACAGACAGCACCATGCCGCCCGGCTGGACGGCGCCCGCGCCCACGACCCGGTCGCCGCTGCGCAGCTTGATGCCCCGCACGCCCACCGCCGTGCGGCCCATGGCCCGCACGTCGTTCTCGTCAAAGCAGATGGCCGCGCCGTCCGCCGTGGCGATGAGGATGTTCTGGCTGCCGTCGGTGAGGCACACGTCCACCAGCTGGTCCCCCTCGTCCAGGGTCAGAGCCCGGATGCCGTTGCTGCGGATGTTCTTCAAATCCGTCAGCGCCAGGCGCTTCACCGTGCCCTGGGCGGTGGTGAAGAACACGTATTTGCCCTCCTCCATCTGCCGGATGTGGAGCATAGCCTGAACGCTCTCCCCCGGCTCTACGGGCACGAAGTTCACGATGGGCACGCCACGGCTGGTGCGGCTGGCCTCCGGGATCAGATAGCCCTTCCGGCTGTACACCTTGCCCAGCGAGGAGAAGAACAGGATAAAGTCGTGGCTGGAGGCGGTGAACACCGTCTCCACATAGTCCTCCTCCCGGGTGGCCATGGCGCGGATGCCCTTGCCGCCCCGGTTCTGGGC
>CANROZ010000036.1 GCA_947632365.1 uncultured Oscillospiraceae bacterium
GCCATCCTCATCATCTACTACAAGCAGATGAGCGAGGGCCGGGACGACCGGGAGCGGTTCCAGATCATGCAGAAGGTAGGTATGAGCCGCCTGGAGGTGAAGCGCACCATCCACGCCCAGGTGCTGATCGTGTTCTTCCTGCCGCTTCTGACGGCGGGGGTGCACACCGCCTTCGCCTTTCCCATCATCAACCGGGTGATGAGCCTCTTCAACCTGATGAGCACGAACTTTTACCTGTGGTGTGTGGTGGGGTCCTTCGGGGCGTTCGCGGCGCTGTACGCCGTGGTGTACGGCCTCACCGCCCGGACCTATTATCGGCTGGTGAGCATGTGAGGGAGGGGTCGACATGGCAAAGCTAACGGCATTGGTATTCGTGCTGCTGCTCCTGGCGGGCACGCTGCTGCCCGGGTGCAGCAAGAGCGAGATGCTGGACGTGTACGGCGATCTGGTGTCCGCCGCGGGCAACATCGGCCTGAGCAGCAGCTTGTCCCTGAAGGGGGAGCGGGAGTTCGGCGCGGACAAGTACACCGGGACCTACAGGGCCGACTATGAGGATTTCAGCGGCGAGGAGTGCCCCTTCGGGGGCACCATGCTGGAGCGCCGGACCCAGGAGCATGTGGAAGTGACCTGCACCATCACCCGGGACACAGGCACGGCCCGCCTCACCTGGAACAGCGGCGCCGACGGCGTCGTGACCCTGGCCGACAAGGCGGGAGAGCACACCCAGACCATCTATCTGGCCCCGGGCAGCAACTATTTCAACCTGACCTTCGACCACTTCTCCGGCCGCGTAGAGCTCACCATAGAGTAGAGAGCCGACAGCAGGCGTCGTGGCATCCCGCTTTACTTGTCCCGAAAAATCTGCTATGATATTCGGGTATCAAGCGCGGGAGAGGACAGCTATGAAGACCATATACTTTGACAAGGATATCCCCCGTGTGCTGGCCACCAAGGCGGCGGCCCGGTCCAGGGTCACCCGGGGACTGCTGTTCACGGGCATCAACGCGGTGAAATTCAAAACGGATATCCCCGACCCGCCCCTGCCTGCGGACAACTGGGTGCGGGTGAAGAACATCGCCTGCGGCGTATGCGGCACAGACGTGAGCTTCTTTAAGGCCACTACCGGGACCGATTCCGCCCTGGAGCCCATTCCGGCCAGCCGCAAGACCTTCCTGGGCCATGAGAACGTTGGCGTGGTGGTGGAGGCGGGCGCCGCCGTGACGGATGTGCAGGTGGGGGACCGCGTGGGGATCCGGGCCTATATGTCCGGCTGCGACAACAAGGACCTGCCCCGATGCCCCAACTGCGCGGCGGGCAACTACAGCATCTGTGAAAATTACGGCGCCAAGTCCCGGTTCGACCTGCCCTGGACTGGCGCCGGATGGTCGGACAGCTTCATCGCGCCCCAGCAGCAGCTCTATAAGGTCCTTCCGTCGCTCACGGTGGACCAGGCGGTGATGATCGAGCCAGCAGCGGTGGCGGTGCATGCGGTGCTGATGAGCCCGCCGAAGGCGGGCGAGAAGGTGCTGGTCATGGGCTGCGGCGTGATCGGACTGGCCATTGTCCAGGCGCTGAAGGTGATCCGGCCGGACTGCGAGGTGTGGGCCATGAGCCGCACGAAGGCGAAGCTGGACTTTGCCCTGCGTCTGGGAGCGGATCACATACTCACAGGCGACGCGCTGGAGGCTGCCTCAGCTGCCTGCGGCGGCAGTCCGGTATATCAGGGCATGAGCAAAAAGAACCGATTTTTCTTCGGCGGTTTCGACCGGGCCTATGACTGCATCGGCGGGGGCTGGGCCAACACCCTGGGTGTGCGCCTTCTCCGGGCCCGGGGCACCTTTGTGAAGGTGGGCCACCACATGAACGCGGTGAAGTACGACGAGACCCCAGTCTGGTGGCAGGAATTGACGGTGATCGGCGTCGATTCTCACGGCATGGAGACCTGGGAGGGGCGAAAGATATATACCTTCGACCTGGTCCAGGAATGGATACGGGACGGCCGATACACCGTGGACGGCTTTGTGAGCCACCACTTCCCGCTGGCGGAGTACAAAAAGGCGTTCAGGCTGGCGCTGGACGACACGCCCGGCACGTTCAAGATCGTGCTGGACTGTGAATAGATGCAGGTTCCCCGCGAGAGCGGGGAACTTTTTTGTAAAAACGCCGTCCTATGGGTACAATGAGAATAAGGAGGCGTTCGTATGAAGCGCGTGTTTGCATTGGTGCTGGCCCTGGTGCTGCTGTCCGGCTGCGGGGCGCAGAAAAAGGACCAGGGGGAGATCCAGCCGCCCGCCCCGGTGGCGGAGGAGAGCCAGGGGGTCGATCTGATGGCGGATATAACGGCTGAGGTGCCCCAGGTCACAGGCGCGCCGGACGGCGGGACCGCGGGGGCGGTGACGGGGTTTGGCCTAGCGCTGCTCCGGGGCTGCCTGGACGGGGGCAACACCCTGGTCTCGCCTCTGTCCGTGCTGGAGGCCCTGGCTATGACGGCCAACGGTGCGGCAGGGGATACCCTGGCCCAGCTGGAGGGGGCCTTCGGCGCGGACCTGGAGAGCCTGAACGCGTGGTTTTATGCCTATGGCAAGGGCCTGCCGGAGGCCGAAGGGGGCAGCGTCCATCTGGCCAACGGCATCTGGCTGAACGCGGACCCGGGCCTCACGGTGGAGCGGGATTTTCTTCAGACCAACGGGACCTATTATAACGCGGCGGTGCGGGAAGTGGCTTTCGACCCGGCCCTGGCCGACGAGATCAACGGCTGGGTGAAGGAGAACACCGCTGGGCGCATCCAGCAGATCATCGACGAGGTGCCCGCCGACGCCATGGCCTATCTCGTCAACGCCCTGAGCTTTGACGGGGTGTGGGAGGAGATATACCGGGCCGACCAGGTCCAGTCTGGGACTTTCACCACCGGGGACGGCCAGCAGCGGGACGCGGAGATGATGTTCTCCACGGAGCTGGGGTACATCCGGGATGAGCAGGCCACGGGCTTTATCAAGTACTATGAGGGCCGGGGCTATGCCTTCGCGGCGCTGCTGCCGGAGGAGGGGACGACCCTGGAGGACTATGTGGCCTCTCTCACCGGGGAGCGGCTGCGGGCGCTTCTCACCGGGGTGCAGGAGGATGTGTTCGTGGACGCGGCAATCCCCAAATTCTCCGCCGAGTACGGCGCGGAGCTGAGCCGGACGCTGGCGGCCATGGGCGTGACGGACGCCTTTGACCGGGACAGGGCCGACTTCTCCCGCCTGGGACGGTATGAGGACGGGAACCTGTACGTGAGCCGGGTGATGCACAAGACCTTCATCAACGTGGACGAGCAGGGCACCCAGGCCGGGGCGGCCACCGCCGTGGAGGTGCGGGCAGCGGGGCTGCTGGGGCCCACGGAGACGGTCCATCTGGACCGCCCGTTCCTCTATGTGCTCATGGACTGCGAGAACAGCGTGCCGATCTTTATTGGCACAGTAACAGACATTGCTTGATATAAGGCATTGGCCTCGCAGAGTTTGCGCCCGCAGGCGCAAAGAAGTGGGATATGATTTCCGGGGACATGCGCCTCGGAAATCATTCTTTACGGCCCACAAACGTGCGAAAGCCCAACTCTTTCGAGTCGGGCTTTTCGTGCGCTGCAGCGGGCCGCAGCCTTCTCGATCAAATGCTTGCATTTGATCGACTCAGTTGAAGAGTCCTTTAAAGAAGTCCGCGATGCCGTCGAAGAAGGCGGATATCTTGGCGCCCATGCCCTGTAACTGCTGGGCGTACTGGGTCACGCTGGAGAGGGTGGATTTGAACTGCTCCACCTTCTCTTGCAGCTGCCCGGCGTCTAGTCCCTCCAGGGTGCGGCACAGACGTACCAGCTGGGACACGGTATCCTCGTTCAGGGAGTAGCCATACTGGGAGGCGATGGTCGTGATCTGGCTGCGCAGCTCGTCGTCGCTCATGTTCTGGGTCTCGTCCAGGATGAGCTTCAAGTCGCCCACGATGGCCACCGCGTCGATGTCGTTGATCTGGTCGGCCAGCTCTGCGGTGATGACCAGCTCGTCGGTGGCGGCGGTCTTGGCCTCAGATTGCAGCTGCACGCCTGTGATGCTCTCGTAGGCCTTGTAGATGCCTGTGAGGGCGGCGGTGCCGGACACGCCGAAGGGGGCGGCCACCTTCACCTCCGCGTCGGAGATGCCAGCGGTCGTGAGGGCGGCCCGGTACATATCCTCCGTGCACCAGGTGATGTTGGAGCAGCTCACGCTCACACCGGAGCCCGCCGCCAGGGTGCGGATGTACACGCAGGAGATGCTGTTGTGGCCGATGATGTCCTCGCTCACCAGGCCCTCCAGATAATCCCGCTCCTCGGCGTTGGTGACGGTCAGCTCCGTCACGCTGCCCCGGGTCAGGCCGAACATGCCGTAGACCGCCAGCACATCCTGCTCGGAGAGGTCGGCGCCCACCACCACCCGCTGCTCACCCTCGGTAACGGCCAGGGCGGGGACGGTCAAGGAAAAGAGGATACACAGTGCCAGAAGAATGCTGATGGATCGTTTCATAGCCAGGGGAGGGTCACTCCTTTCCCAGGGCCTCCGCGGCGGCGGCGCAGGCGTCTACCCGGGCCTGGCACTCGGCGCGCTCCTTGCCCCGGGCCAGGATATAGATCTTGATCTTCGGCTCGGTGCCGGAGGGACGGATGACGAAATTGGTGTCCGCCTCCAGCTCGAAATACAGCACGTTGGAGCCGGACAGGGGCGTCTTGCCCACCGCGCCCAGGCCGGGCACGGAGACGGTGCCGTCCTTGTAGTCCCGCATGCGGACCACGCGCTGGCCCGCCAGCTCCGAGGGCGGATCGGTGCGCAGCCTGGTCATGAGCGCCGCCATGCGCTCGGGCCCATCCACGCCCTCCATGTATACGTTCACGGTCTTCTCGCCGAAGAAGCCGTATTTCTCATACAGCGCGTCGATGGCGTCCAGCAGGGTCATACCCTTCTGGTAGTAGTGGGCGGCCATCTCGGCGATCATCATGGAGGCGGTGACCGCGTCCTTGTCCCGGACGTAGTCGCCCATCATGTAGCCGTAGCTCTCCTCAAAGGCCATCAGGTACTTCTCCCCGGTGCCCGCCGCCGCGTAGGAGGCCAGCCGCTCCGCCATGAACTTGAAGCCCGTGAAGGTCTCACCGTAGGCAACGCCGTTGGCCTCGCAGATGGCCCGGGTCATGCTGGTGGACACGATGGTGGAGAGGATGACGGGCTTTTCCGGCATGGTGCCGTTGGCCTGCCGGGCGGTGATGACGTAATCGGCCAGCAGCGCGCCCATCTGGTTGCCGGTAATGGTGTGAAACTCACCGTCCTTGCCCCGGGCCATGACGCCCACCCGGTCGGAGTCCGGGTCGGTGCCGATGATCAGGTCGCTGTTGACCTTCTTGGCCAGGTCCACCGCCAGATAGAAGCCCTCCGGGTTCTCCGGGTTGGGGCTCTCCACCGTGGGGAAGGAGCCGTCGATGACCATCTGCTCCGGCACGGGGTGGATGTGCTTCAGCCCCAGACGGCGCAGCGCCTCGGGCACCAGGATGTGGCCCGCCCCGTGGAAGGGGGTGTAGACCACCTGGAAGTCCTCCGCTACGGCTTTCACCGCGTCCGGATCGATGGCCTGGGCCATCACGTTCTCCAGAAAGGCCTCGTCGGTCTCAGCCCCCAGGTACTCGATGAGGCCCTTGGAGACCGCCTCGTCGAAGTCCATGGCCGTCACGCCTGTGAAGATGTCGATGTCGGCCATGTTCTTGGCCACCACCTCGGCGTGATGGGGCGGCAGCTGGGCGCCGTCGGACCAGTAGACCTTATAGCCGTTGTAGGCCTTGGGGTTGTGGCTGGCGGTGATGTTGATGCCCGCCGTGGCGCCGTAGTGCAGCACCGCGAAGCTCAGCTCCGGGGTGGGCCGCAGGGACTCGAACAGCCGCACGTGGATGCCGCTGGCCGCGCACACACAGGCCGCCTCCCGGGCAAACTCCGGGGAGTTGATGCGGCAGTCGTGGGCGATGACCACGCCTTTCTTCCGGGCCTCGTCGCCCTCCGCCACGATCAGCGAGGCGAAGGCCTGGGTGGCCCAGCGGATCACGTGGATGTTCATGCGGGCCAGGCCCGCGCCCATCACGCCCCGCAGCCCGGCGGTGCCGAACTCCAGCGGGCCGCGAAAGCGGCTCTTGATCTCATCGTCGTCGCTGCGGATGGCGTCCAGCTCATGCCACTCCTCGTCGGAAAGAGCAGGGCTGTCCAGCCAGCGCTCATATTCCTTCCTGTAGTTGGTCATCTTCAGCCACTCCTTTCAATAGCTCCCTGGCGTCCTCCAGGAGGCTTTTGGGTACAAAAATATCCACCCCGCTGCCGCTCATGCCGATCATCACCTTGCCAAAGGCGCCGTCGCCGGGATAGCGGGCGGTGCTGGGGATGCCGTAGGCGCCCAGCATGTTCCGGAGCATGTCCGACTGCATGTCGATCTGGGAGCAGTTGGTGAGAAACGCAGGTTCCTCCGGCTCGCCGTCCGGCCCCTTGGGCCAGGCGTCGTATTCCTTTCCGTATTCATGCAGTCCCCAGCTCATGGCGTTCACCTCATTTGTGATACTTGGACCCCGCGTTGATGGAGAGCGCCCGATAGAGCTGCTCCAGCACCATCACCCGGGCCAGGTGGTGGGGAAAGGTCATATCCGACATGGAGAGCCGCAGATCCGCCCGCTTTTTCACGTCCTCTGCAAGCCCCTCGGATCCGCCGATGAGAAAGCAAAGGCGGCTCACACCCTGGTTGGCCAGGTCCTCCAGTTTCCGGGCCAGCGCCGGGCTGGAGAGCTTCTGCCCCTCGATGCACATCGCGGTCACATAGGCCCCCTTGGGGATGCGGGCGGCTATGTCCCCATCCTCGGCCAGCTCCACCACCTCCGCCTTGCAGTAGGCGCCCAGGCGTTTGAGGTACTCCTGACAGGCGGCGATGAAATAAGGCTCCTTCAGACGGCCCTGGCAGAGCACGGTCAGGTGGAGCACGGCTCCACCTCGATGGCCAGGCGGCCAAAGGCCGGGGCCACGAAAAGCTCCGTGTCGTACCCCTGCAGGGCCCGGCCCACGGTGCGCCGGGCCAGGCCGGGGATGTTGTTGTTCCGGGACAGGTGCCCCAGCACGATGCGCCCGGTGCCCTGCTTGGCCAGCACGGCGGCGAGCCATGTGCACTCGGCGTTGGACAGGTGGCCCTTGTCGGAGAGGATGCGCTTTTTCAGATAGGCCGGATAGTGGCCGTTCATCAGCATGGTGAGGTCGTGGTTGGCCTCGATGAGCGCGGCGTCCGCGCCCCGGAAATAGCGGAGCATGCCGTCGGTGACGCAGCCCGTGTCCGTGGCGCAGGTGAGCACGGCGCCGTCGGCCTCGAAACGATAGCCCACGCTCTCCGCGGCGTCGTGGCTGGTGGGGAAGGCCGTGACGGTCAGGTCGCCCACCGACAGCGTCTGCTCCGGTGCGATCTGCTCCAAAAACGGACGGACCCCCGGAAAGGACCGACGCAGCGCGTCAGCCGTCATCCCAGGGGCATAGACCGCCGTAGGATGCTGCTTCGTAAAAATGGTCAGCCCTGAGACGTGGTCTGTGTGTTCGTGTGTGATGAAGATGCCGTCCAGCTCCGCCGGATCGACGTCCTCCCGCTCCAGACAGTCGCAGATGCGCCGGGCGGAGATGCCCGCGTCCAGCAAGATGTTCTGTCCGCCGCCCTGGATGAGGGCGCAGTTGCCAGTGGAGCCGCTGGCGAAAATGATGAGCTTCATCCGATCTTCCGACCAGACAGGTCGGCCTCTGTCTCCTCGGGCTCGTCGATGCAGGTGATGTCCGCGCCCAGGGCCCGGAACTTGCCCACGATGTCCTGATAGCCCCGCTCGATGTAGACCACGTCCTCCACCTTGGTGACGCCCTGGGCGGAGAGCCCGGCGATGACCATGGCGGCCCCGGCCCGCAGATCGCAGGCCTTCACGGTTGCGCCTGTGAGCTGCTCCACGCCCTGGATGAAGGCGGACTGGTCGTCCACCTCGATGTTGGCGCCCATCTTTTTCAGCTCGGCCACATATTTGAAGCGGCCGTTGTTCCACACGCCCTCCGTCACCACGCTCACGCCGGGGGCGCAGCACAGCACGGCGGTCATCTGTGGCTGCATGTCAGTGGGGAAGCCCGGATAGGGCTTGGTCTTCACATTGGTGTGGTGCAGCGGCCCGTCCCGGCGGATCAGGACGTAATCGTCGCCCTCCTCCACCTCCACGTTCATCTCCCGCAGCTTGGTGGAGATGCACTCCAGATGCTTGGGGATGACGTTGGACAGCCGGACGGCCCCGCCTACGGCGGCCACCGCCGTCATATAGGTCCCGGCCTCGATTTGGTCGGGGATCAGGGTGTAGGAGCCGCCGTGCAGCTCCCGCACGCCCCGGATCTTGATCACATCGGTGCCCGCGCCCCGCACGTCCGCGCCCATGGAGTTGAGGAAGTTGGCCAGGTCCACGATGTGGGGCTCCCGGGCCACATTCTCGATCACGGTGCGCCCCTCGGCGGTGGCGGCGGCGATCATGATGTTGATGGTGGCGCCCACGGAGACCTTATCCAGATACACCGTGCCGCCCTTGAGACGGCCGTCGCTGGCCGTGGCGTTGATGAAGCCGCCCGCCATGCGGATGTCCGCCCCCAGGGCGGTCAGGCCTTTGATGTGCTGGTCGATGGGGCGCACGCCGAAGTTGCAGCCGCCAGGCATGGTGGTGCGGGCCCGGCCAAAGCGGCCCAGCATGGCCCCGATGAGATAGTAGCTGGCCCGTATCTTCCGGGTCATGTTCCACATCTCCTCCGGCAGGGAGTCCATCTGCACATGGGTACAGTCCAGCTCCACGGTGGAGCGGTTGATCATGCGCACGTCCGCGCCCAGATAGGTGAGGATGTGCAGCAGCGTGTCGGTGTCGCTGATCTCGGGCAGGTTCTCCAGCCGACACACGCCACGGACCATCAGCGCCGCGGGAATGATGGCCACAGCCGCGTTCTTTGCACCGGATATCTCGATCTCACCGTGCAGCGGTTTGCCGCCGCGGATGACATATTTTTCCATACAAGCTCCTGATATATGTAATCTGCTTCTCTCTCTGTCGATAATGATTATCTGAAGGCGAAACGCCGTAAGGCGTTGCGCCAGCCGCTTTGCGGCTTAGCAAAACAGCATAGCTGTTTTGCCAGATACTCATTACAATGAGCATCGCGCAAATGATCCTTGGATCATTTGCTGCCAAAGGTGTCGTTTGGCAGCGAAAACATTCGTTTTCGCCTTGCGATAATCATTATCGTCGAGCCAAACAAAAAGTCACTATATTCTATCACATCGCGGCCCGAAAATCAATTCCTTTTGAGCACGGCAGCGGCTTTGAGGGCGCCCACCACGGTCTTGGCGTCCTGAACCGCGCTGCCGCTGACCAGCTCCACCAGCTTTTCCAGGGGCATCCACTGTACGTCCAGAAACTCGTTGGGGTCGGGATGGGCCTGGCCCTGGCGCAGATCGGTGGCCAGGTAGAGGTAAAGTTTTTCCGTGGAGATGCCGGGGGAGACATAGATGGCTCCCAGGTCTGTCCAGTGCTCCGCCTCCAGTCCGGTCTCCTCGCTCAGCTCACGCTTCACCGCGTCAAAGGGGTCCTCGCCCTTCTCCAGCTTGCCAGCGGGCAGCTCCACCAGATGCTGGGCGAAGGGGTAGCGGTACTGGCGCACCAGAGCCACGTTGCCTGCCGCGTCCACCGCCGCCACGCATACCCCGCCCGGGTGATGGACCACCTCCCGCACGCTGGTGGCGCCGTTGGACAGCTGGACGATATCCTCCGTCACATCCACCACCACGCCCTGATAGGTGCTGACCCGACGCAGGGGTTTTTCTGAATAATCCATGGCAGGCACCTCCCCAAAATAGGTTACATAATATCCTGTCTGGACCAGTATAGCACTTTCCTCGGCAAATTACCACATTTTTATTCTAGGCGCGGGACATATTTCTGGCGTATAATCGCCTGGGGACCGTGGGTCCGCAGGAAAGGGGTACATATGAGGACGATCGAGGCCACGGATAAGCTGGTATCCATCTGGATCAGCCGGGAGGCGCCGCCCGGGCGGCGGGAGCTGCTGGCGCTGGTGCGGCAGACGCTGGAGGAGCGGGGCCTGGCGCCCTGGCCGGAGACGGAGGCGGAGTGCTTCCGGACGGAACAGGACACGCTGATTATCGCCCGACCGGGCCGGGCCATACTGGGGTTTTGGTTCGGGGAGCTGGAGTCGCTGCTGGCGGGGGCGTTTGCCTGCGGCGACGGGGAGAGCTCGCTCTACGCGCTGCCGGAGGGGTATCTGCTGACCGTGGACCGGACCTCAGCGCCGCCCGCTCTGTGGGAATACGGGCAGGAGCGGGCCGTGTCGGCGGACTGGGAGCGCCACGCCGACGAGCAGGGCATGACTCTTCTGCGGGGCGCCGCCCTGGCCGACCTGCGCCGCTATTTTTCGCGGTAGGGCGGCGGTATATTGGTTGTGAACTTATTTTGAACTCTTGCGGGAACTGTTTGCCAAAACGGGAAAGATAAGTTATAATGACTACCTGAGAAAGTCCATCACGTCCCAAAGAGGTGAGAGCTGTGTCAGTCAAGGGGCAGGGCACAAAGACCATCGCGGACAACCGCAAGGCGCGCCACGACTACTTTATCCTGGACCGCTACGAGGCGGGCATAGAGCTCACGGGCACGGAGGTCAAATCCATCCGGGCCGGGACCCTGAACCTGAAGGACTGCTACGCCCGGGTGAAGAACGGCGAGCTCTGGGTGAAGGGCATGCACATCAGCCCCTACAAGCAGGGCAGCTTCTTCAACGCGGACCCGGACCGGGACCGCCGCCTTTTGATGCACAAGCGGGAGATCATCCGCCTGGGCGCCAAGGCGCAGCAGGAGGGGCTGGCGCTGGTGCCGCTGAGCCTGTACTTCAAGGACAGTCTGGTGAAGGTGGAGCTGGGCCTGTGCAAGGGCAAAAAGCTCTACGACAAACGGGACGACGCGGCGGAAAAGAGCGCCCGCCGGGAGATGGACCGGAAATTCAAGGAGGCAAACGCATGAAAAATCCCATCGTGACCATCCGGATGCATGACGGCGGCGTCATCAAGGCGGAGCTCTATCCCGAGATCGCGCCCAATACGGTCGATAACTTCATCTCCCTCGTGCAGAAGGGGTTTTATAACGGCCTGATCTTCCATCGGGTGATCCCCGGCTTCATGATCCAGGGCGGCTGCCCCCAGGGCAACGGCACCGGAGGCCCGGGGTACTCCATCCCCGGTGAGTTCACCGCCAACGGCTACACCAACGATCTGCGCCACACCCGGGGCGTGCTGAGCATGGCCCGGGCCATGGACCCGGATTCCGCCGGGAGCCAGTTTTTCATCATGCACGACGATGCCCCCCATCTGGACGGGCAGTACGCCGCCTTCGGCCAGGTGCTGGAGGGCATGGACGTGGTGGATAAGATCGCCGCTTCCAAGACCGGATGGGGCGATAAGCCCCTGACCCCCCAGGTCATGCAGAAGGTCACCGTGGATACCTTTGGACAGGATTATCCTCCTCCCAAAAAGGCATAAAGATTTACTAGTTCGTTCTCATGCTTGCGCGCCCTTCCAGAGGCGGGCGCGCTCCGCGGGGCTGCAATGGTTTCGACGGGGGCGTGGGGGCGGAATAAGCGGGCGGATGACCCGGACATCCATAAAACTGGGAACCTTTAAATTAACTGAGAACGACAACACCGTTCTGGCCGCCGCCTAAGGCAGGCCCGTCCAGCCCGGGAGCGCTGCGGCCCGGGACCTGGGCGTCGACTAGCAGCGTCCGTGCGTGCGCAAAGCTTTGAGCGCACCATGCATCATGAAGCTACCTGACCCGTACCGCGTGACGGCCTGCGCCGGGAAAGGGAATGGCGCGTAAGCGCAAAATGACTGCCTGCGCCCGGAGAAAGTTCCGCTGAAGTGCTTTCGGACAGGGGTTCGATCCCCCTCAGCTCCACCACGTCAGAAGCGCCTTGAAGATGTCAGACCCCCCGCAAGCGGGGTTCTTCCATCGGTCAAGGCGCTTCTTCCTTTTCCGAAACGGGTCACGCTCAAGTCGCCTGCTCGGTTGCAAGCGCCCTCGCTGCGGCTTTGTTTCGCTACCAACCCGTTTCGGGATGCGGGTGCTTTGCTGGGCTTTCGCGGGAGCCAGGGGCGCGCTCTTTCGTAGCTGGAGGACGATATTTCAATTTTATGTTTGTCAAGAGGTTCCGACATATCGCCTCACCACTAGACGGAAATCTTGATTTGTTTTGTGTGGGTGTGTTATATTCAAATCGGGAGTGGTTGAAAGTGGTATATGTTTTAGGCTCGATCTTTATTATTTTTTTACTAGTGATACAATATTGGTGGGTAGCACTTATCGTCGGAGCATTAATTCTGCTATTGTCGTCGCTCCGTAAGAAAGATACAGAGAAAAAGCAGATGGGTACACAATCTTCTTCAATTGATGCAATAGAGGAAGAACAGACGATTATGCTATCCACTTCGATTGACGAAATGGACGGCCACGATTTTGAGCATTGGTGTGCGCGGTTGCTCCGGCGGAACGGTTTCACCGACGTATCGGTCACGCCCGGCAGCAACGACCAGGGCATTGACGTGTTGGCCTATAAGGACGGTTTGTACTATGGTATCCAGTGCAAGTGCTACTCACATGACCTTGGCAACAAACCTGTGCAGGAGGCTACTACTGGCCGGGCTGTGTACGGATGCGACATCGCCGTCGTGATGACCAACCGTTATTTCACGAAGGGAGCGGTTGAAGCTGCCACGGCTACTGGCGTATGGCTCTGGGACCGAGACAAGCTGGCACAGATGGTCCGGGACGCGAAGGGAGCGCACGAGAAATGAAATCGGTTGACGAGATATTCTTGTCAAGGAAAGAGAAGTGCCTTCTCCGCAAAATCACAAAAGAAGAAACTAGGCCTGATGGTCTGGAGCCCCATAACACAGATTTTGATGTGTTGAATTGATGTGTAATGCCCCAATAAACGGTTTCCGATAAATCTACACAGGAGGGTAGTATGAAAGAAAAGAAATGGTTAGTTGTTATTACATTCTCCATCACCCTCATATCACTTGCTGGTGCTTTCTACTTTAACTTCATTTGCAAATACATGGAGTTTTGGATGAACCTTTCTTTTGCGTTATTCGGAAGTGCAGCGCTTGGATTCCTTATGTCCCTAGTAGAGTATTTTTCAGCAAAAAGAGATACGCTGGAGAGATATTATCGTGCTGCGGAAAATTTATATAATATATATTCAAAAGCGCAATACTTTGTTGTGCATGAACCGTTAGAACTCGTGAAAGCGTATTTTAGCGAAACGCGGAATATTTTTAATAAGTCTTTTCCTGCAAAGAAAGCCTTGTTTGAGTATATGAATGCTGAATGGAAGATAGCGGTTGATATTCCTGAACCTGAGTATTCTCAATTCGCCCAACAGGAGTTTGAGCGTGTTACTGCATCCTACCGAGAAAAACTAATAGACACAATGGAAACGTATATTTTGATCGCAGAACAGAGCAAATGGGAATTGGAAAGCACATACGGGGAACTTGATTTTTTAGTTTCAAACGATTCGTTGAGAGAAGAAATATATAATAGAATACATTCCACGATACAAGAGTATCATAAATGTATAGCCGAGAAAGCATATCATTTTCGTAGCTTTATGCAAGCCGAGAATGGTAATGTGGCTGCGATGATTGGATTTGTAGATGAAATTCAACAGAAGTATTATAAGACCGATGTAATTGTTGGCCAAGACTCAAAGATGATTGTGGTCTACCGCGTATTTATAGATGAACTGGATAATCAGCTTCGATGGCTGTTAAGTAGAATCAATAGAGAAGAATACGTTCCTTGTAAAGCGGAACCCTACATGGGATATAATATATAGTTTTTATAGATAGCACTCTGCATTATGTGGGGTGACGCCGAAACGGTGTGGCTATGTAATATGAGGTAAAGCCAGGGAGTGAAATCTCTATGGCTTTACCTTGCTGGGCCTTCGCGGGAGCGGCGGCAGGGAAGTACGACAAAGGCACGGAAGGGGAACTGTCGTCGCTCCATTTCCGTGCCTTGCTTCTGTTGTACGCCCGGGGATTGGCGGGCACGCGGGTCACCGGGCTGATGGTCCATGTGCCGCGCCTTTTGGCATCCAGCTCCCGCTTTTTCTTTTTCGAGAGCTTGGTGTAGGGTGTGAATTTTTCCATGGCGCTCCTTTCAACTGTCACTTTCTCCGTATCCGCCCGCCGGAGATGGCCTTGCCCAGCCAGGAGCTCAGGCCCACGCCCACGCCCAGCGCGCCCAGCAGCGCCCCGGCGCTGAGCCCGGCCAGGGCCCCCACGTCCTTCAGCCACTGCTTGGAGACCTTGTCCCGGGTGGTGGTGCCCGCCAGGATGGAGGGGGCCAGCATGTTGGCCTTCTCCGTGATCCGCTCCAGCTCCTCGGCGCTGTAATCCTCCGGGTGGTCCACCAGCGCGTCCAGCAGTATGCGCAGCATCTCGGTGTCCTCCGGCGACTGGAGCATCTCCGCGTCCAGCACGCTGCGCATGGCGATGTACTGGGTCTTCGTGAGGCGGCTGCGGCCGCTCTCGATGTTGTTGATGGTCTGGCGGGTCACGCCGATGCGCTCGCCGAACTCCTCCGCCGTCCAGCCCAC